>FR884632.1:112963-116762 GCA_000436075.1 Eggerthella sp. CAG:209 | reverse complement strand
CTCCATATAGCTGGCCTCCTTTCATTTGCATGGGCGGCGTGTTGCGAGGAGCGCTGAATGCGGCGCCTTCTGACGCCTTCGATGAAAACGAAAGCGGCGGCTGTCCCATTCAGGGAATTCGCCGCCGCACAGGTTAGTATTCGTTGGCCTCATCAGCGCTGATGCGTCCACGGAAGGTGCGATACACCAGTACGTGATACACCAGCACCAAGGGAAGGCCAATGCAGGTGATGCCTGTCATCCATGCGAGGGCCAAATCGGAAGAAGCGGCATTTGCGATGGTGATGCTCGTGCCCGTTGTGGCAACCACCAGGGTAGGGAACATCGATGCTGCAAACAGGAGTACCAGAAGCAGTGCCGATGCGCTGCTTGCCAGGAACGGAAGAAGGTCATTGTCCGTTTCTCTGGAGGCCAAGAAGAGCGCCATCAGCGCGGCAACCACGCCCGCACAGGCAACCGAGCGCAGCGTTCCAAGGGCAGGGTCAAGGGTAGGCGCAATGCCCATAAGGGCGTATGCGCTTACGGCAACGAATAGGGCCATGGTTATGCAGGCCAAGGGGCAGCGCAGTTTGGCTGCGCGCGCCTGCAGGTCAGATGGCTTTTCGGCCTTGAGCGCAATCCAGGTTGCCCCTTGGGTGACAAACACTGAAAGGCCCAGAAGCCCGCACAGAAGCGTGAAGGGGGTGATGAGCCCCAGAAGCGGAACGCCCGCATAATCGCCATTGGCGTCAAGGGGAATGCCGGCGTATACGTTGCCGATGGCTACGCCGAACAGCAGGGCAGGCAGGAGCGATCCAATAAAGAACAGGGCGTCCCAAATCTTGCCCCATTTGGGGTCATGGGAGCGATATTCGAGAGATACAGCTCGGACGATCAAGCCGAATAGCACGAGCATGATAGCCAGATAGAAGCCTGAAAACGTAGTAGCGTATGCCGGAGCAAATGCAGCGAACAGCGCGCCGCCAGCGGTGAGGAGCCACACTTCGTTGCCGTCCCAAGTCGGGCCGATGGCTCGACGCACCACGGCCTTTTCATTTTCGTTTTTTGCGATAAAGGGCGAAAGGATGCCGGCGCCCAAATCAAATCCATCGAGGATGAAATAGCCCGCGATAAGAACAGCTATCAGGGCAAACCAAAGAATTCCCAATGCGGTCATGACTACTCACCTGCCTTTCCGATAGAGGCCTCAACGTTGCCATTGCTGCTATTGCCCGTTTTGCGAGCGGTTTCATTGCTTGCCTCGCCGCTCTCGTCGATGCGTGGGCCGACCTTGATAAGGTGGATAACGATGCGTGCCCATCCGATGATCAGGAACAGATAGATAAGCAGGAACAGCGCCAGCGTGATGGCAAGCTCGGGAGAGGTTACAGATGCGGAAGAAGAGGCCTGTGTGAGCAGACTTACGCCCTCGGGGCTGCTGGTGGCGGGGTACACCACCCATGGTTGACGGCCGATTTCTGCAGTAAACCAACCTGCTTCGATGGCCAAGAAGGGGAACAGAGGCGAAACGATGGCCAGGTTCTGCAGCCAGCGCATCGAGGCAATGCGTCCCTTGCGGAACGTGAAGATGAAGGCTAGCAGGGTAGTAAGCCCAATAAGCCCGAACATTGCCACCATCAGGTGATAGCTTTGGAATACGGTGTTCACAGGGAGCTCTGAAATGGTCTCTTCGGTGAAATCGGACCCGTAAGCGCCGCTCTTCGCCAGGTCGTTGAGGCCAGGATATTCCGTATCAAACGAGCCAGAGGCCAGGAAAGAAGTGCCACCTGGTATGGCGATAGGGGTAATCACCTTTTGGGAGGCTTCGTCAACCCAGCCTACCGCGTACAGCGGCATTGCCTCTCCGTTGTAGGCGCCTTCCATCATGGCGAACTTTGTGGGCTGTTCTTCGGCCACCGCCACGGCGGATTGGTGGGCGAATACCACCATAAGGCAAGTTGTGCACAAGGCAACAACGGAAGCAACGCGCACCGTTTTCATGGCGAATTCGGTGTGAAGGCCCTTCTTCAGGTACCACGCGGCAATGGCAAGCGCTGTGAATGCGCCCATGATGAGCAGAGCGTCTACCGTGTGGAAGTAGCGAGGGGCCGTAGTTGCGTTGAACGCGGCATCAAGGAAGTTGGTCAAGAGTGCCTGGGTGCCGTCTGCGGAAAGCTCGGCGCCTGCTGGGGTTTGCATCCACGAGTTGGCGATGATGATCCACAGCGCAGAGAGGCACGAACCTAGCCAAACGAGCCAGGCAGAAACAAGGTAGAATTTGCCGCTTACCTTCTTACGCCCGAACAGGAGCACGCCAAGGAATACCGATTCCAAGAAAAACGCGAGCAGCGCTTCTGCCGCCAACGGTGCGCCGAAGATGTCGCCCACGAAACGCGCGTAGTCGGCCCAGTTGGTGCCAAACGAGAATTCCATGGTGATGCCAGTTGCAACACCTAGGGCGAAGGTGGCCGTGAATACCTTGATCCAGAAACGGGATGCGGCGGCATCTTCAACGCTTTGGGATCGATAGTACTTGGTCTCGAAAATCGCCACAATAAGGCCTAGACCTATAGAGAGCGGCACAAACACATAGTGGTACATAGCTGTGAGCGCAAACTGGATGCGTGCAAGCAGTACCGGGTCGGTGAGGAATTCCATTCGCACACCACCTCCTTTTCCGCAGCCCAATTAAAGGCTGATCTTCTACACAAAAGCATCATATCACCAATAGAGGCGCAGGTGAGAGCAAATGGTATAAAAATACTAACAATTGTCTGTAGACGGTTAAGTCGATTGGTGTGGCAAGGGGCGGGCGGGGCTAGAAGGAGAATGCGACGGGAAGGGTCTTTCTCTTGTTGGCCAATTGTGGAGCGCCTTCACGAAACTTGGGTTTGTTCTTCCATATCGGGCGGTTTCTGGTATCATTCAACAGGTTGCACGAAAGGTGCAGCTTAGGAATAAGTGCGATGATACGCGGAGACGGTGCATACGTTGCAACGAAAGGCACTTTCGTTGACTTGCTACGGTCACGCTGATAAGCTATCGCCTTGCGTTTATTTCAAATAAGGAGAATTATGTACGCTATTGTTAAGACTGGCGGCAAGCAGTACAAGGTATCCACCGGTGACTGCCTGAACGTCGAAAAGCTCGAAGGTGAAGCAGGCGACAAGGTCGCTCTTACCGCTATCACGGTTGTTGACGGCGCTAAGGTTATCGCTGACCCTGCAGAGGCTGCCAAGACCAAGGTTGAGGCTACCATCGTTGAGCAGTTTAAGGGCGACAAGCAGCTCGTCTTCAAATTCAAGAAGCGCAAGAACTACAAGAAGCTGCGCGGTCATCGCCAGCAGCTCACTCGTATTCAGATCACCAGCATCGCTTAAGTAGAGGAGGAATACTAATGGCACATAAGAAAGGTCAAGGTTCCATCCGCAACGGTCGCGATTCGAAGGCTAAGCGCCTTGGTTGCAAGCGCTTTGCTGGCGAATTCGTCGGTGCGGGCAACATCCTGGTTCGTCAGCGTGGCACTCACTTCCATCCCGGTGAGAACGTGGGTCGCGGCAAGGACGACACCCTGTTCGCTCTGTGCGAAGGTACGGTAGAATACACCAAGGGCGCACGCCGCAAGGTGCATGTCCGTCCTCAGGCATAAATACCGCCTAAATTTGGACTTAACAAAGGCCCTCTGCATCGCAGGGGGTCTTTTCGTTTAGAATTGAAGGATAATGTTTACAGACAAGGTTCGCATATTTCTTAAAGCAGGCGACGGCGGCGCGGGCTGCATGTCGTTTCGTCGTGAGGCGCACGTCCCGAAGGGCGGCCC
>FR884632.1:106847-112936 GCA_000436075.1 Eggerthella sp. CAG:209 | reverse complement strand
GGCGGCGACGGCGGCAAGGGCGGCGATATCGTGCTTGAAGCCGATTCCCGCGTTTCTTCGCTGATCGACTATCGCTTCAAACATCATTTCAAAGCAACGCGCGGCACCCATGGTAAGGGTTCCAAGATGAACGGCGCCAATGGCGAAGACCTTGTTCTTAAGGTTCCCGTTGGCACTATTGTGCGTGAATACAACGATGAAACCAAGGAAACCGGTGAGGCTATTGCCGACCTCACTCATGATGGAGAACGTATTATTGCTGCTCGCGGCGGCATTGGCGGTCGCGGCAATACCCATTTCGTCACGTCAACACGTCGCGCCCCTGCTTTTGCGGAGCTTGGTGTTCCCGCAGAAGAATGCTGGGTCGAGCTTGAAATGAAGCTCATGGCGGATGCTGCCTTGGTGGGCGTTCCTTCCGCTGGCAAGTCTTCGCTCATTGCGCGCATGTCTGCCGCCAAACCTAAAATCGCTGATTATCCTTTCACTACGCTTGTGCCTAATTTGGGCGTGGTGAAAGCCGATGAGTATAACTATGTTGTGGCAGACGTTCCTGGCCTCATTGAGGGCGCGCACGAAGGAAAGGGCTTGGGCCACGAATTCCTCCGTCACGTGGAACGCTGTGCAATCATCCTCCATGTTATCGACCTTACTGGTGGGTATGAGGGCCGCGACCCGGTAGAGGATTACCGCATTATCAACAATGAGCTGAAAGCTTATCTGCCTGAATTGGCAGAGCGTCCTTGCATCGTGGTGGGAAATAAGGTAGATGCCCCTGGTGTGGAAGACGCCGCTCGCCGCCTCGAAGAAGAGGTGCGCCGCGATTCCGTTGAGCGCGCCGGTGGCAATGAATATGCTGAAAGCCCGTTGAACCCTAAGGTGTTCTTCACCAGTGCCGTTACGGGAAAAGGCGTAGATGCCCTGATGAAGGCTACCGGTGCTCGTGTTGCTGAGCTCCGCGAGGCTCAGCGCAAGGCCTTGGAAGGTCAAGAGCATTTCGATCAGATCTGGCAGCATCGTCGCGATGCGAAAGATAAGAAGTTCAAGGTCACCAAGCTTTCCGAGGGCGTGTTCCGCGTTACCGGAAAGCAGATTGAGCGCATGGTTATCCAGACCGACTGGGAAAACGATGAAGCTGTTACGTTCCTGCAGCATCGCTTTAAGCGTTTGAAGCTCGATGAGGCCCTTGAGGCTGCGGGGGCTTGCGACGGCGATGAGATTCGCATTTTGGAATGTGCATTCGAGTTTGAGTCGGCACGTATGCGCGAAGATGATTTCGAGGGAATGGACATCTAAAGCATGAGAAACGGCAAGAAAGTCATAGTAATCAAGATCGGTTCGTCAACCTTGGTAAACGAGCAAGGCAAGCTCGATCGTGCATACTTCGATGGCCTTGCCGCTCAGGTCCATGCTTTACGTCAGATGGGATGGAGCCCCCTTATTGTTTCCAGCGCTGCAATTGCATGCGGCTTGGAGGCATTGGGCATCGAAGAGCGCCCGACCGACATGCCTTCGCTCCAGGCGGCAGCTTCGGTGGGGCAGAATGCACTTATGGCAACGTACGCAGAAGCATTCTCGCGCTACGATGTGCTTACCTCATGCGTGCTTATCACTCGGCACTCTACGGCGCAGCGCAATGCCTATCTGCATGCGCGTGACACCTTGGAGCGCTTGATTGATTTTGATGTCGTGCCCATCATCAACGAAAACGACACGGTGTCGGTTGAGCAGATTCGCTTTGGCGACAACGACACACTTGCCGCCCTCGTCTCTTGCTTGGTGCAGGCCGATATGTGCGTTATCTTCTCCGATATCGAAGGCTTGTATACCGCCAATCCCACTATCGATCCAACGGCTACGCTTATCCCCCTCGTTGAGCGCATCACCCCTGAACTGATGGCTTCCGCGGGAGGCGTTACATCGAAGGTGGGCAGCGGCGGCATGATCACCAAGATCCGCGCTGCTCGCGTGCTTATGCTTGCGGGCATCCCGATGGTTATCTGCCATGGGCGTCGTCAGGGTAGCTTAATCCAGCTCGCTCACGGCGAATCGGTGGGCACCTACTTCGTTGCTCGCAACAAAGCGCATGATATTTCCCCGCGTAAGCTCTGGATTGCCCTCGGCGACACTGCCAAGGGCGTTTTGGTGGTAGACGATGGCGCCAGGCGAGCCTTGGTAGATACCGGCTCGTCGCTTTTGTCTGTGGGCATTACCAGCGTGGAGGGCTCTTTCTTCCGTGGGGATATTGTCGATATCAAGGATCAAGAGGGGCACCTGTTTGCTCGCGGTAGGGTAAACGCACCCTCTTCTGAAGTGAGTCTTGCCCGAGGCCGCTCCCAGAAGGAAATTCGTGGTAACGAATTGCTCGTAAATTTGGGCGATAAGCCCGCAGTCCATCGCGATGAATTGGTGGTGTTCGAATGAGTGAAGCACAGGTTGCGGCGCAGAGGGCCAAGGTTGCCAGCGCTGCTATGGCGAAAGCCTCTACCGAGCTGAAGAACAAGGCGTTGTTTGCAATGGCAGCTGCCCTTCGCAAAGAAGCAGCGCTTATCTGCGCAGAAAACGCGGTCGATTGTGCTGAGGCCCGAAAAGCAGGAACGAAAGACTCGCTGATTGATCGTTTGTTCTTGGATAAGGGCCGTATCGAGGGTATGGCATCTGCTCTTGAAAGCCTTGCTTCGCTCGACGATCCCGCAGGCAAGATCTTAGAGCAGCGAACACTAGAAAACGGTTTGCTTATCCGAAAGGTTTCCGTGCCGTTGGGCGTGGTGGCTATGGTGTACGAGGCACGCCCCAATGTAACTGCTGATGCTGCGGGCATCTGCGTGAAATCGGGCAACGCTTGCGTGCTGCGCGGCGGCTCTATGGCGGTTCACTCGAATCTGGCAATTGCGCAGGTTCTGCGCGTTGCCATTGAAAGCGTCGGCTTGCCTGCGGATGCGGTAGTTGCCATTGAATCAACCGACCGCACGGAGACCGACACCCTGCTGCGTCTTCGCGGCTTGGTCGATGTGCTTATTCCTCGTGGTGGCGCTGGCCTTATTCAGCATTGCGTGGAACACGCGATAGTGCCGGTAATCGAAACGGGTGTCGGCAACTGCCATGTTTATGTGCACGAATCGGCTGATTTTGCCATGGCGCGAAAGATAATCCTGAACGCAAAGACTCAGCGCACTGGTGTATGTAACGCATGCGAATCGGTGTTGGTTGATGCTTCCATTGCTCAGGAATTCCTTCCTGGCTTGCTGCTCGATTTGGCTCAGGCAAACGTATTGATCCACGGTGACGAGGCGGTCCGCGCGGCAGTGCAGGCAACTGTTGCCGAAGGTCACGCTGAACTTTCGCAATTCTTCGTTGCCGCCACTGAGGAAGACTGGGGCCGTGAGTACTTGGCCCTGGAAATCAGCATCCATGTTATTGAAGGCGGGGTAGATGAAGCCGTTTCCCATATCAATCGCTATGGCACCAATCACTCTGAGTGCATTGTTGCCTCGAACGAAGAAGCCACTGCGGTTTTCCAGCAGGGAGTTGATGCTGCTGCTGTATATGCCAACGCCTCAACTCGTTTTACCGACGGTGGGGAATTTGGCCTTGGCGCGGAAATAGGTATCTCAACTCAGAAATTGCACGTACGTGGTCCGTTTGCGTTAGAGGCGCTTACCAGCACGAAATACTTGGTGAACGGAACGGGCCAGGTAAGGGAGTAGCATGAGTGCTATCGATGTTATCGAGACCGTGCGCAAAATGCGTGCGCAGGAAACGGGCTACAAAGAGCCGCATATCTGCGAACGCTTCGATGATTTCGGAAAAGACGGCAAGCCCTGTCGTTTAGGGATCATGGGTGGCACTTTCGACCCTATCCATAACGGGCATTTGGCTTGTGCCGAACAAGCGCGAGAAGATTTGGGCCTTGATGTTATCTTGTTCATTCCCACAGGGAATCCGGTCTTCAAGCGTGGGCAACGAATTGCTCCTGCAAGCGATCGTTTGGCCATGTGCCGTGCCGCCATTGCCGATAACCCGTATTTCGATGTAAGCGATATTGAAATTGCGCGTGGTGGCGATACCTACACCATCGACACCCTTCGAACGCTCCGTGGCCATTTTCCGCCTAATGTTGAGTTGTATTTTTTGGCGGGAGCCGATGCGATAGCAACGGTTTCAAAGTGGCGAGGCTCGGACGAAATGGGGTCCCTTGCAAAATTCGTAGGGGTTGATCGTCCAGGCTACGAGCTTTCCGATGAAAAGCGCGCGCAGATTGTGGATGCAGCGAAAGGCATCTCCATTTCATTCGTTACCATTGAAGCACTGGAGATATCATCAAGTGAACTGCGGCGTCGCCTGGCGGAGGGAAAGTCGATCCGCTATCTTACGCCCCAGGTTGTAGTCGATCACGTGATGGAGCACGAGTTCTATCGCGAGGGAGTGGAACATGGCTAAGAAGAAGAAAGCGCAGGTGACAGAGCCTACCAGAGAAGAGCTTTCGGAGTTTGCCTACCAGCCTACTGGCGCTGAAGGCTTTGATGAGGGAAAGCCGTTTGGCTCGCAGTCATACAAGCACATGAAGGGATTGCTTATGCAACGCGTGAACCCTTCGCGGTATGTGCACAGCATATCGGTAGCGAAAACGGCTCGAAAACTCGCACGTGTTTATGGCTATGATGGCCATATCGCTCGTATGGCTGGCCTGCTGCACGATTGGGACAAAGCGCTTCTCCCTGCTCAGTTACAGCAGCGCATTTCGGATTTCGATCTGAAAGTAAGTCCCGATGTGATAAACGGTATGCCGTGGGTATTGCACGGGCCTACGGCGGCGGCAGTGCTGCGGCGTGATTTCCCCTGCTTCGGGGAAGAAGTGTTTCAGGCAATCGAGAGGCATACGGTTGGTGCTCCCGACATGGCGCCACTTGATATGATCGTGTTTGCGGCTGACAAAATCGAGCCCACGCACGATGTAGCCGAATACAAGCGCCTGTATAAGCAGATTGGCACTATGAGCCTGGAAGAGCTGTTCTATGCGGTGCTGAAGGAAGGCATGTCCTATCTGGTTCGTGCCGGCAAGCCTATCAGTTATGATTCTGTCACGGTTTGGAACTGCTACAACGGCGCTAAGCCTCAAGAACAATAAAGGAGAATATAAGTGGAAGAAACATCTTCTCGTGAATGCGCGCTTATTGCTGCACGTGCGGCAGACGAGCGCAAGGCAACTGACATCATGGTCATTAAAGTTGGCGACTTGGTGGACGTCACCGATTATTTCGTTATCGCAACGGGCGCCAACACTCCCCAGGTTGAGGCCATCCTCGACAACATCGAGGAAAAAGTGCGTATCGAGGGCGGCGTAAAGCCCATTTCCCGCGAGCAGACCAACGATCATTCTTGGGAGCTTCTCGATTACGGCGAGTTCGTAGTGGATGTGTTCCAGCCCGAATCTCGTGATTTTTATCGTTTGGAAACCTTGTGGGGTGACGCCCCTATTATCGATATCGCCGAAGCGGGCATCGAGCATCCCGAATACAGCGAGCGTATTGCTAAGCTGGTTGGGCACGTGAAGGAAGCGCGCAGCTAAAGCGCACGGCGTCATGGCTTTTCGGATTGTGCAGCGTTGCTTGACGCGGTTTGCATCGCGTGGGGGTAACGCCGCAAGTTCTGCATTGTGACGTCAATGCGTCAATTGCCTTTAGAGCTTGCAACTGCGGATAGAAAAGTCCGCGTTGCTGAACTGAGTTCTTTGCAAATACTGGGCCCGGAATGAAGACTCGTTCCGGGCTCTTTTGCGTTAGGACGCTTCAGGATGCTTCGCCCCATGGGCTGAAGCATCCTGCGCCGTAAGAACCCGCATAGCGTCATCTCGCTATGCGGGTTCTGATGCTTATTTGCGCTTCAGGATGCTTACCGTTTCCACATGGAAGGTCTGAGGGAACAGGTCTACCGGTATTGCCCGTACCAGTTCGTATCCTGCTTCGGCAAAACGGGCTATGTCTCGTGCCCAGGTGGCGGGATCGCAGCTGACGTAGGCCACACGCTCGGCTTTCGACGCGGCGATGCTTTCGGCAACTCCTTTGGCAAGGCCGGCGCGCGGCGGGTCTACC
>FR884632.1:102922-106609 GCA_000436075.1 Eggerthella sp. CAG:209 | reverse complement strand
CAACTTCCAGCCCGTCGAGCACCAACTGGATCATCTTTTCTGCTTGAGCGGTGTTTACTTGGAAGAAGCTTGGGGCGCTGATGCGGTAGGTGTTTCCTGCCAGCTCTTCGCTCCAATGTCCCTTTCCGTACAGTGCTTCAACTTTTTTGATCTTGCGTGCTTTGCCGGGGTCGGCGATTACGCGCACGATGCTGGTACATTTCAGCGCGCTGGAAAGGGTGTTCGCTGCGGCTTTTCGGGGAAATGCTGAAGGGTTCGTCCAGAGCGCGATTTCGGTATCCTTGGTCCGTACGCTGCGTCGCACGCCGATACGGAAAATGCCCAGATCGTCATGGCCCTGCAGGTAAGAGAGGGCTCCGCGCAGTGCCCCTGGTGCTTTTTCGATTCCCTTTGCTGCCAAAAGGCAGGTTTTGGGTGCTGCCGCAAGCTTGCCTCCCCGCTCGTGGAAGCCGAGCATGAACAAACCGCGTTCGTCGCGTCCGCCTGCGAGCTCGAGCTTATTGCGGTAGCCCAGCTGGCGTTTGGACCCTACGCATTCGCCCACGAGTTCTTCGGCGCGATCTCGTGGTATGCNNCTCGTGGTATGCCGCCGATTTTTGAGAGCTGGCTTACTACGCTGGCACGCTTTGACTGTAGTTGGGATTCGTAAGACAAGTGCATCCAGGGGCATCCGCCGCATACGGCGGCAAAGGGGCAGGGTGCCTCAACACGGGCGGCTCCCTTTTCGTAGAATTCAATAATAGATCCTTCGCGAAAACCTTTGGTTTCGCGGGTTGTTTCAACTTCGACCACGTCGCCCGGTGCGCCGCCGGCGACGAACACCACTTTACCGTCATCGGCGCGTCCAACTGCGTTTGCTCCATGGGTCATACCGGTGATCTCGATGCGCATTATGGTCTCATCCTTTGGTTTTCGTGGGGAAATAAGAATGTTGTAAATCATAACGTATAATATGAGCACTTGGGCCCTCTTAGCTCAGGGGATAGAGCGTCTGCCTCCGGAGCAGAAAGCCGCAGGTTCGAATCCTGTAGAGGGCACCATTATTTTTGAAACACGAAGCAGTTAGGGGAAACCATGGCTTTGTACACACCTAAATACCAGCCCAATGGCAATGAGGTTGCAGTAATCAAAACCTCCAAGGGCGACATTCGCGTCGAGCTTGCTGGTAACGATGCCCCCATTCATGTGGGCAATTTTGTGGAACTCGCTCAGAAGGGCTTCTACGATAACCTTAAGTTCCACCGCTACGTTCCCGGTTTTGTGATCCAGGGCGGTTGCCCCAACACGCGTGAGCTCGACTCCGAGCAGGTAAAGGCAGCGGAGGGCAACCCCTTTGCTCGTCTTGGCACCGGCGGTCCGGGTTACACCATTCACGAAGAGTACACCACCAACCCCAATAACAAGCATCTTGACGGCACTCTGGCTATGGCTCGCTCCCAGGATCCTAACTCTGCGGGCTCCCAGTTCTATCTGTGCCTCGGTGCTCAGCCTTTCTTGGATTCCGGCTACACGGTATTCGGTCAGACGGTGGAAGGTCTTGACGTTGTTGGTCAGCTCCGTGTAGGTGACGTTATCGAAACCATCGAAATCGAGAACGCCAACTAACAGCGTGTACTGCCCGAGCTAGTATGCTTCGGGCTGCTTCTTCTGCGTCCTTAGGGGCCAGTTCGAGAAACGCAAGAGAGGAACCGACGATACATGAACAATGAGACTTTTCAGCAAGCGCGCAGCGCGTACGTTTCGAAGCAATTTGACGTAGCGCTTGCAAAGTTCACCGAATGCCTTGAGGACACCTCTGTCGAAAAGGCCCCCGGCGAAGTTGGCTTGCTGTATCACCAGATCGGCAATTGCCTGGTGAAGCTCAAAGATCCGAACGAGGCTATCCATGCGTATTCCCAGGCTTTGGTGGATACCTCCTACGATGCCTCTGGCTCGGTAAGCTACAACTTGGGCATGGTATATGCTTCTCAGGGCGATTTCGAAGACGCTATTACCAACTTCAAGGCGGTTACGGAAGATTCCCGTTACGCTACTCCCTATAAAGCATATGTAGCCTTGGGCAACTCCTTGCTCAAGCTGGGTAAATCTGCCGAGGCGGGCGCCGCTTTCCGTGCGGCAGCCTTAGACGAATCGAATCCCGATCCCACGAAGGCATTGCTGAACCTGGGCGTTTGCTTCATGGCTCTTGATCGCCCGATGGACGCTATCGCATCCTACGAAAGTGCCCTTCAGTTCGATATGAAGCCCGAAACCCGTAACAAGATCTTCGCCAACATGGGCCAGGCCTATGTTGCTGATGGCAAGATGGAAAAGGCGGTTCGCGCATTCGAGTCAGCCTTGGCCGACAAAACGTATGTGTTCAACGATGCTGCAAACGTTGACTACCAGCGTGCTGTTGCTGCTGTTGCCGCTGGCAACACGGGGGAAGTCGAAGCCGTTACGCCAGAAGAATTAGCTTCTACCAGTACCCATAACGATCTTTCCGGTTTGGATGTTCAGGGTGATGGCGTTCCTATCGGATCGTCTCGTCTCGACCCTTCCGAAATGGGTACCATGCAGCTGTCTGAAACCAGCATTATGCGCGAAATTGCTGCAGCAGAGCAGGCGGGTAGCCAATATTTCCAGGAAGCCGAGCAGGATTTCCAGGATTGGGGCCAGCCTCTTAAGAAGAAGCGCCGTCATCGTGGCCTCAAGGCGTTCCTCATCATCCTTATCCTCATCATCATCGTTGCAGGCGGTGGTGCTTTCGCATATACGCAAGGTTACGGTATGCCCTCCCAGCAGGATCAAGTAAATGCACTGTTTGCCGATCCTCAAAATGCAGATGTGTATGCCGCTAGCGTTGACGAAAGCGAAAAAGCCCGTATCGCCGATACGGTTGCCCAGGGTGGCCAGGTTACCATCAACGGTACCACCAACAATCTTGGCACCGCTGAGGTGTACGCAACTGCAACCACTTCGCAGGGTGGCGAAGTGCCGTACCAGATCTCCATGGTACGCGATGGCCTGGGCTGGAAGGTTTCCAGCGTGTCACTTTCCTTCACCAGCCAGTCTTAACCCTATTCGATCCGGGGTTCGCCCCGTTTCATATCGTCAGTAAGAACGAAACGTTCATTTGAAAGGAACCAACATGGCAATTGAAAAGACCTACAGCATGATCAAGCCCGACGGTGTTCGCAACGGTCATATCGGCGAAATCGTAAACCGCTTCGAGCGTGCTGGTCTGAAGATCGAGCGCATGGAAATGGGTATGGTTACCCCCGAGCAGGCTGCTGCTAACTACCAGGAGCACGAGGGCAAGCCTTTCTATGATGGCCTGATTTCCTACATCACCTCCGGCCCTGTTGTTAAGATGGTTGTTTCCGGTGAAGGCGCTGTTGCCAAGTGCCGCTCCCTCATGGGCGCTACCAACCCTGCAGAGGCAGCTCCTGGCACCATCCGTGGCGACTTCGGCCTGATCATGGACGAAAACGTAATCCACGGCTCCGACTCCGTTGCTTCTGCCGAGCGCGAGATCTCCATCTTCTTCTAAGCTTTTTTGGTTGCGTCGTTCATGGAACGGCGCAACATTTGTTTTGGGCGCAATTACGCTACGCGAGCCCTTGATGATGCAGCTGCCGGCCTGAACAGCCTTGGCGCAAGAGGTGCGCTTGATGGCGGCTTTCCGGCGGCTGCACTTATCAGGGG
>FR884632.1:102257-102835 GCA_000436075.1 Eggerthella sp. CAG:209 | reverse complement strand
TTTTCCCTCCTTCACGGTTTCTGCACGTGTATTTATGCTGTGTGATAGAATCTGTTCTTACGATTGCACAATACTGTTTAAGGACGATTAATGTCTTTCCTTGATTTCATACAGAACGCCACCTCGTCGTCTTCGTACGACATGGCTATCGACCTTGGCACCGCCAATACACTCGTAGCCATCACGGGGCAGGGTATCGTTATCAACGAGCCTTCTGTTGTTGCCATCGAGCGCAGCACCCACCGCGTTCTTGCTGTTGGTCATGAAGCAAAGAACATGATCAACCATACGCCAGACACTTTTTCTGCAGAGCATCCTCTGCACGATGGCGTTATCGCAGACTATGACGTGACGGAGGCCATGATCTCCGCGTTTATTAACAAAGCAGCTCCGCGTCGTTATCCTTGGCAGCCAAAGCCGCGTATCGTGGTATGCATTCCTTGTGGTGCCACTTCTGTAGAGAAGCGCGCTGTTTTCGAGGCCACCATTCAGGCGGGCGCTCGCCAGGCATACCTTATCGAAGAGCCTATGGCTGCTGCCATGGGCGCTGACCTGCCTGTAACCGAGCCTACCGGCTC
>FR884632.1:92824-102242 GCA_000436075.1 Eggerthella sp. CAG:209 | reverse complement strand
GGCTCGATGGTTGTTGACATCGGCGGCGGCACCACTGAAGTTGCCGTCATTTCTTTGGGCGGTATCGTAACTTCTTCTTCTCTGCGTCTTGCTGGCAATCGTCTTGATGAAGCTATTGCGGTTCATTTGCGTGATCTTCTTGGAATCAAGATCGGTGAACGCACAGCAGAGGTCATCAAGATTAAGATTGGATCCATTCTGCCCTTTGAAGACGGTCGTGAACGCGACATGATCATCTCTGGTCAGGACGTGCTTACCGAACAGCCCAAGGAAGTTACCATTCAGTCGGAAGATGTGCGTGATGCGCTGCAGGCTCCTATCGACGAAATGGTTGTGCATATCAAGGAAACGTTCAAGAAGACCAACCCCGACTTGGCCTCCGACATCATTTCCAACGGTATTCTGCTCACGGGCGGCGGCGGTTTGCTCGCTGGCTTGGATCGCTATCTTTCGCAGCAGCTTGAGATTCCGGTTTGGACCAGTGAAACGGCGCTCACCAATGTTGTTTCGGGTTGCTTGAAGGTTCTTGAAACTCCCACGGCACTCAAGCAGATTCTTATGAGATCGAAATAGGAGATCCTTTTACGATATGGCCCTGAATTTGAACGAAAAAAAGATCCCATTCGGCGGCCAACTTGGAGGGACGGGGTTGCTGATCATCTTGTTGGTGGTCTCTCTCGTCCTTGTCGTCGTCTATTCCCGCGAGGGAGACGAAGGCGCTCTGCATTCATTGCAAAATACTACATCAGCAGTTTCTTCGCCCCTGTCTTCTGCAGGGACTGCCGCAGGTTCGCTTGCTGCCTCTGCTTCAGCTTCGTTGGAAGACCTTACGGCCGATGGTCAAACCATGAGCCAGTTGAAGGAAAGCAACGCACAGCTTTCCCAAATGGTGGTCGAGCTTGAAGAGTATCGTCAGGAGGCTTCGCGCCTTGAGGCGCTTATCGGCATTCATGACGTGTATGGATTCTCTTCGGTTGCTGCCCACGTGACGGGCTATTCCTCCGATTCCTACAATCGCATTATCACCATCGACGTTGGCACTGCATCTGGCGTGAAGCCGGGATTGCCCGTTATGGGATCTACGGGAGTGGTTGGCCAGGTGGTTTCCTGCTCAACCTATACATCTGAAGTGCGATTGCTCAACGATGCTCAAAGTGGCGTTGCCGTGATGCTTCAAAACTCTCGTGCCGAGGGTATTCTTTCTGGATCGGTGGAAGGCGTGCTGTACCTTCAGGGCGTTGATGAGAGCACCGAGGTGAAAGAAGGCGAAGCGGTTATAACCACAGGTCTTGGCGGAGGCTACTTCCGCGGATTGGTCGTGGGCGTGGTTTCCAAGGTTGAGCAGCGACAGGGCGACGCAACGCGCACCATTGTTATTTCGCCTAACTCATCGTTTAGCAACATCAGTGAAGTGCTGGTTGTTTTGGGCATGAGCAATGATGGTGCCGCTTCTAGCGACACCAATGCCGCCAACGCTGTAGTTCAAGCGGTTGGACCCGATGCCCTTTTGAGCAAAAACTCAACCAGCGATGCGAATGCCAGCTCAAGCTCCGACAGCTCTTCAAAGTCGGGCGACTCTTCTAGCTCTGACTCCAAGAAGAAATCTACTTCTAACTCTTCTTCCGAGGATGGTGAATAACGCCCATGCGTGATTGGATGCTTCCTCTTATCTTTTCTGTTGTCATCGTAGTAATTCAGGTCGTATTCGCACCGATTCTTACGGTGTTCTCTACGGTGCCAAGTTTTATTGTTTCGTTCGTTCTGGTGCTCTCCATCATGCGTCGACCCGATACCACGTACGTTTATGCGTTTGTGCTTGGCCTTATTGCCGACCTCCTTACGCATACACCAGTAGGCCTTACGCCGTTGCTTTTGCTTATTGCAGTGTTCTGCCTCTCGCGCGTGTTCGAGGTGTTGGACGATACCTCTTTGGCTATGCCGCTTATTGCCCTTGCTGCAACGCTTTTGGTGTTTGAGCTGCTGTTTGCCGTTGTCCTTTTAGTGCTCGGCTATCAGGGGTCCATCCTTGATATCTTTGCTCAGCGCGTGATTCCTGCCACAATCCTGAACTCATTGATCGCGGCGTTGCTCTTTGTCATCATGCGTCGCTTGCCGTTTGCTCAAGCTTCTAATGAAGCGTGGCAGGTTCCTACCTCGGGTCGATTCCGCTAAGGGTAGGGGGAACACGTGCTTTCCGCTATTCTCACTACTTTTGCCGCTCTTGTTGTATTGGGCGTTATCCTTGCAGTTGTGTTCCGCGTGCGCGCCAATTCTGCTCACTCGAGGGCTGCCGACCGTATGCGAGTACGCTCGGTAACGTCGGTTGGTATTGCTGCAGAAACGCCAAAGACCACGCATAGCGCTGCGCCGAGCGGCCCTTCTATGGGCGGCGGTGTTGCTGCGGGCGAGGGCTTGCGCAATCGCTTCACTGCGGTTGGCGTCATAGCATTGGGCATTTTCGGTGCGCTTACCGCCAAGCTGTTTGGTTTGCAGATCATCGAGGCTGCCAGCTATAGCGAAGAGGCAGATGCAAACCTCTACACTACGGTAAATACGCCGGCTCCTCGTGGCGTTATCTACGATGCAAATGGTATTGCCATGGTTGCAAACCGCCAGGTGCAAACTGTTCTTGCCGATGCGGATGTTGCAAAGAACTCCGATGTGATCTTGCGCCTTTCTTCCCTTCTGGGAATTCCCTACGAAGTGGTGCGTTCTCGTATTCTCGATTCTTCTTCGGGTGCCCAGAGCCAACGAGTGGTGGCAAGCGATGTGAAGCTGCGCGATATCGCGTATATTTCTGAACATCGCGATGCCTTTCCCGGTGTCAGCACGCAGATTCGAACCACGCGAACCTATCCCTATGGGGCGATGGCGGCGCATGCCTTGGGTTATACGGGCACCGCTTCCGAAGATGACTTGAAGAACGCTGCCGAGGGCCGTGATATCCAGTCTGGTGATGCTGTAGGCAAAAGCGGCATCGAGCAAACTTACGATTCGCTGCTTGCCGGCGACCATGGTCAACGTGTTTTGGTGACAAACGCAGCTGGTGTGGTTCAGCAGGTGGTAGGGGAAACCGCCCCGAGCAAGGGCAACGATGTGTACCTGACCATCGATGCCAAGGTTCAACATGTGGCAGATCGCGTGCTTCAGGATGCGGTGCGTCACGGAACCGGTACTGCGGCATCATGCGTTGTAATGGATGTTAATACGGGCGGCATTGTGGCGCTTTCGAACTATCCAACCTATGCACCTGAGCATTTTATCGGCGGTATTTCCCAGGACATGTGGGACGCTTACCAAACCGAGGAGTCTCATTATCCGTTGATGAATCGCGTTATCGCAGGTACGTACCCTGCGGCATCGTGCTTCAAGGTATTTACCAGCCTGGCTGGTTTAACCTATGGATTTGCTGATACATCTCGCGTCTGGGACTGTCAGGGTACCTGGACGGGTTTTGGCGACAGCTTCCCGCAGAAGTGCTGGCAAAAGTCAGGTCATGGGTTGCTGGGCCTGCGTGAGGGCATCGTCGTTTCCTGCGACGTTGTGTTCTATGAAATCGCAAAGAGCTTCTACGATGCCCGTGCCTCCATCGGTGATGAGGCCATGCAAGATTTCGTTAAGGAATTTGGCTATTCGGCTGCTACAAAGATCGACCTTTCCGGTGAAGCGGAGGGTCGTATTCCCACGCCTGCATGGAAAAAGGAATATTTCAAAGACGTCCCCGAAGAAGCCCAGTGGCTGCCCGGCGATATGTCGAACATGGTTATCGGCCAGGGCTATGTCTTGGTTACTCCCATTCAGGTGGTTCGTGCTTATGGCGCGGTTGCAACGGGAAAGCTCTTGCGTCCGCATCTGCTGAAGGAAGCGCGCAATTCACTGGGCGATACGGTGCTCTCCTATGACACGGTAGAAGACACGGCGCCGCAGGTAACAGAAGCAAATCTTAAAATCGTGCGCGATGCTTTGCATGGTGTGGCCACGGAAAACGAAACCGTTTCAACCGAGTTCAATAAGTACTCTTGGTCTGCAGCGGCAAAGACTGGTACTGCCGAGGTTGCCGGCAAAGAAGATATGGCATGGTTCTCCTGCTACGCCCCTTACGACAATCCTCAGTTTGCAATGTGCGTGTGCGTCGAGGAAGGCGGCTCGGGCGGTTCTGTTGCTGCGCCTTTGGCGGGTCAAATCATGGATGCCGCAATTCAGTCTGCAGCGGGCACCTTGGAAGAAGATATGAGCACTATTGCGGCAACGGAGGTGAGCGTTGGTGGCTCAAATTAACGAGATCAGCTCTTTGCGCATGCAAGACCCTGCAGTGGCTCGCGCTACGCGTCCTCGCAGGTTCAAGTATGTGAACCCTTCGTTCTGTCTGTTTGCCCTTTTGCTGGTTGGATATGGCCTTATCGTTCAGTTCTCGGCTACATCTGCCGATGCCGACTACAGCTTCGCTCGTCAGCTCTCAGGCGTTGCGGTGGGTATGGTCCTGTTTGTGCTCATCACACGCATGGATTATCACGCCCTTTCTGGCTACACCACGTTGTTCTTGATCATCAATGTCGTTTTGCTCCTTTCGCCTCATTTGCCCGGCATTGGTGTGGAAGTTAATGGCGGTCGCTCTTGGATCAACATCGGCACTCAGATTCAGCCGGGTGAATTTGCGAAGATCACCATGGTGCTGTTGGCTGCTTCGGTTATGGCGCGCTACGGTGGTCGTCTTACCGATTTGCGTGAGTACCTGAAGGCACTTGGCATCATGGCGGTGCCTTTCGTTTGCGTTATGACTCAGCCCGACCTTGGCACCGGCTTGGTGTACTTGGTTATTGCTGCCTTCGCGCTGATTATCGGTGGTGCCGATTGGCGTTTCATGGTGGGCACGGGTCTTACCATTATTCTCTTATGCGCCGCAATCTTGATTATCGACCCCATTGTCGACCAAATCGCTGGTCACGATGTACTTTTAAAGGACTACCAAAAGTCACGTTTGATGGTGTTCTCGGACTCTACGTATGACACTTCGGGCGAT
Organism: Eggerthella sp. CAG:209; assembly: GCA_000436075.1. Classification (GTDB taxonomy): domain Bacteria; phylum Actinomycetota; class Coriobacteriia; order Coriobacteriales; family Eggerthellaceae; genus Anaerotardibacter. The sequence continues at coordinate 97,222 of FR884632.1, read as the reverse complement.
GGCTATAATTCGCAGCAAGCAAAGATTGCTATTGGCAGCGGCGGACTGCTGGGCAAGGGCTTTATGCAGGCAACCCAATCGTCCATGGGCTTTTTGCCCGAGGCACCAACCGACTTCGTTTTCTGCATCTTGGCGGAAGAGTTTGGTTTTGTGGGCGCGCTCGTTTTGCTCGCATTCTATATCGGCTTGATCGTTACCTCAGTACACGTTGCACGTGGCGCCAGCGATCTTTTCGGTACCATTATCGTTATCTGCGTTGTGGGCATGTGGCTCTTTCAGATACTAGAGAATATCGGCATGGATTGTGGCCTTATGCCTATTACGGGTATTCCGTTGCCGTTTATCAGTTACGGATCATCGTTTATGGTTGTGAACTTCGTGATGCTGGGTTTGATAAACTCTGTTTGGGTTCATAACGGACGCTAACGCGAAAGGGGATCGCATGAAACTACCAATTGATATTCCCGCTTTGTTGACGGCGGCAATCGATATCGATAAAGCATGTTCTGTCTCGGTTTCTGCAAATATCCTTATCGACGAGTCGGCAACGCCGGAGTTTCAGGTGTTCGTACGATCGGGCTTTAATAGCGAATCTGCTAACTCCCGTGTTATGGTGAGCTATTTCCCTACCCAAACACCCGATGCGCACGTTGCAAGCGACATTGCGGTTATTGCTGCAGGTTCGAATCCTGATGTTGGGAAGATCGCAGCGGGGTTCCGCGAGCAAGGAACGCCTGTTTTGGTTGTTGCCGAAAATGCAGAAGCGGTTCATGAGGCTGCGGTGGCGGCTGGCTATGCTATTCCAGACGAAGATCTGATTTCGCTTGGCGAAGGCGAAGTGCTAAGCGATGAGCTTCGCGGAACGCTTGCAGATGAAATCGGCACATGGATTGTTCGCGCCGATTCAGAAAAGCGCCTGGCCTTCTCTATAGCCTATCCGTTTGTGCGTCGCCCTTTGGCATATGAATCGATTCGCACCACTTCGCTGCAGAATGCTGGTGTTGGGGTTGTTGTCTTTGTTCCTGGCGCCGATATGCCCATCATGACCGCGAACCAGGCAAAGATGGTATTGCAGATCGCAGCTGCCTACGGACATCCCTTGAGTGCCGATAGGGTGAAGGAGATTGCTGGCGTTATTGCTGGGGGCTTTGTGTTCCGTGGGGTTTCCCGTCAGCTTGCAGGTGTCATCCCGGCGCTTGGCTGGGCGGTAAAGGGAACCATGGGCTATGTGGGCACCCAAGCCATTGGCCATGCGGCAATCGAGTATTTTGAGGGCGGCGGCGATATTGCCGGCTTGGCTGCTCTGGTGGGAAAAACCACTTCCGTGGCAGCGGAAGCTGCGGAAACCGTTGCCGCCAAGCCTGCGGTGAAAACGGTTGTTGCTGCCGTGGCGCCAAAGGCGAAGAAGGCAGCCGTGGTTGCCCTAGATGCCGCTGCGCCCGTTGCCAAGTCGGCAGCTAAAGTTGCATGGAAATCCTTAAAGCCAGGTCATAGGAACAAGGGCAAACGCCTGTAACACTGTTTCTCTGTTGGCCGGCTCCCAGTTCACACTGACTATTTCGTGTGGAGCATTGCAGGGGGCTATCTTTTTGCTGAACGGCATAAGTGCACGTGGAATGATCCGTTTCCTAATTTGGGAAAACTTTTTTAAAAAGGTTCTTGCGCGATGAATCCGTTCCTGTATACTATCTATCGCTGTCGCACATGGGGTGTTAGCTCAGTTGGTTAGAGCGCCGGCCTGTCACGTCGGAGGTCGCGGGTTCGAGTCCCGTACATCCCGCCAGCTTACGTATTAAAGGTTCGCCAATGGCGGGCCTTTTTTTGTTTCTTCGGTTTTGAATCTCACCACTCTGTGTTTCATGATGTCTCCGCGCAATTGGACTATGGGCAAAAGGGGTTTTGCGCTAATTTTGGCCCATATGCCATCGACTAGTCAGACGCACTTTGTCCAATAGTCCCTTTTGCCTATAACCCCCATAGGACTGTTTTTTGGACATCGCTATGCAGCGCTGAACTTGGCCCATCGCATTCATCGCCGCTCATAGTGCCGCTACAAATCTACCCATTTATAGCGCATTTCCAATGCTGCTCGAAGCGCTGCTGGGCAAACCTTGCTCACAGCGCCATCCTGAAGTCGCCTCGGGAGCTCAGAAACAAAAATTCTGCCTTGGTTGCAACTTTTTTGCGATTAGGGATTGTTGCAATCTCCCCAATCGCGGATTGCTGCCCAAAAAAAGCGGCGAAAATGGCTGCGTAGAGGCTTATTGCCGCGTTGCCAGGGTGGAGGGGAGTTGCCAATCGCAAAAAAGTTGCAAAAAAGTGGAGATTTTTGTTTTCGCGATGGGCGGATCACTGCAACGGGGCGCATTTGTTGGAAAACGCGCAAGGTGAGCATCGGCAACGAGGGTAAATGTTTGAAAAGGCGTAGGGGCTACGACGACAGCAGGGCAAATTCCGCGAAATGGGGATAAAGGAAAGCGGCAGCTCGGCATTGCTGCTGCGTTTTGCAGCGGTTGCATCTATGCGAACTATGGGCAGGATTATCGAATCAACGGAAAGGGGTTTGCAGTCTTTAAGTAGTCGATTGGATGTGTTGAAAATAATTTCAAATAGGGTCTTGTGCTCGGTTTTGATTGCTAGTAAACTATCGCAAGTCGCTTAAGACATGGGGTGTTAGCTCAGTTGGTTAGAGCGCCGGCCTGTCACGTCGGAGGTCGCGGGTTCGAGTCCCGTACATCCCGCCACTTTGCATGTAAGGCTTGCCGCAAGGCAAGCCTTTTTGCTTTTCGGGGCTTTCAGGAGCTGGCTTTCGAGCGGTCTAAAAGTGTGTCTTTGCTGAAGCTTCAATCCCCACGCTGTCGCGTTTCTTGTCGGTTCTTGCATGGTGTATAGTAAGCAAGTTCAACTTTAAGTTGCGTATGACAAATGGCGCAATCGATACCAGGAGGGTGGAGACGCGATGGGCGATTCTCGTCAGACGAAGCCGGTTGAAATTGCCGCGTTCGACTTCGACGGTACCTGCATATCCGGTAATTCGCCAGTCATTTTGGTGAGCCATCTGGTTCGAAAGGGTCTCTTGGGCAAGGGCACGCTTCTGCGCATTCTTTGCTGGGCTGCTGCCTACAAGCTCCGCCTGCCGCAAAATGAAAGCTGGGTTCGCGGTGCAGTGTTCTCTGCCTTTGAGGGCAAGAAAAAGGAAGAAGTCGACGAATACTTGCGTGACTTTTACGATAGCCACCTGGAAAAACTCTTCCGTGCTCAGGCTAACGAAGTTATTGAGGAACATCGTGCTGCGGGTCGTGAGGTGTGGGCGGTAACGGCAACGTTTGAACCCCTTATCCGGCAGGCAATGACGCAACATGGTTATACTCAGGCGTTTTCCACGCGAATGAAAATCGATTCCGATGGCCGCTATACGCGAGAAGTGGAAGGCTTGCCGGTGGAAGGAAGCCAAAAACTCGAGGTTCTTACCCGTGAGGCCAATGCCCGATTCGGGAAAGGGAACTGGGTCCTAACCCATGCTTATGGGGACCATCATTCCGATCGAACCCTGCTCGCTGCAGCTGAGCATCCTTTTGCGGTTACTCCCGATAGGCCCCTGCGCCGCACTGCGCGCAATCGGGAATGGCCGATCTTGAACTGGCGTTAGCCCGTTTTTGTATCTGCAGAATCGATTAAGAGCCCTGCATGTTGTCCGTGCGGTTCCGACGGGTATTGCGGCTGCGGCAATGTTGGCTTAACGCTTTGTAGCAGAGCCTGGTTCGCCGTTCACCCTATGGGAATTTGACGGATAATGGGTTTGTTCGAGCCGCCCGAATTGGGGCGGCATACAATTAAGTGCGATTAACGAACTCTCATATCAGCGCGCTCCCTTCGGCTGGCCCAGCGCGCTTGCAACTATTGTTACCTGCCAAGGAGGTGCACCAGGATGAGTGAAGATACCGCAAGCGGCCAAGTTCCTTTTCAGGACAGTCGCTCCAATTCTTCTCAGGCATACCTTAAGCGTGCCGCTTCCGCGGTTGCGGAAGGGGATAGCGTTCTCGGTATCCATCTATATCTTGCTGCTTACGAGCGCGCATTGCGCGAAAGCATCATGCCGGGCGAAGAAGTGCTCGAAGGCATGAGCAAGGCATGGGATTTAGCCATCAAAACCAAACAACGTTCCCTTGCTGAATATATCTTTGAAAAACTCGAGCCTTATTGGGACAGCAATGAGGTTTCTCGGCACGCCGACGAACTTCAGCGTTTGGCTTTCGATAAGCTCGAAGAATACGGCTTCGACCGTGATGCCATTGAAGGCATGGCCGACATGGTAAATCAGGATCTCATGGAAGCCGCACCTGATATGCTGTGCCGCTTTGAGGAAAGCGCTCCTGCCGCGGCACCAGCTTCGGCTCC
>FR884632.1:91903-92814 GCA_000436075.1 Eggerthella sp. CAG:209 | reverse complement strand
CTTCGGCTCCTGCTGAAGCTGCCCAAGCTGCTGCAGGCTCTGCTCAGAACGCTTCGGGCTCAGCGGAAGCCAATCAGTCTTCGGCGGACGCCAATCGTGAGCAGGCGGTGAAGGACCTCACTTCGCTCATTTTCGGCCAGGCTTCCGAGGCGAAAGCTGAGCCTGCAGTGCCCGAGCAGCGTTTCGACTATCGATCGCTGGTTGGTTTTGGCAATGCTGTCGAAACTATGGGAGAACTGGGCGTTGGTCGCTCGCGTGATCCCGAGTTTGCCCGCTTTGTCGCTATGCTCAATGCTCGCCACGGCTTGCCTGGCATTCCCCGACTGGGCACCTTACTGTTCCGCTGCCCTGCTCGCGAAGATTCCAACTACTTCATGGTTGCTACAGCTGGCGAATTGAATATGCCTGCAATACGCATGCGCCTTGATCAGAATGCGCAAGGTCAAGCGGTGTTGTGCGTAATGGCGTCGGCCGATTTCAAATCACGCATCTCTGGTGTGCCGCGCGCTGGCTTTGAGTCGCCGACCGTGGTTATCCTCGAAGATTTTGATTTGTGGGATCTCCCCGACTTCGATCCTCAGCTTGCCGAGAACCCCGTGCAGGGCCTTCTTCAGATGCAGCTGTCCCGTGGCGCCCGCGAAGCATTAGCGCTTATCCAGACTGCCCTTGAAAGCCCCGAGGCAACGGTTCTCATTTCCGCATCTGAGCCGAGTGATATTGATCCGTTTTTCTGGGGGCTCATCGGGTCTCAGTATCGGATCATCGATATCGACCTTCCTAGCGCACGTGAGCGCCATGAGATTTGGCGAGAAGTTCAGGCGCAACATCCTTCTACTCGTGGTTTGGATGCCACCCGCATGGTGGAGCTCTCTCGTGGTCTTTCTCGCTTTGAGATCCTTGCCATTGCGAGT
>FR884632.1:90522-91834 GCA_000436075.1 Eggerthella sp. CAG:209 | reverse complement strand
GCTTCTGCGCAGTCGAGACCGGTGCGATGGTTTCGCGTTTGGCCAACTTCCAGCCGTTAGATTCTGCTGAGTATCGCCGCATGGAGGATATGGCGGTTGAAGAGCTGCGCCGGAATACTTCCAATTTTGATGATCTGCTGGAGGGCTAACGGCTAATGAGCATTACGCGTCGTTGCGACTATGCTTGTCGCATCATTCGCGCCGCTTATCGTAGCGGCGACACGTATATCTCCATCGCGGAGGTGGCCGAACAGGAGAGCATTCCCTATTCTTTTGCTCGTAGCATTCAACACGAATTGGTGAAGGCAGGCCTGCTGAAAACCATCCGTGGCGTGAAAGGCGGTCTTGCCCTGGCGTGCGACCCCTCAAAAACCACTGTGCTTGATGTTCTGGAAGGGGTAAATGGCGGCATAAGCATAGCTGACTGCGCATGTGCCGATTACCCTTGCGTCCATAAGGATTGCTGCTCGTTCAATGCCTTGTGGTGTGCGTCAAATGCGCTGATAAGTCACCTTTTTGCTTCCGTTACTTTGGAGGGACTTTTTACCCAGGGTGCAAGCCATCCCGCTATTCAGGCGGCGTTTGCTTCATGCGAAAATTCGCCGGTTGCCGAATAGCATGGCTTCTCAAGTTTCTTCAACCTGTTCTGACGAGTTGAGCCCCGAAGAACAGGCCCTTGTCGTTAAAGTATGGAACGAAGGTGCGCGCCTATATCGCGATTTGCCTTGGCGCAATGTAGACGACCCCTATGCTGTTATGGTTTCCGAGATCATGCTTCAGCAAACCCAGGTTGCACGTGTCGAAAAGTACTGGCAGCGTTTCATGGCATTATTTCCGACGCTGGATGCATTGGCGAGCGCTGAAACGTCACTTGTTCTGGAAATGTGGCAAGGACTGGGATACAACCGTCGTGCGTTGGCATTGAAACGTACGGCAGAAATATGTTCACGTGAATTCAACGGGCTTCTTCCCGAGTCGTCGGAAGAGTTGCTAGCCCTTCCTGGCATCGGAAAGGCTACGGCAGGAGGCATCATGGCGTTCGCCTACCAGAAGCCCTCTATGTACTTGGAGACAAACGTACGCACGGTGTTCATCCATGAGTTGTTTCCGGGGCGCGAAAAGGTTTCCGACAAAGAACTAGAGCCTTTGGTACGGCGTACGTGTTCTGCGGAAGACCCTCGCGGTTGGTATTACGCCCTGCTCGATTATGGCAACTACCTGAAATCAACGATGCCCAACCCTTCTCGCCGGTCAAAGCACCATACGAAGCAATCGAAGTTTGAGGGGTCACGGCGACAGAAGCGGGCGGAAC
>FR884632.1:72094-90510 GCA_000436075.1 Eggerthella sp. CAG:209 | reverse complement strand
GGGCGGAACTGGTTCGTTTCGTTCTTGCTCGACGCGAAGCAAGCTTCCGTGAGCTTGTTGCCGCTCTTTCCGACTTCGAAAAGAAGCAGGGCAGGGAGGCGCCCGAAGAAGATATAGTCCGTTCGATCGTGAATGATTTGGTTGCCGAGGGATTTTTCTCTCAGGAAGGCGAAGGCGAGAACGCTCGATACCTTGCCGATTAGGGTTTGCTGAAGCGCCGGATATCGCCAGGGCCTCGAAGCAGGAAGCATCTTGGCTTTGCAAGCAAAGCGCCTGCTACTGATTGAGGGCAGCAGGCGCTTTTTGATCGCAATGGGATGGATTTTACTCAGCAGGATAGGATCCAAGCACTTTAACCTCGCGGAGCTTAAGGCGGAGGCAATCGAGCGCGGTTTTGATGGCGGGATTGGCCGGCGTGCCTTCGATATCGACGAAGAAGAGGTAATCTCCCAGTCCCTGTTTGGTGGGACGGCTCTGAATCATGGTCAAGTTTACATTGGCGTAGTTCAGCTCGGAGAGGATCATCAACAGGGAGCCGGGCTTATCGGCGTTCAGCGAAAGCGCCAGCGTGGTTTTCATGTTGTCGCTCTCGAGCACTGGTTCGTGGCCTTGGCGGGCAATGAGCACAAAGCGCGTCTGGTTGCCGTAGTGATCTTCGATGCCTTCTTCGGCAATGGTGCAGTCGAACAGCTGTCCTGCAAATTTGCTGGAAATTCCCGCCACCGTTTTGTCCTGAGCTGCTTTGCGCGCACCTTCCGCAGTGGACGAAACGGCCAAACGCGGCACGGAGGGGAAGTGGGCATCGAGCCAGCGACGGCATTGTGCCAAAGCTTGCGGGTGGCTGGCGATAGTGGTTACTTTATCGAGGGAGGATTCTGGGTTCACCATAAGGCAGTGGTGGATGTTGAGTACGGTTGAACCCATGATGCTCACGCCACCCTTGAAAGCCAAGGTGTCGAGCGTGGCGGTAACCACGCCTTCAAGTGAGTTTTCGATCGGCATAACTCCGAATTCGCAACGACCGCGATCAACCGCTTCGTGAACCTCATTGAAGGAAGGGCACTCCACGAATTCGGGGTTTTCGCAGCCCATCTTTTTTGCAAAAAGACGAGCAGCCTCATCGGAGTAGGTTCCTTGCGGTCCGAGGTAGGCGATGGTTGCGTTGCTCATAGAGCGTCCTTTCTGGGATAACGATAATTTGCCTATGATAACGCTTTATTTAGAAAACGCTGTGATGCATATGCATCTGGCCCTTGGATTTAATGCCGTCTTAACAGCGCGGTGTTGCTCTCGCGATCAGTGTGGAGCATTGGTGCCGTTGATGGGCTCGATTGCCCGTTGATGCTGCTAGGAAGATGCGGATCTTCGCCTCGGTCCAGTCGCGGGCAAACATGTTGCCTGCGCAAAAGCAAGGCGTTGTTCCCCAAAAAATTTCCAGTACTGAAAGAAGATGCACCAGCGTGGCTATAGGGCGGGATTCTCTCCAAAATTCCGATGGATAAAAAATTAATTTTGGGTAGCAAAGATAAACTACCTATCCAAAAAGATGGATAGGACGAACCATGAAATATGTCCATTTTTTGAAGAGTCTCCAGTAATTGCCAAGCAAAAATTCAGTTTAAACTCGCTATTTTTGAAGAATAGAACGGTCAAATTACTCGATATGACCTAAAACAGCCAAGGAATCATTTTTTATTGCAAAAAATGGAGAAATAATGTGTTACTCGAAAATAAGGCAGTAACATTTTCTGACCATTGGCGGGAATTACTCGATATTCGGCAATTAACCAGTCTTTTTTAGGAGCAAATCAACGAGAATATGCTTCAGAAGTTTTGTAGGACAAAGACACCCTTAAGGAGGTGTGCACATGGTAACAGAGGCTATTAGTCCGGAGTTTCTGAGCAAGCTCGAGGCACGTGGTGTTTCTCGTCGTAGCTTCATGAAGCTCTGTGGCTCTCTTGCCGTAGCTGCAGGCTTGTCTGAGCTGGCAGCACCTCGCGTCGCTCGCGCGATCGAGGATTCCGTTATCGGCGCAGAATCTGGCGGCCTGTATCCCGCAATCTGGATCGAGGGCGCTTCTTGCACTGGTTGTACGGAGTCGTTCGCACAGGTAGATGCCCCTGATCCCGCAACCGTAGTGTTGGAAATGGTTTCCCTTAACTATTGTGAGACCCTTTCCGCTGCTGCAGGTTGGTCCATGGAAGAAGCAAAGGCACAGACGATCGAGGCCGGAAACTACATCCTCATTTACGAAGGTGCAGTTCTGGAAGGTTGGAACGGCGAGGCGCTGCGTGTTGCCAATGAGCCCGGTACCGACCACTTGGTCCATGCTGCAGAGAACGCAAATGCGGTTGTTGCTCTTGGTTCTTGTGCGGTAAACGGTGGCTGGATGGGTGCAAACCCCAACTCCGCTGGTGCGCTGGGTGTTCAGCAGTACCTGAAGAAGCAGGGTATCGATACCCCGGTTATCAACATCCCCGGTTGCCCTGCTAACTCTGAATGGCTCGAGGCTGTTCTCGTAGACGCAATCCTTGTTGGCAAGCTCCCTGAGCTCACCGCCGACAACAAGCCTAAGGTCATCTTCAACCAGACCATTCATGACAACTGCGAGCGTCGCGGTCACTTCGAGAATGGCGAATTCGTCTACGCATTCGGCACCGAAGAAGAAGCCAAGGGCTACTGCCTGTATCCCATGGGCTGCCGTGGTCCTCAGACCAAGGCCAACTGCGGTGTTGTTCGTTGGAACCATCGTCGTTCTTGGTGCGTTGCTTCGGGCGGCCCTTGCATCGGCTGCTGCACGGCTAACCCCAATGATCCTGGTGAGAACTGGGTTGAAACCAACACGCCCTTCCGCGCACGCTTCCGCGATCTGCGCATCGGTGGCCTGGTTGTTCAGCCTGAGGCAATTGCTTGGACGCTCACCGGCGTTGTGGCTGCCGCACTCGTTATCCATGGCTTTGGCATGAAGAAGATGGGCCGCACCGACGGTGGCGCAGACTTCGAGCCTATCCGCGAGTGGGATAAGAAGCATCCCAGCGAGTCCATTGGCCAGTACGACGAAGAAGTTCTGAAGGGAGGCAAGTAACCTATGGCACGTTCCGTAATCGATCCCGTAACCCGTATTGAGGGTCATCTCCGCGTAGAGATGGAGGTTGAAAACGGTGTTGTTTCCGATGCTTGGGTTTCCGGCGGCTGCTTCCGCGGTATGGAGCTCGTGGTAAAGGATCGCACGCCTGAAGATGCTGCTCACATCGTGCAGCGCATCTGCGGTGTTTGCCCCGTATCCCACTCCCACGCTGCAACCATTGCTGCTGAAAAGGCATACGGTATCACCATTTCCAACAATGCCCGTATCATCCGTAACCTCATCGAGGGTGCGCAGTTCCTGCACAGCCATATCCTGTGGTTCTACACCTTGGCTGCTCTGGACTACGTAAACCCCCTGAACGCTCTGAAGGCAAACGTAGGCAGCGCCTACGACCTGGTAGAGGCTGCAGGCACTTCCTGCCAGTCCGACCTGAAGGCACTTCAGGAGCGCCTTACCAAGTTCGCAGAAAATGGTCAGCTGTCCATCTTCTCTGGCAACTGGTGGAAGAACGGTCAGTCCGATACCGAGTTCAAGCTTCCTGCTGAACTCGACCTTATCGCTACCGCTCATTACATTGAGGCTCTCACCATGCAGTCCAAGGCATCTGAGGTCTGCGCTCTGCTGGGCGGCAAGATGCCCCATGTTATGACCATTGTTCCTGGCGGTACCTCTTTCGTTCCTACGGAAGAAAAGCTCGACGATCTGTGGTCTCTCGTTCATGAACTGCGTGACTGGATCAAGGCAACCATCATCCCCGACACCAAGGCTATCGCTCCTTATTACAAGGAAGCTCTTTCCTTCGGTAAGGGCTGTGGCCGTTACGTTGCTTGGGGCGTTTTCGAGCGTCCGAGCTTCGCTTTGGCTGATCGCTACCTGCCTTCCGGCGTTATCGATGAGAACCTTAAGCTCTCCGAGGTTGACACTGACCTCATCAAGGAATACATCGGTCATTCCTGGTATGTGGGCGACTCCGACCTCAATCCCCGCGAAGGCGTCACTGAGCCCGAGTTCACTGAGTACTACAAGGCTGGTACCTTGCGCGAGGAAAATGGTCACGAGATCGGCGATATTAACGATCGCTACTCTTGGTCCAAGGCACCTTCCTACGACGGCAAGTGCATGGAGGCTGGTCCGTTCTCCCGCGTTCTGGCTGCTTACCTGCGTGGCAACGAATTCGTTAAGCCTGCTGTCGACGGTCTGTGCGCTGACCTTGGCCTTACCATTCCTCAGCTGCAGAGCACCCTTGGCCGCGTAGCTGCTCGCAACGTCGAGCCCATCTACATTGCTGAATGCATGGTTGAATGGGTCGACGAGCTCATCGAGGCTGTTAAGGGCGGCGACTCCGAGTACTTCCGTACCCCTGAAACCATCACGGGCGAAGGCATGGGCCTTTGGGAAGCACCTCGTGGCGCACTGCTGCACACCGAAAAGGTTAACAACGGCAAGATCACCGATTACCAGATCATCATTCCTACTACCTGGAACATTGCTCCCCGCAACGCCGAAGGCGTACAGGGCCCGATGGAACAGGCTCTTATTGGCACCCCCGTTGCCGACGTTGATATGCCTATCAACGCTCTGCGTACGGTACACAGCTTCGACCCCTGCACCGCTTGCGCCGTGCATGTGACTGAGCCTTCCACCGGTAAGCACTTTGAAACTGTTACCAGCCCTTGGGGGGTGAAGTAAATGGCACATTTGGCTCATTACCGTGAAGCGCATCCTCTGCCGATGCGTATCACTCACTGGATCAACCTTAGCTGCATGGTCCTGCTTATTTTCTCCGGCTTCTTGATCCACTTCCCGTTCTGGGCAGCTCTTACGGGCGTTGCTCGCGGCGTGCATGTGTTCTGCGGTCTGGTGCTGCTCTTCAACTGCATCGTTCGTTACGTGCTTGCATTCCTGGTTACCTCTGCTCCTACGGGTGGCACGCGTAACCGTGTTCGCGACTACAAGACCTGGATGCCCCAGGATGACAACAAGCATCAGCTTATCCCTTGGATCAAGTACTATCTCTTCATGAAGAAGGATCATCCGCTTTCTGCAAAGCTTGGCGTTCCTCAGAAGATCTCGTACTTTGCTGTCGGTATCCTGATCCTTATCATGGCTTACACGGGTCTTTGCCTGTGGGTACCCACCTCTGAGTGGACCTTCTTCGCAGCAGGTACCGCTTTTGTTGGTGGCGCTATGTCTATGCGCATCATCCACTACTTCATGATGTTCGTATTCATCATTTTCACCATGCTGCATGGATACCTCGTATTTATCGAGGGCACTGCCAATGCAAACCTCATGTTCTTCGGTAAGGAGCATGGTGGCTTGGTTTACGATCCCAACCGTCACGTTATCGTTGGCGAGGATCATTCCGTAGATCACCACTAAGCATATACCGCAAGGTAGAAGCGCTTAACAAAGGAGCTCGGCCGTAGGGTCGGGCTCCTTTTGTGTTTTGGGCACTTATATATTTGTCCAGTCAAGGTAACTGAAGTGGCGGTGGATAGGTTGAATGGAAGAACCTGAGATAAGTCAGCTATCGCTTTCTCTGTAATACCAGGTATTCGTTGAGGGTGCCTGTGCGCCCATCTGCCTGAAAGCGCGCTTTTAAATAGGCTTCGTTCGAAACAGCGCTTACAAGATCATTGATCTCTTCATCTGAAAAACTATGGCAGTAACGGTAGGCTCCCTTTTCATTTTTCCAGCCCAGCAGGCAATCACCTTTGCCAAATTGCTCTTTGGGGTATCCCAGCTCCGCTATTCCTGATGCGGTGCTTTTTTTTGCCTTGGCGGCAAGTCCTTCGTCGGTCAAGAATCGCCAAAGGGAAACACAGGAGAAGCCACCTGGCTTAGTTGCCCTTACCAACGCCTTCAGGAACGTCGCACGCCATTCAGGAAGGGGGGTATGATGCAGAAAGCCGAACGACACGCTCAAATCTGCTTGCGTATCGAATCGGAGCGCATCGGCCAAGGTACCCGATTGCAACTCTTCCATGACATCGCAGTGGGTGAATGAAGCGAAAACATTTGAGGGAAGCCGAATGCCGTTTTGGGCCAGTTCGTCACAGGCATCAAGTGCTTGGACTTCGATAATGGCATTAGGGATAGAGCGGGCAAGGTGTCTTTCGAAGCGAAGATTTCCACAGGCAACATCAAGTAAATGGAGCTGCTCTAGAAGGGGAAGGGGGTGATCGGTTAACCCTGATTCCTTAAGGCAGCGATTCCATCCTGGCCAGGTGTTGTGGCGGGTATCGGAAAACGAATCCGCCCACGTGCGGTAAAAGCGATTGTTCAGCTCGCAGAGTTCTTGGGCGAATAAGGGATCCATGGTTTCTTCCTTGTTTGTTTGGGTTGGGCCCTACAGGGCAGTGCCCCGTGAGCTCTGTTTGCGGGTATAGGGTTGTGCCGGTCTTCGTACGCAGGGAGTTCGGTGAACAGTGGGTATCTGAGGTCTGTCTATAGTCCCTGCCTTTGAGCGCGGAGAGGCCTAGATGGGAACGCGCATTGCATCTCTGCGGACGAAGGAAGTGCCGTGTACGTTCGCGCATCATCGGTGTTTTTTTGGTCATGTCTCCGCAGGCGAGGAGGTGTGGAGCTTCAGTCCTGTTGTGGCAGGCTGAGTCGTTAAAACATGCTTGCGTATTCACCTTATTTTCGCATTGTTCTCGCACGCTTTTCGCATCGTTTTCTCATCTCTTTCTCATCTGCCCAATATCGTTGACTCATAAGCGTTTTGCAAAAAGGAGCAGCGTATGAGCATGGTTTTAAGTCATAGAACGGCATTGGAATTGTACCGCTCTTCGATGATGCCCGTTTCTGGATACGAAAAGGTGTCTTTCCTTTCGCTTTCGGTTCCCACGCGTAATGATGTCGAATGCTATCGCGCTTTGCCAATCCGCACTTCCCATATACCGCTTCATTGTGTTGTGCCCAAGCCAAGGAACCGTAGAAACATTAAAAATGGCCATTGTCATGTGTTCGGCGGTGAAATGAACGCAATTTGTCTGCATAGAAGCACAGATGAATCTTCCCTCTGTGTCGTTTCGCCTGAGGTGCTGTTTTTGGAAATGGCCGCGCAGCTTTCAGGGATTGAATTGGTAAAGCTTGGTTATGAGCTGTGCGGGGTGTATTCGCTACCTATGTCTCAGCCTAACTATGCGGGGATACCACGAGGATATTCCAGAAGAAAGGCGCTAACTTCCGTTGCGCGGCTAACTGCCCATGTTGCGTCGCAGAGTAACAATCGGAGCGTCAAAAAAGCTCGATGGGCTCTTCGTTATGTGCTTGACGGCTCTGCTTCGCCGAGGGAAACGGAGTTGAGCATGTTGATGGTCTTACCCAGGAAATTGGGCGGGTATGGTCTTAGGAAGCCGGAAATTCGGCATGAATTTGCCACCTCGAGCGAAGTGCTGCTGTTTTTATCGGGAAAGAGCACTGCCTTTGATCTGCATTGGCCCGATGCTGGGCTGCTGCTGAGGTATGGAGGCCAAGCGCTTAAGGGGAATGATGATGATCGAAAACGAAATCGCCATCTAATCTCTTTGGATGCTGCTGGTTCAAGGGTTGTTCATGTAACCAATCGAGATATCAGGCATGCCGAAAGCCTTGACGAGGTTGCTGATGCGGTGGCTCGATGTCATGGGCGTCATCTCCGCAATGATTTGCAGTATGACTTTGCTGCCAGGCAGGCCGAGTTGCGTGAGCGAGTGTTAACCGGCAATTAAAAAAGAAGCCTCAGTTCAATGAACCGAGGCTTCTTTGAAGTGATCTCTATCCGAGCGTTACGGAAGGATGAAGGAAAGAACGCTGGACTCTGCGAACACCAGCACGCAAAGAACAGCCAGCATGCCGACGCTCCAAGGGATGACCTTCTTGAACAGGCTCGATTCGTGTTCGCCGGTGGTAACGGCAGCGATAGCCAAGGACTGAGGTGAGATCATCTTGCCGATAACGCCACCCATGGTATTGGCGGCAAGGAACAGATCGGGGGAAACGTGGGCAAGCGAAGCGTTTGACTGCGCAGCTTCATACTGCAAGCTGGAGAACAGGGCGTTTGCAGACGTATCCGAGCCGGTAACCGCGGTTCCAACCCAGCCAAGTACAGGGGAAAGCAGCGCAAAGAGGGAGCCGGTGTGGGCAAGGAACTGGCCGATGGAAATGGTCATGCCCGAGAAATTCATGACGTAAGCCAAGCCCAGAACCATAACGATGGTCAAGGAAGAGAAGCGCATTGCCCAGAAAGTTTGACCAAGCTGCTTGCCGGACATGCCCAGGGTGATGCGATACTTGCCCTTCTCATTGAAGATGCTGTACACGATGGTAGTGATCAAACCAGCGATAAGGAGCATGGTGCCGGGGTTAGAGAGCAGGTTCAGGTTGTAAGTGGTGCCAGGATCCTTGCCTGCGGCATTCAGGACATTGCCTGCGAGGCCGGGGAAGGGGATCTTGATGTCGGTGCTTGCAAGCAGTGCGGGAATGCCCAGCTTGCAGATAGCGAATACTACTACAACGATGATGTAGGGAACCAGGGCCATCCAGGCGCGTACGGGAGCGAGTTTGGCTCCTTTTCCCTCAGCAATGGGCTCCATGCCGAAGCGCTCGCGAGCGTCGTTGACATTCTTGGGCTTAACGAAGTGCAGGAAGATAACGCTGATGCCAAGAGAAACAAGGGAAGCTACAACGTCGGTCAGCTCGTAGGCGAAGTGGTTGGAGCACCACCACTGGGTAATTGCAAAGGAAGCGCCAATAACCAGAGCGTGCATCCAGCAGTCGCGCAGGCCTTTCTTGCCGTCCAAGATCAGGACAACCAGCAAAGGAACAAAGAGAGCGAAGAGCGGTGCCTGGTAACCAACGATAGCGGCAACGTGTTGTGCCGATTCGAGGGCAACAGAGGCATCGCCGCCAGCAACCATGTTGCCTGCGGTGGTGATGGGGGTACCAGCTGCGCCATAGGCAACAGGAGCGGTGTTCGCGATGAGAACTGCCAGAGCCGCCTTAGCGGGCTTTACGCCCAGGGCGAGGATCATGGTTGCGGTGATGGCGATAGGAGCGCCAAAGCCGGCAAGTGCTTCGAGCAGGCCGCCGAAGCAGAAGGCAACGAGGACTGCCTGGATGCGGATATCGCCGCCGCCAACAATGTCAAACAGGCTCTTCAGGTCTTCAGAGCGTCCGGAAACAACCGTAACCTCGTAGAACCATACGGCCATGATGATGATGAATACGATGGGGAATGCGCCATAGCAGGCACCCTGCAAGCCGGAAAGGGCGGCGAGGTTAGCGGGCATGCCGAAGGCGAATATTGCAACTACCAGCGCAACTACCAGCGCAACGAGCGCGGAAACGTGCGCTTTTGCCTTTACGCCCACCAGCATAACGAAGAATGCCGCGAGCGGAATGCAGGCAACCAAGGCCGACAGGGCAAGACTGCCTGCGACTGGATCGACCACAGCTTGGAACATAGGTTTCTCTCTTTCGAATAGGGGACACTCTGCTCTTGCGTATGCAAAAAATAGAACGTCCCAATACTAGGGATTCGAATTTCTCTGGTGCCGTGAATCTGTCAAACGGGCAAATCTAGGGAATAAAGGGAGTCGTTTTTTCGCAAAATGCATCACAAACGTATAGTGAACGCCGTTCGCCGAGCAGGTAAAACCGCTATGATCGCAGATAGACGAAAGCGTTGTTGGGTGCGAATGTCTCCTGATGCATCTGTCGATTTTACAAAGGCTCAACAGGTCCCGCCTTGCCTTCGTGGAGTTTTGGCTCTGCCCAAATGCTTTCTTGATTCGTGCTAGCGAGCGTAAACGAAGGAGTGCCCCATGCCGTACCGCTGCCTTTATTCGCCTATCAAGATCGGCACTATGGAAGTGCCAAACCGTTTTGTGGTTCCCCCGATGGGAAACAACTTCGCCAACTCTGATGGGAGTTGGTCTGACCAGTCGCGTGCTTACTATGAGGCGCGAGCGGCTGGGGGCTTCGGTTTGATAACCATCGAGGCTACGGTGGTGCATCGCGGCGCGAAGGGCGGCCCCTTGAAGCCTTGCCTCTATAGCGACGATTCTATTCCCAGCCTGCGTGCCGTTGTCGATGCCTGCCATAGGCACGGAGCCAAGGTTTCGGTACAGCTGCAAAACGCTGGACCGGAGGGCAATGCGAAAAACGCAGGAGCGCCATTGCAGGCGGCATCTCCCATTCCCGCAGCATGCGGGCGCGATGTGCCTGAAGAGGTGCCAACTAGACAGGTATACGAGCTGGTTCAAGGTTACGGGGATGCTGCCGAGCGCGCCCTTCGAGCGGGCGTTGACGCAGTGGAAGTGCATATGGCCCATGGCTACCTGGTCAGTTCGTTTATTTCCCCGCGAACTAATAAACGCGTCGACGAATTTGGCGGATCTTTCGAGAATCGTATGCGCTTTTCCCGCTTGATCTTGGAAGAGATCCGAAGACGTGTTGGGGATAGGGTGGCGGTGCTCTGTCGCATCAACGCTGCCGACGAAGAGCCGGGCGGAATTGATGTGAACGATGCGTGCGTTATTGCTCGTTACCTTCAGGAATGTGGCGCCGATGCGTTGCATGTTTCCCGTGCGGTTCATTTGCGAGATGAGTTCATGTGGGCTCCAACCTCGGTGCACGCTGGATTCAACGCTGATTTGGTGGCGAAGATCAAAGAATGCATTAGCATTCCGGTTATTTCCGTGGGGCGTTTTACCGATCCGTATTTGCCCGAGCTTTTGATCGAGCAGGGGAAATGCGATCTTGTGGCATTCGGCCGCCAGAGCTTGGCGGACCCCGAGATGCCCCGCAAATACGCCGAAGGCCGCGAAGAGGATACGATGCCATGCATCGCCTGTCTGCAGGGGTGCGTTGCCAACATGTATGCAGGTAAGCCCATACGTTGTTTGGTGAATCCTCGTTTAGGGCATGAGTGCGAAACCGTTCCAGCTGCAGTTGCGGCTAAGCGTATTGTTGTGATCGGTGGTGGCGTTGCGGGGTTGGCGGCAGCTGCCATAAGTTCCGAGCGCGGACATGACGTGATTCTGCTTGAAGAGGCGCCCGCATTGGGCGGGAACATGCGTCTGGCATCGTTCCCACCCGGCAAAGGCCCTATTGCAGATATGGTTCGTTCATGGGTGGTGCGCGCGCAAAAAGCGGGCGTCGAGGTGCGTCTTGGCGTAAAAGCGCTGCCTGACGATATTGCTGCGCTGCAGCCCGATGAAGTGGTGGTGGCTACGGGTGCCCGAGCTTTACTGCTTCCCATTGAGGGCATCGACTGTCCTGCGATCCTACGAGGGGGAGATGTCTTGGCCGGAAAGGCTTATCCGGGGAAGAACGTGTTGATTGCCGGTGGAGGGATGGTCGGTTGCGAGATTGCCGATTTGCTTGCCGAATTGGGGCATAGCGTTACCGTGGCGGAATACCGTGAAAATCTGGCGGCTGATATGGTGGCGGAGCACCGTAGCGCTTTGATGCGCAGCTTTGCCGAACACGGCGTGTGTCAGGTTCCGAATGCCAAGATCTGTCGCTTCTACGCTGATGGCGTGGAATATGAGAATACCCCAACCGGCCAATTGCATGAACTGCGCGGGTTTGATTCAGTGGTGCTTGCTATGGGGTACGTCGCTGATGATCGGCTTTCGGAAGCATTGGCACAGCGCGGCATTTCGGTTCACGTGGTCGGCGATGCCGTGAAAGCCCGTCGTGCCATCGATGCCTTGCGTGAAGCCTACGAGTTGGCGGTTTTGCTGTAAGAGGGGGCGGTAAAGATAGCGTTGCTTTGGCCGTATGCGAAAGTGTGCGTTGCGAGCGTGGGCGTTTCGGGTATTCTTCAAACGAAAAGAAAATACTCGCGCATGGAAAGAGGTTGCGATGAACGTAGTGTGCTTGGATCTTGAGGGCGTTTTGGTTCCTGAGATTTGGATTGCCTTTGCCGAGGCAACCAACATTCCCGAATTGAAGAAGACCACGCGCGACGAACCTGACTACGACAAGCTCATGAACTATCGAATCGGCATCCTCAAAGAACATGGTCTGGGGCTGAAAGAGATTCAGGATGTTATTGCCTCCATCGACCCCATGCCTGGTGCAAAGGAGTTCTTGGACGAGCTGCGTGAGCTTACCCAGGTAATCATCATCTCTGACACGTTTACCCAGTTTGCCCAGCCTCTCATGAAGAAGCTCGGTTGGCCTACGCTGTTCTGCAATGAACTTGAGGTGACCGAAGACGGCACGGTTACAGGCTTCAAGATGCGCTGTGAGCAATCAAAGCTCACCACCGTCAAGGCGTTACATCAGGCGGGGTTGGAAACCATTGCCGCAGGTGACAGTTTCAACGATCTGGGCATGATCAAAGCTAGCAAGGCGGGCTTTCTGTTCAAGAGCACTGATTCCATCAAAGCCGACAACCCTACCATACCCGCGTTCGAAGAGTATGCTGAGTTGATGGCGGGTATCAAGGCTGCCCTTTAATCGCCGGAGTCTAAACCTGTCGGGTTGCCGTTGGGGCACCAATCCATGGCGCCGCCCCGAGGTCTTTATCCGCCAAATCTGAAACCTATTGCTTCGCCAAGCTATGCGGTTTGGCCGCACCGAGAATAACTAAACGCCGGATTTATGTTTGTCGCATGTGTCCGGCGTTTTCTTTTTCAAGAAATTAGTTAAGCATCTAAACTATTAAGCCATTAAATGGTTAAGGAGCTTCACCTATGAACGAAACCGCCCGCGATCGTTCCCCTCAATCGTTGGAGAACGAGATTATCGCATTGACCCATCGGCTTAAGCGTTTGCGCCCTGCGTTATCTCCAAGCATGGATGGGCTTACCCCGATGGAGGCTCATGCCCTTGTGCTTTTGTTTTGCGCCGATGAAAAGCAGTGCAGCGTCAAGCCTTCCGACATCGCACACCGTCTGCGCGTTTCGCCCAGCGCGGTATCCCAGTTCCTGAGAGGCCTTGAACGGAAGGGTTTCATCGTGCGCACACGTGCCGAGGGCGATTCACGCTCGGTTTGCATAGGCCTTACGGAAAAGGGCCAATCCCTCTCTTCGCAACTTCGCCGTGAGCGCAGCAAGCAGTTTATGGACATGGTCGAAAGCGTTGGCATCGACAACATAAATCAATTGGTAGCGATCTTGGAAAAAACTTGCGATTACGCAGAAGGGTCGGATTCGTTTGTCCCCGTTTCCCGTGAATGCAATATTCCTGGGAGGGGGGTTCCATGCGCATAATCGGGTATTTGAAACAATCAAAACTCGCTGTTGCTTTGATCGTGGTTCTTCTCATCGTGCAAGCATTTGCCGATTTGTCGCTTCCTCGCTACACGTCCGACTTGGTTGATGTTGGCATCCAGCAGGGTGGTATCGAAGATTGCTCGCCTAGCGTTATGAGCTCCGATACGTTTAACTACACCTGTATGCTGGCGCCCGATGATGACGAACGGCTGTTGCGCAGTTCGTACGAGCAGGATTCGGATGGGAACTTTGCCCTAAATCAGCAAGGCTTGGAGCAGCGTAAAGAGCTTGATTCTGCCATCGCCCTCCCTCTTGTGGTGGTTCATTTTTCCGACCAGATGGCAGAGTCGTTGAAGGGTCATCAGAAAGAAGGGTCGCCAGCATTCGATGGTGCTCCCGGTGTCTCGGGGGATTTCGATCTGCCTCAGCTATATGCCGCATATCAGGCGGGGGCCATTAGCAAGACCCAGGTTGAAGAGGCGATGGCCCAGGCCCAGAAGGCGTTCGGATCCATTGACGAATCCCTTATCCAGCAACAGGCAATAATGGCAACCAAAGCCGAATATGAGCAGCTTGGCATCGACATGGGGGCCATGCAGATGAGCTACCTGGTGCGGCTGGGAGTTCAGATGCTAGGGGTTGCGGCATTGATGATGATTGCCTCGATTGCGGTTGGTTTCATCGCGTCGCGAACGGCGGCAAAGACCGCTCGAGGTTTGCGTGAGCGCCTTTTCGAGAAAGTTATTTCCTTCTCGGATGCCGAGGTCCAATCTTTTTCTGCGGCTTCCCTCATCACGCGTGGCACTAACGATATCCAGCAAATCCAAATGGTGATGGTGATGCTTCTGCGCATGGTGCTGTACTCACCGATTCTCGCCATTGGCGGTATTGTCATGGTTTCGCAGACGAACGTTTCGATGAGTTGGATCATTGTGCTTGCGGTAGTGGTAATCGCCATCATTATCGGAATACTCATGGCAGTTGCCATGCCGAAATTCAAGATGATGCAGAAACTGATCGACCGCGTGAACCTGGTATCGCGCGAGATGCTAACCGGTTTATCTGTTATCCGCGCATTCGATCGGCAGCAGTATGAGGAAGAGCGCTTCGACAAGGCAAGCATGGCACTGTATCGTACGCAACTGTTCACGAATCGGGTCATGGCATTCATGATGCCCACGATGATGTTGGTCATGAATGCCGTTTCGGTTCTTATCGTGTGGGTGGGCGGAACCTATATTGATGCAGGCACGATTCAGACCGGTGACATGATTGCCTTCATCACCTATTCCATGGTTATCGTCATGTCGTTCTTGATGATTGGCATGATTGCGATCATGCTGCCGCGTGCCGATGTTGCCGCTCGTCGCGTTAACGAGGTTCTGGAAACGGAAAGTTCTATTGCAGACCCCGTTCAGTCGAAAGCGGGCGAACTCGATTCGAGCGCGGAAGGCCTTACTGTCCAGTTCGATCATGTCACCTTTGCCTACAGCAGGGGCAGCAGTCCCGTTCTGGAAAACATTGATTTTACGGCTGAGCCAGGTCAGACCACAGCCATCATCGGCCCTACAGGGTCAGGCAAATCGAGCATCATAAAGCTCGTCGAGCGTTTCTATGACGTGGCGGAAGGGTCAGTCCGCGTGGGCGGTGTCGATGTTCGCGATATAAAACAGGATGAACTGCGAAAAGAGCTTGGCTACGTACCTCAAAAGGCATTCCTGTTCTCGGGCACCATAGGGTCGACCATTGCGTATTCCAATGAGGCAATGGACGAGGAGCGCATTCGGTCTGCAGCTGAAATTGCGCAAGCAACCGAGTTCATCGATGCCAAGGCCGAAGGCATGCAAACCGCAATCAGCCAAGGCGGCACCAATGTTTCAGGCGGTCAACGCCAGCGCCTTTCAATTGCGCGCGCCCTGGCTACCGATGCCCGTGTGCTGCTGTTTGACGACAGCTTTTCTGCGCTCGATTACGCGACCGACGCCAAGCTGCGCCGCGCCTTGGCGCAGAATGCTGCGGGCAAAACGGTGATCGTGGTGGCGCAGCGCATTTCTACGGTTCTCAACGCCGACAAGATCGTGGTGCTTGAAGAGGGGAAGATGGTTGGCTGCGGTACCCATTCGGAATTGATGAAGACCTGTTCAACGTATCGTGAGATTGCCGAATCCCAGTTATCGGAGGAAGAGCTGAAAGGAGGGGATGAGCGATGAGCATCGACGAGGAAAGAAAAAATCAGGAAAGTGAGCCAATTGCTGCGCGTGCTAACACCCAGCCTCGTCGTCGTGGGCCGATGGGGCGTGGGGGCATGATGCCTGGCGAAAAGGCGGGAGATTTCAAGGGCTCCATGCTGAAGCTGCTGGCATTCATGGGCAAGTTCAAGTTTGCGCTGGGGGCGGTGTTCGTGTTCGCCATCGCCTCGACCGTGTTCAACATTGTGGGCCCGAAGGTTCTCTCGACAGCTACCACCGAACTCTTCGAGGGCGTTACGGCGAAAATTGCCGGCACAGGCGGCATTCGCTTTGATGTGGTGGGTACTATCCTGCTTGCAACTCTTGCGCTCTATGGTTTTTCCGCCTTGTGCTCATTTGTTCAGGGATGGCTGATGACCCATGTTACGCAAAAAACCTGCTATCTTTTGCGACAGCGTATTGCTCAGAAGATTGATGCGTTGCCTATGGGGTATTTTGAGCGCACCAGCACCGGTGACGTGCTTTCACGCATCACCAATGACATCGATACGCTGGGACAGAGCCTCAACCAGGGCGTGACACAGCTGATCACTTCTATCGCTACTGTAATAGGCGTGCTGGTTATGATGCTTTCCATCAACGTGCCCATGACGCTTATTGCCCTGCTGGTTATTCCCCTTTCAGCTATCTTGGTGAAAGTGGTGGTTGGTCGAAGCCAGAAGTACTTCCGAATGCAGCAAAACCGCCTGGGTGCCATCAACGGGCAGGTTGAAGAGGCGTTTTCCGGACAGGCCGTAGTGCGTGCCTTCAACAAAGAGAGCGATGTGCTGGCGCAGTTCAAGAAAACGAACGCCGAATTGTATGAATCAGCGTGGAAGTCGCAGTTCCTTTCGGGCTTGATGATGCCTGTGATGAATTTTGTGAGCAACCTGGGCTACGTTGCTGTTGCCATTGCCGGTGCGTTGTTTGCCATTGGCGGACGCATTACCGTTGGTGATATTCAGGCTTTTATCCAGTACGTGAAAAATTTCACGCAGCCCATTACCCAACTTGCTCAGGTGTCTAATGTGCTGCAGCAAATGGCCGCTTCGGCCGAGCGCGTGTTTGCGTTCCTCGAAGCTGAAGAGGAGCCGAAGACTGCGGTGACGGCGAAGACCGCGGAGATTTCGGGCGGTGTGGAGTTCGACCACGTGCATTTTGGCTACGAAGCTGACAAACCCATCATCAAAGATTTCTCGGCAACGGTTCAACGTGGGCAAACCGTTGCATTGGTTGGGCCGACCGGTGCTGGCAAAACGACTATCGTCAAACTGTTGATGCGTTTCTATGATGTCGGCAGTGGTTCGATCCGTGTAGGCGGCCATGATGTGCGCGAGTTTGACCGCAACGATTTGCGTTCGCTATTCGGTATGGTTCTACAAGATACCTGGCTGTTCAAGGGGACGATCCGGGAAAACATACGCTATGGTCGCCTTGATGCGACCGATGAAGAGGTTGAAGCGGCAGCAAAGGCGGCATTCGCTGATCATTTCATCCGTACCCTGCCAGGTGGCTACGATATGGAGATTAATGAAGATGCGAGCAATATCAGTCAGGGGCAACGTCAGCTTTTAACCATTGCCCGTGCTATTTTGGCTGACAGGCGCATGTTGATTTTGGACGAGGCAACCAGCTCGGTGGATACGCGCACCGAAGAGCGAATCCAGATGGCTATGGATAATCTGATGAAAGGGCGTACCTCGTTTGTCATTGCCCATCGTCTTTCCACCATCCGTAACGCTGACCTGATTTTGGTTCTTCAGGAGGGCGACATCGTAGAGCAGGGAACTCACGATGAACTGCTGGTTAAGGGTGGTGTCTACGCGGAATTGTATAATTCGCAGTTTGCCGAATAGAGGAGAGCACCAAGGCGCTTTCCCCTATACTCTTCAGCGGAACAACGTCAGTGAAAGCGAGATGCTCGTGTCGAAGCAGAAAAAAAATCCCCGTCAGCTTAGCCAGGAACAGATCATGGAAGGCTTGCCTCCCGTCAACATAGGAGCTCTTTTCATGCCTCCTGTCTGGGGCGCCGCTAACGGCATTTGGCTGGCCATCCTGTATTACCCAGCATGGCTTTTGGCCGACAACCTTTTCTATAGCGTCTACCTTGACCCTCGTCCTCTCACAGTGGGCTTGAGCATTGTTGCGGCATTGGTTCTTGCGTTTGCAACTATCGTGTTTGCCCGTGCCGGTCAGGGCTATGCGTGTCAGCGCGCTCTATCCATGGGCAAAACCAAAGAACAGTATTTGAAAAGTCAGAAGAAGTGGGCTGTTGCCATGGTCTTGGTCGCGGTGATAATGATCGTTGCGGCAACGTATTACAACTTGGTTATTCGTCCAACGGTAGGTGCATAAGTGAAACGTATCGCAGTTTTCTTTGTGGGCAATCGCTTGATGCTCGATGATGGTGTTGGACCTGCTGCTTACGATCTGATTCGGGAAGAATACATTCTTCCCGACAATGTTGATATGTTCGATGTGGGCTGTATGAGCTTAGACATGATTTCCAAAGTCAATGAATACGACTTCATGATCACCGTCGATGCCGTTGACGAATCGGGCTCGGAGCCTGGTACGGTATTTCGCTATCGGCCGCACGATATTGCGCGAACCTGCGGTGCCCGCACCTCTCTGCATGACACGAAGCTTGCCGATTTGTTTGATGCGGCAGCATTGCTTGGATACGCCAGCGAAGGCATGTGCTACGGTATGCAGGTTTTGAACCTGGAGCCTGCGGAGTTTATGGAGGGCCTCACGCAGCCTGTTGCAGATAGGCTGCCGTTTTTGGCCGAGTCGGTTATAGCTGAGCTTGTGCGTCAGGGTTGCAGCATCGAACGCAAAGATGGTGTTCCGCTGCCAGAATTGCTGTCGTAGACGTATTC
>FR884632.1:69683-71940 GCA_000436075.1 Eggerthella sp. CAG:209 | reverse complement strand
TGCTGGGCCATCTCGGCTTCGTTGTGTTGCCTGGCGTGACGCTACTTGTATCCGATTTGGAATTGGGTTTCGTCCTCGTTTTCACGGGGCAACCAGGCTGGCAAAACGCGATGGTTGCAAGCGTAGTTGATGAAATCGCGCTGGGCGTCAGTGAGTTCGTCATCGGCGCGGTGGATCAGGTAAATCTTGTGGAAATCTCGCGGCAGATCGTCGATGGGAATGCAGACCACATCGTTGAAAGCCTTCATTAAGAACGAGTAGTCTACAAGCGCCATGGCTTCATCGCTGGCGGAAACGATGGAGCACGCAGTTATCTCCTCGCGGAAGCGCTCTTCTACCTGAATATCAAAATGCTTGGTGTGTTCCAAAACAAGGTCATGGGGAGGGCAATCGACGGCATAAGAAAGCACCTTCGAGCCTTGAAGTTCCTCAAGCTTGATAGATTTACGGTTTGCCAAGGGGTTGCCTTCGTTTACCGCAAGAACAAGCTCCTGTGACCAGAAAGGGATGTAATTCAAACCCTCGGGGGCATCTTCGAGCTTTGTGGCAAACGTGACATCGAGCGTGCCTGCGGCCAGGTCGCGTAAAAGCCCAGCGCTGAAGCCCTGCAAAACTTTCACCGACGTATTTTCGTCGAGATGGGCACGGAAAGCGCGCATCATACGGGACCAGTCTTCGTTCTGGATGGAGAAAGGCACGCCGATACGAAGCGTTTCAACCTTGCTGTTGACCATGATCCGAACGCGTTGGCGTCCTGTTTCGATATTCTTCAGGGCAAGGGAGGCGTAGCGGTAAAACTCCTTACCGTAAGGGGTAAGCAGGAATGTGCTTCCGTTTTTGGTGAACAGGGGCGCGCCCAGGTCCTGTTCGAGGTTTGAGATTGCAAGAGAAAGCGTTGAGCGCGCGATGGACAGCGACTTTGCTGTGTTTGCGAAGTGCTTCGAATCTGCCAAGCTAATGAAGTATCTCAAATGAGAGAGGTTCATTGTTATTCCTTGCTTCCGATGGCAGCCCTTTGTTAAGAAGCTGCTTTCCCACGATTATTTGAGGATAGCAAACGCTCGTTGATTTTGCTCAAACAGCGCAGGGTTTTCACGGAGGATGGTGTTGTTTTCGGTATCGAATGCCATCTTTCTAAGCTGCTTGGTTATTCTTGTGGGTTCCCCCGGTTCCCTATGAGATCTTTTGGGCAACTGGGGCAGAGGTCGCTGATGAAACAGTCAGCGCATTTTGGTCGACGGGCTATGCAGGTCTCTCGCCCAAACAACACCCATTGATGGTTGATGGGCCCCCAGTATTCACGCGGGTACAGCGAAAGGAGGGCATCCTCTGTTTTTGCGGGGGTGTCGGCAGAGGGACCAGCGAACTTCAGTTTGTGGGCGATACGAAATACGTGTGTGTCTACGGCGATGCCTTCGACAATGCCGAATGCCTCATTGAGCACCACATTTGCGGTTTTGCGCCCTACTCCGGGAAGCTTTTGCATTTGGTCCATGTCGCGGGGAACTTCGCCACCGAAATCAGACATGATCATCTGCGCGCAGGCGATGCAGTTTTTTGCTTTGGTGCGGTAAAACCCAATTGACCGGATGATCCGTGCGATGTCTTCGGGGTCGGCTTGTGCCATGGCTTGGGGTGTTCCGTATTTCGCAAATAGCTCGGGTGTTACCCTGTTTACCCCCGCATCGGTGGTTTGAGCGGAGAGCAGAACAGCAATGGTGAGAGTGAAAGGCGTGGTGTAGTGAAGCGCGCAGGCTGCTTCTCCATAATGGCTGTTCATGCGCTCGGCAACAGCTAGGGCGCGGATGAGCTTGTCGGCTTTCTTTTCGCGGGCCATGGCATTTCCCTTCGGTGATTACGGTTGGTTGCGCATGCCTTATGGTAACGCCGATTCTTGGCGTGAATTACCTTATACGGATATTAGAATAAACGAAAGAAAACGCCCGAAGCTTTTGCTTTCGGGCTTGTTGGGGTTGTGATGCCCTCCTGCAACAAGGCCGAGTGCCGATTGCCCAGCCACTTGACGTTATGTGCCAATGGTGCTGATGGAGGATACCTTAACGTCTGCCATCTTTGCTGACATGGTGGAACCCAGGCCCTGCCCTTGGTTTGCTGGCGGTAGGGGCAGCACTTACCGAAAGGAACGGACATGTTGATAGATATGCTGTCTGCGTCGCTTGCCAAGTCGGGTGCGCTCGATGATGCTTGGGCGAAGCTTGATTCGGGGCAGGATGCTACGGTGGGCGTGGCTTCTTCC
>FR884632.1:66979-69589 GCA_000436075.1 Eggerthella sp. CAG:209 | reverse complement strand
CCGCCGATACTTTTGCACGTACGGTGGGTGCCTTCGTGGGCGAGGAGCGTGTTTTGCGTTTGCCCGATTACGAGGGCAACCCGTTCTCGCTCGATGCTCCGCCCCAGCCGCGCCTTCATGGCCGTAGGCTCGAAGCCCTTTGGTCGCTTCAGCAGGGAAAGCCCGCTGTTGTGGTTGCTTCGGCTCGAGCCCTGCTGCGTCGCATTGCTCCCGCTAAAGAAGAAGTGGCGCGCCCCCTTGTTCTGGTGGCGGGGTCCGACCTTTCAGAGGAACCCCAGCGTGGCATTGCCTGTTTCGAGGATTTGGAGCATTGCCTGGTATCTATGGGCTACGAAAACAGCGGAAAGCTTGATGGCCCTGGTACGTTTAGCGTGCAGGGTGGTGCTATCGATGTGTTTCCCGGGAATCTTGCGTATCCCGTACGTCTCGATTTCTTTGGCGATGAATTAGACGAGATTCGTCGGTTCCTTCCTTCAACAGGGCAGACCATTTCCTCGCTGAAGCAGGTTGATATTTTTCCTGTTCGCGAGTTTGCCCAGACGGATGCGGCGCTGCTTCGCGCTAAACGTGCCATTTCAAAGAGCGCGGAAACAAACGCAGCACAACGCGAATTGCTAGAGCGCCTCGAAGACGACTCTCATGAGCTGCCCGACTTGATGGCAGCATATCTGCTGGAAAAAACGGCGGCCGTGGGCGACTATCTGCCCGCGGATGCCCTTACGGTGCTTATTGAGCCACGTTCGCTGGTCGATGATGCTTTGCATGCTTACGATGAGCTTTCAAAGCGCTGTGTAGGCACTTCGATTCCCGTATCGGATCTGTACATGGGTCCCAATGAGCTTGATTTCGGCGCGAATCCGCGTGCAACTTACGTTTCTATCATGCGCGTGGGTGTGCAGCTTGATAGCGAGCTGGTAGTGAAGCGCGTTGATGTGGCGGGCGATCCAGAGAAACTCTTTGGCCGATTGCGCTCTTTGGCCGAGATGGGCTTTACGGTGGTTTTCTCTGTACCTCATTTCCGTGCTCGTCAAGAAATGAAGCTTTCCTTGGTTGATTTGGGAATTCCTATCAACGAGGTCCTTGACGTGGTAGGGGATGCGTCGCCTAAGCTCAAACGAGGTCAGGTCAACATCGTCGATGTAGATATCCCCCTTGGCATGATCTTCCCTGCGGCAAAGATGGCTCTCGTCTCCCTTTCGGACACGCAAGGTGCCATGGCTACGCGCAAACGGAGCCGCATCGATGTAACGGAGATCACGTTCCCTTTCAAGCCGGGCGACTACGTAGTGCATGCGGCTCATGGCGTGGCCTTCTTTCGCGATATCGTACGCCAAGATGTAGGTGGGTCCGAGCGAGACTATCTGCTTCTGGAATACGCCGAGGGCGATAAGCTGTATGTTCCGGTAGAGCAGCTGGACCGTGTTACCCGCTATGTAGGGCCGGAAGGATCGTCGCCTCGCTTGACGCGTCTGAACACGTCTGACTGGAGCCGCGCCATGGCGAAGGCCCGCAAGGCAACCAAGCAGCTGGCGTTCGACCTGGTTGATGTGTATACGCGCCGTGCTTCGACCCAAGGGTATCGCTATAGGGAAGACACTCCCTGGCAGCATGAGATGGAGGAAAGCTTCCCCTATCAAGAAACACCCGATCAGTTAGCCGCCATTGCTGATATCAAGGCCGATATGCAATCCCCACGCCCCATGGACCGTCTGGTCTGTGGAGACGTTGGCTTTGGCAAGACCGAGGTGGCGTTGCGCGCTGCCTTCAAAGCAACGCAGGACAACAAGCAGGTTATGGTGTTGTGCCCAACCACCATCCTAGCCCAGCAGCACTACTCTACGTTCAAAGATCGTTTCGAGCCCTTTGGCGTAAAGGTGGAAGTTCTTTCGCGTTTCCGTACCCCAGCTCAGCAGAAGCAAGCTCTGGCTGATTTTTCAGAGGGAACGGTTTCGGTGTTGGTTGGGACGCATCGCCTCCTTTCACGCGATGTCAATCCGCATGATCTGGGCCTCGTCATTATTGATGAGGAACAGCGCTTTGGCGTTGCCCATAAAGAGCAGCTGAAGAACATGCGCGAATCGATCGATGTCCTCACGCTTTCCGCAACCCCTATCCCGCGTACTATGCAAATGGGCCTTTCGGGCGTGCGCGACATGAGTTTGATCCTGACTCCGCCCGACGACAGACGCCCGGTGGAAGTGCATGTTGGCGAGTGGGATCCCGACGTGGTGAGCGACGCCATACGCCGAGAGATGGCCCGTGGCGGGCAGATCTACTACGTAAGCAATCGCGTACGCTCCATCGATGAGGCGGTGAAGCGCGTGCAAGCCGCCGCAGGTGAAGCACGTGTTGGCGTTGCCCATGGCAAGATGACTAAAGAGCAGCTGGAAGACGTTATGGAAAACTTCGCGGCTGGCGAACTTGATGTATTGGTAGCTACCACTATCATCGAATCGGGCATCGACAACCCTCACACTAACACGCTCATCATTGAAGACTCTCAGCGCTTGGGACTAGCTCAGATGTACCAGTTGAAAGGTCGCGTCGGGCGTTCTTCCACTCAGGCGTATGCGTATTTCTTGTTCCCCGATAATATCCCGCTCACTGAAG
>FR884632.1:56034-66956 GCA_000436075.1 Eggerthella sp. CAG:209 | reverse complement strand
TGGCGCGCCTTACGGCGCTTGGTGAGCACACCGATCTGGGAAGCGGCATGCGCGTGGCTATGCGCGACCTGGAAATCCGCGGGGCTGGCAGCCTGCTAGGTGCCGAGCAGAGCGGCAATATGTCGGCGGTAGGTTTTGATCTGTTTGCTCAAATGCTGTCTACGGCGGTGAACAATGCGCGTGAGGGCAATTCTTCGGCTAAGGAGTTCTTGCCGCCTGCACTGTCGGATATTGTGGTGAACGTGCCCGACCACACGTATTTCCCCGAGGAATACCTGCCCGACGCTGATGAGCGCGTGTTGTACTACCGTAAGATCGCCAGCGCCGATACCATCGATGCGGTAAATGATATTTACGAAGAATTGTTGGCAAAGCATCCCGAGATGCCTCAGGCCTCCGTCAACCAGTTCGAGAAAGCACGCCTTAAGGCGTTTGCCAACGAGCATGGTATCAAGCTTATCTCCGTTTCGGCGGGCAAACTTACCGTGGAGCCGTTTGCGCTGACGAAATCGCAGGCTTCGAGCTTGCGCCGTAAGGCAGGTCGCTACTTGGCCGACAAGAAAAAGATGGCAGTTCCTCTGCGTGTCGTGGTCCCTGGCTATGGCAAAGAAGAGGAGGCAGGTGACGCGGGCATGCTGACCAACGTGCTTGCCTATCTGCAGAAAGTGGTGGAAGAAGGGAAGGAAAGCGGGGAGCGCCCAGCGTCGGGACGTGGTGAAGCTCCGCGAAGCAGTCCTTCCTTGGCGGCCTCGGGACCTTCTGCCCGCTCTTCGCGCAAGGACTCTTCGACGGCAGGTTCCAGTTCGCGTCGATCGACTTCTCGTAGTACGCGCGCTCAGAGCTTGGGCGTTACCAACTATGTGGGGCGTCGAGGGTCAAGGCGATAGAGACTAACAAAAAACCGGGATGAGGCTTACGGATGGCTCATCCCGGTTTTGCTTTCAAAGAGCATGAAAAAGCCTTGCGGAGACTACGCCAATCCAGTGGGCTTCATCTGCATGTTGTAGAGCTCGACGTAGGTGCCGGCTTCTAGCGTGATGGTGTCGGGTTTATCTTCCTTGATGAAGTAGTTTCGGTACAGGTAGCTTGAATTCTCGTCATAATTTAAATCGATCATTACGGAGCAAGAGCTGTAATCGTCAGCTCCATCTCCCACTACGAGTTGGTAGGTGCCCTCGGGGATATCGATGCCAACGCGGTAAACTCCGCTGCCGTAGGGCGGCGTGAACGTTTTGGTCATTTGATCGAGGGGGAGCATAGTGCCCTCATTGTCGAGAATGAACACTTCGCCTTCGCGTAAGTCCATGAGATTGTGGCCGTAGTAGCTATTGATGTGCACGGTGTCGTAGGTGGAGGCTCCCGCAGAGGTTGGCTGAAGGATATAAAAGGTGGAGAGGCTGGATTTATTGCCGGAAAACCAATAATTTCCAGCGGGAATATCGGTGCCCACGCGGTATACCCCTGCAGCATACATGCCGTTTGCGTCGGGGGCTTTGCTGGTGTTGTCGAAGTAGCTCGATTGAACGGAATCGAGCTCAGCGCTATCGAGGGCAGTGCTGCCTACAAGGCCGAAGTCCGTTCGGGTTTCCCTGTTTAGGAGCTCTTGCTCGTTTATGGGCATGTTGTGGTTCTGATATTGCTGATTGAAGTCGCTTTGTGCGTGCCGAGCATCATCTGCATCGTCGAGCGTTGCTGACAGCACTGCGGTGCATGCTGCGCAGCCGCCCATCCCGACGAGCAAAGCGGCAATGATCGCAATCGCAACGATAATGCCCGTATTCTTCTTCTCGGGACGGATCGGCGCCGGTGGGGCAGCGGGAGCAGGAGGGATGGAGTCCCCTTGGGGAACCTGCTGGAAGTTGGCGCCTGTTTGCGCGGCTCCGTTGCCGCTGGCAGGGGTGAACGGTGCTTGCTGCTGGGGCGCTGTGCCGTCTTGTGCCGACATAGAGGACCGAGCCCCCATGGGTGGTTCGGGCGATGCATGGTGCATTGGCTGTTGCGGAATATTGCTGGAACGGGGCGTTTGAGGAGGGTTGCCCCAGTAATTTGGATCAGGCGTGCTGGGCATGGCCAACCTTTCTGGTGGTGCTGTTTACACATGCTGAATGGTATGCCGCTCTGGGCAGGAGAGCGCAAACAGTTACGGAGGCGTTGCCTTACCCGCAGTATGCCTTTGCGGTGATTGAACGGAAATCGCACGCGCCGATTGGGCAGGTACCTATGCAACAACCGCATGCAGTGCAAAGCGATGCGTTGACATCGGGTAAGCCTGTTGCTTCGTTGAAGGAGCGAGCGCCTGTGGGGCATGCTCCAATGCAGGCCTGGCATCCACTGCACTGCTGCGCATCAGTGACGGAAGTATAGCGTTCTATATATGCAGATCGTTCGGGCATGGCTTGCGCAGCTTTTACCATTAGGGCTAAACGGGGCGAAGGGTGTTTGGTAGGGGCAAGGGGTGTGCCTATGAGCGTTTCGGCGTTGATACGACCTTGTGCGCGCAGGCGCTCCTGCTGCTCATGAAAATCGGCGACGGTGCCATCGATTCGCTTTCGATGCGATCCGTCGGCAACATCAATGCTTTCTTTTGCGATTTTTGCCAGCATACCCCGTCGGTCGGTGGTATCGACATTTGCCCAGGCTGCAAGAAGATACTCGCGTTCGGGAAGCTCGGTTACGCGTTCGATGGCTTTGCCGGTCCAGTCTTGTGCCTGGTCGAGCGCATGGGCGTAAAGTGCAGGTCCCATAGGGCCAGCTGCAGGGCAGTTTTCGCAATACGATTCGTCTAGGTACAGTTGGACAGGAATATCGTTTGCCAAAAGCGCCGCCCAAAACTCAGGGGGAACGGCGGCTAGGCAGGGAAGCGCAATAACGTTGCTGCGTGGAGCAACACCATCAAACAAGTGGTCGTTGCAGGTGAAGCACGCGGCGCCTTCTTCTTTTGCTTCGCGTTTCGCGCGGGTGAAAAGATCTTCGAGGGTGATGCGGGTAAAGGCGAAGGCATCGCAGATGCCGGCGCACATGCCGCAACGGGTGCAAAGCTCAGTGTTGATGTGCGGCGTGCCGTTTTCGAGGGAAAGTGCGCCAGTGGGGCATACCGCCTGGCATCGCGTGCAGCCTGAACCATGCGGGGCGGTACACCACGATTCCAAAGCCACAACTTCCTCACGGGGGAAGGGGTCGATATCTTCTTCTGCTTCAGTCTCGTTTTCAAAGGGGCTTCCTGCATCGCTTTTGTCATTGGATTCCAGCGCGAGCTCCTTTTCGTGAGCCGACGCTATGGCATCGATCAGCTCTTCTTCCGAGAGCTGCGAAAGATCGATGCCCGAAAGCGAAGGATGTTCACTTTCGGGCATCGCAAATCCAGCGATAGCCGTTTTGTTGTTGCCATCGCTGGATGTGCAGATTTGTTCTGGGCCCTTAGGCACCAAATACCTCGTTGATGGTGTAGTCGAGGCGGGCAACCACATCGGCACGATCCATCAGCTCGATGGACTCGAACAGCGGCGGGGAAACCTGAGAGCCGGTGACTGCAACACGGATGGGCTGGAATATCAGCTTCGCCTTCAAGTCGAGCTTTTCGGTGAGTTCACGACAAGCGTCTTGCAGCGGGTCGCACGCCCATTCAATGGACTCGTCAGCCAGGATTGCACGTACCTCTGCGAGAACCTCGTCGGCGCGGCAGCCTTCTTTCAGCAGGTTCTTCTTAACCGACTTCTCGTCGAGCGTAACCTTGGGGCCGTCGAAGATGAATGCCAGCTTTTCCGGCGCCTCAGTGAAGCGCTTCATGCGCTCGGCAACAAGAGGATAGAGCTTTTCGAACCAGTCATGCTTGGCAGCAACCTCTTCTTCGGTGGTGAGGCCGGCGGCAACCAGGAAGGGTGCGGTGGCGTCAACCCATGCAGCAGCACCCATATTCTTGATGTACTCGCCGTTCATCCAATCGAGCTTGGTTTCATCGAGAATGGCATCCTTGCGCGTGATGCGATCGAGGCTGAACTCACGGCACAGTACGTCGCGTGGGATGATGGTGGTTTCTCCGTCGAGCGACCATCCCAGAAGTGCGAGGAAATTCACCAGGGTGTCGGGCAGGTAGCCCATTTCCTTGTACTGTTCAACCGAAGTGGCGTTACGGCGCTTGGAGAGCTTGCGGCCATCGGCGCCCAAGATCATGGAAAGATGGGCGAATACGGGAATGTCGTAGCCCAAAGCTTCGTAGATAAGAATCTGACGTGGGGTATTGGAAAGATGATCGTCGCCGCGGACAACGTGGCTGATCTGCATGTTTGCGTCGTCGCACACTACCGCGAAGTTGTAGGTGGGCGTGCCGTCGGTGCGAACCAGGATCATGTCGTCCATAACGTCGGCAGGGAAAGACATATGGCCGTACACGGCATCGTCGAATTCGATGGGGCCGTGGTTCTCGGGAACCTTGAGGCGCCATACATGGGGTTCGCCTGCATCGATGCGGCGTTGTGCTTCTTCGGGGCTGATGCCGCGACAGGTGCGGTCGTACCCGGAGTAACCGCCTTCGGTCTTTTCGGCTTCAGCGCGCTTTGCGGCGATTTCTTCTTGGGTGCAGAAGCAGGGATATACGGCGCCCTTTTCCTTCAGCTTTTCAAGAGCGGCCTTGTAGGTATCGAAGCGTTCGGTTTGCAGGTAGGGGCCAAATTCGCCGCCAACTTCGGGACCTTCATCCCAATCTAGGCCGAGCCACTTCATCGAACGCAGGATAACCTGCTTGTTTTCCTCGGTGGAACGTTCAGGGTCGGTGTCTTCGATGCGAAGAATGAAGGTGCCGCCCATGGCGCGGGCAAACGCCCAGTTATAGATAGCAGTGCGCGCTCCGCCGATGTGCAGCTCGCCGGTGGGCGAGGGTGCGAAGCGAACGCGAACAGGCTTAGACTGGTCTGTCATCAAGCTCATTTCCTTTCAAGTCGTATGGTCTAAATGATAAACGAAGAGCCGCCCGCATGCCGAAAAGCACGATGGGAAAATAGGAACAGGTCCCATTTTCCCATCGTGCTGCCCGTGCGCGGAGGAGGTGCGTTTCGCTAGCTCTTCCCTTTTGGTTTTTCTGGGCAGGGTGAAAGCGGTGCTTCGGGAAAAGCGGCGCGAGCCAGGCTGGCGATGATTGTGGCGTTTTCTTCGCTTGGTTCGAACGAAGAATCGAGCGAGAGGTGGTAGGCATCCGCCTTGCCCCAAATGGTGTCAGTGAAGTGCTTGCAGTGCTCGGCTCGTTCGGCATCGATGCGTTCGATTGTGGCGGCGGCTTCCATATGGTCGATGTTTTCGCGTTTCATGACGCGGCCGATGCGAGGTACAAGCGGTGCGTGAATGAATACGTTGAAGGTGCAGGGGCGCTCTTTCAGGATCGCGTTTGCGCAGCGGCCAACGATAACGCAGCTTCCTTGATTTGCGAGCTTTGTGATTGTGTGGGCTTGGGCCAACCACAGATCGTCAAGCTGGCTGGGTTCTACACCGATGCTCTGATAGTTCTGCATGTAGAGGTTGTACAGCACTCCTTTGCGAACTTCCTGCTCGTGTTTGCGGACGTAGGCGGAAGTGAGGCCTGCCTCCTGCGCGGTGAGCTCGATAAGCGTTTCGTCGAAAACGGGGATGCCGAGCTTTTTCCCTAGAGCTTGCCCGATTTCGCGTCCACCCGAGCCAAACTGGCGGGAAATAGTAATGACAAGTGGTGTGTTGTCGCCTTCTTCGGAAGAGGGGGATGCGCTTTCATCGGGGGCTGGCATGGTGGCTGCAGTGAGGGTGATGTGCCCGCGTGTGGGGCAAAAACGCTCAAACCGAGGCAGCAGCTTGTTGAACAATGCCACGATGCTGCCCACCGCCAGCGCTGCCAGGATGGTGCCTTCGCGAACGCCGTACAAAGCGCCGGAGCATGCTAGCGAAACCGCGGCGGCCACTACCACATTGGTGCA
This sequence comes from Eggerthella sp. CAG:209, assembly GCA_000436075.1. GTDB lineage: Bacteria > Actinomycetota > Coriobacteriia > Coriobacteriales > Eggerthellaceae > Anaerotardibacter. The sequence continues at coordinate 61,020 of FR884632.1, read as the reverse complement.
GTCGAAAGCAACTTTAACCTTGGGGAATGCGATTTTGGTAACGCGCGATATAGCCAAATTGATGCCTTCTCCGGGTAGGGTAAGGAAACTTGCCTTTACCTGCAGAAATACGCCGAATGCTGTCATGAAGCAGCCAATGACGCTCCAGGTGATTTGCAGCGCGTAGTTTCCCATGGGGATGAGCTCGCAGAGAGGCACGAATGCATCGATGAGTGCCGAGAATACGAAAACGTAGGGTATCTGCAGCAGCTGCACGGGGTTGAAGTCGCGACGCAGCAGGGCGATTTGGATCAGCACGAATACGACGTTCATGATAAAGGTCCACGTGCCAATGGTGAGAGGGGTGAGATATGAAAGCGTGGCAGGGAAACACGATACCGGCGAGGTTCCGAGCCCGGTTGCGCGCGTGAGCGCCACTGACGCTGAAGTGATGGCGACGCCTGCAAGCATAACAATTAGTCGGAGCACGACATTGGGGGCCGATCTATCGAAAAATGAGTGCCAAGCTTGGGTGAATCTCACAGGTCTCCTTTCACGTAGAAAAGCCCACAGAAGTGGGCGCTGCAGCATATGCAAATAGATGGAATGCCGTTTATCCTAGTCCTCAAACATAGAGGAAATGTGTTGGGAGAATAGGAATAGGCGCCATTTCCTCGCCCTGGCGTCGGTGCGCGGAGGAGGTGCGCATTCGTCGCGCCACGTAAGCAGCAGCGCGTACCGTGTCACCCGTGCGCGGGGAAGACCCGTTTTGCTAACTCTTCCTCCCAGGCTTTTCGGGGCAGGGCGAAAGGGGTGCTTCGGGGAACGCTTTTTTCGCAAGGTTGGCAATGAGTTTTGCCGCATCCCTTGGGCTCTGGATCGATGAATCCAATACAAGATGGTGGGTTTCGGCGGCGCCCCACGTTGCGTTTGCAAAGCTGAGGCTATGTTCGGCGCGCTCGCGGTCGATGGTTTTGATGCGCGCTTCTGCTTCTTTTGCATTGAGGCCATCGCGATCCATAACGTGGTTGATGCGAATTTCCAGTGGGGCATGAACGAACACGGTAAGCACGTTCTTTCGGCCCCGCAGGATGGCGCCAGCGCAACGCCCTACGATAACGCAGGATCCCTCGTCTGCCAGTTTGGTGATAGCACGTGCTTGCGCAAGCCACATGTCGTCCATCTGCTCCGGTTCAGCGCCAACGCTGCGGTAGTTCTGCATGTAGAGGTTGTATAGCAAGCCGCGGCGCACCTCTTGCTCGTGCTGTTTAACATATGCAGGCGGAAAGCCGGATTCCTGTGCGGTGAGGTCGATGAGCGTGTGATCGAACGAGGGTATGCCAAGCTCCCTGCCTGCCAAGGTGCCGATTTCGCGTCCGCCCGAGCCGTATTGGCGCTCGATTGCGATAACCAGAGGTGGCTGACCTTCGTTTTCTGGGGCGCTCGGTTGCTCGTTACTGTTCATGGGTACATTGATGATGAAGCTGATGTGGCCTTCAACGGGGCAGAAGCGGTCGAAGTGAGGGAGTAGTTTGCCGATAAGGGCAACAATGGTTCCTGAGGCAAGGGCGGTGATGATGGTGCCTTCGCGAACGCCCTGGAGATACCCCAGACCTATGAAGGATATGGCAACGGAAACCACAACCATGGAGCTGTCGAATGCGATCTTACATTTAGGGAAGGGCTTTTTCGCCGCTTTGGCGATGGCAAGAACAATGCCTTCTCCAGGCAGGGTGATAAAGCTTGCCTTGACCTGCAGGAACACTCCCATGGCAAGTAGGAAGCAACCCAGGATGTTCCACCCTAATTGTTCGGGGTAGTATTGCATGGGCAGTGTTTCGCAGAAAGGTAGAAGCTGGTCGATCATCAGCGCAAATACGAACGTGAAAGGTATTTGCAGGAGCTGTACGGGGTTGAAGTCACGGCGAAGCAGAATTGCCTGCACAATCAAAAAGCAGGTGTTCATGATGAAGGTAATAGTGCCAAGGGTTAGCGGTACAAGGTAAGAAAGCGTTGCGGGAATACATGAGATAGGGGAGTTTCCCAGGCCGGTTGTTCGCATTAGCGCAATAGACATGGCCATGGAAAGAAACCCGCCGAACAGCACCACCAGACGGAGAATGACGTTGGGAATGGGTTTGCTGAAGAGCGTGATCCAACGATCAGCCAAACTCATAGGGAGGTTCCTTTCTTTGATGTGCTCGTGCACTTGCTTTCGGTTAGGTGATTGTACTCCTCTAAAGTAAGGGCTCAGTGATTCCTGATGCTTGTTTTGTCCCGCGCGTATAATGGGGACGGTCAACAAAGGAGGAACTTATGAACTACCAGGAATTGCGTGATGAGATCAAAACCGCCATGAAGGCAAAGGACAAGGTCCGCTTGGCCATCCTTCGCCAGGTTCTGGGCGAGATTAAGAATATCGAGGTAAACGAGCGTCGCGAGATTACTGATGCCGACGTTGACGCCATGTTGAAGCGCACCATCAAGCAGACGAAGGAAACCCTTGACGGTTCTATCAAGGCTGGCAACGATCAGGAGCGTACCGATACGCTTGCCGAACAGGTGAAGATTCTGGAGGAGTATCTTCCGAAACAAGTGAGCGGCGAAGAGCTTTCGGCCTTGATTGGTGAAGTTCTTGCTGAAACCGGTGCAACTACCAAGAAAGAAATGGGCCGCGTGATGGGCGCTCTCACCCAGAAAACGGGCGGCAACTTCGACAAGGCTGCGGCTGCGAAAGAGCTTCAGAGCCGCCTGGCATAGCCGAGCGGGGCTGAGGGGGAAGCTGGGAATATGGGGGCAGGCCCCATTTCCCACCTAAGAGGAAGAGCCTTGTTTGCGGGAGATTGCGCAAACAAGGCTCTTCCTTTGTCGATTGTACCTAGTTGGAAAAACGGAACCTGTCACCTTATTCCCAACTAGTGCGCGATAACCTTCCCGAGAAGCCCGCATAGAGCGGCGCAGATAAGGCTGCAGATGACCCACAGCGCCGCCATAGCTGCCCAGAACGCCTCAGGGAATAGCTGGATCAAAAGCGAGCTTGCGCTGAATGTCCAGTTCCCCTGAGAAAACAGCATCTGATGCATCCAGGTGAAGAGGCCATCAAAATCGGTGATCGCCCATGCGGCTAGAGCCAACAGTGTTGCGGCGACTAGGGCTGCGCCTAGCTGCATTGCCCGTCCTGCCCCCTTGCGTCCCGCCAGGAATCCCAGTGCTATAAGTCCCACAAGGGCAAATCCCCCCACAACTCCCACCGAAATGCGGCCCGTGGTAAAGATGGGCGTGCAGTCTTGCAAGTGGGAAAGCGCATTTTGCGGCAGGGTGTAGCGATCGGAAAGCGCATCCGCCACCGAAGCGGCTTTGCCTTGGTTTGCGGCGATATCAAGTCCGCTGGCGGCAAACGCTTCGGCAAGTTGGGGATTCGAGTTCTCGAGCGCTGAACGAATCGCGTCGGAGAGTTCGTCGATTGGCGCTCCTTCGATGGAGAAAGCGCGCGTTGCCTCAGCAATGGCCGCCATGTCTTCTTCGGGGAACACCGAATTCTCCCAACCAGAGAAGGTGCCGCCAATGGCAGCGGTAGCCTGCGGGGTGGTGCAGACAACGAATCCTAATCCGAACAGGGTGTAGGCCAGGGCTATGCTCGTTGCGAGCGTAAGAAGAGGGGCAAGTGCGCGACGCATGATACTCACGGCGCTACCCTCGAACGCGGATGGTGGCGGCAGTGATGCCCTTCAGGTCTTTGCTAATGGTGGGGAAGGGTCCTAGGCGAGAGAAAATACCTTGAAAATGTCCGTTGTACAGGTACAGGCCGCTGAGGTTGTTGTACAGGGCACCCGTTCGATCAACTTCGTCATCGGTCAGATTCTCAATATCCTCATCGGGAGGCAGGGTGTGGGTTTTGTACGGGGTGAGGTACGTCTGGACAATGAAAGGCGCGCCTGATGCCCCGTTTGCGAATCGGGCAATAAGATCCTCCCATTCTTCCTGGGTAGAGGAAACGCCAGCATATACATCTTTAGCGCCGTAATTGTCGGTGGGTTTGATGATCCAGGCGTTCTTATTGGTGCGTACTTCGTCGAGATCGATTTCCTTTTCGTCGAGGAAAAGGGTGCGGGGAACATGACGCTCTACGAATTCGTTTTCCTCGGGAGTTAGAATTGCTTTGGTTTTGGGGTGGCGCAGTACTTCGAAAATCTGCTTGTCGTGAACCAGATGGCCGGCAAAGCTTCCAATCAGGGCTACGGCTTCGTGGCGCACCGCTTCGATAAGGTCTTGCGACTCATCCCAATGATCAAGCACGTCGTTTGTTACGCTGCGGCGCCAAATGGCATGAATGGGTAGCCCGTTGTCATCGTACAGGGCGCCGCCGTCGAACTTCAGATCGCGCACGTCGCATACGATACATTCGTAGCCGTAGCGTGAGAAGAAGGAGGAGAACACCTTGAACTCATCAACTACGCCACACTCAAGGTAATCGCAGATGGCAAATCGGGCACCGGGAACAAAGTGCTTTGAATGCTCGAAGATGCGAATGAACTCTCGTACCCACGAATCGAAGAGCTCGCAGGCCTCAAGGGGGTGTTTCTGGGAGAAAAGCTTGAACGTTTCCGTTTGGTCGATGCTGTTGGTGATCTCGCGGTTCTCGTTCATGCCTGCAGATCCATCGCCGTTGAACTCGCAGAATCCGCAGCTGAGGTCATCTTCGTTCAGGAATACGTCGATGCGGGCGAAAGGCAGGGGATCGGCGTAACCGCGAGGCAGAAGCACCAGTTCGCGCAGACGCTCATCGAAGGTGAACACGTCGCGGTATTCAGGTGTTTCGCGGTAATGCTCGATGACTTTGCACAAGATTCGATGCGTTGTCTCGGCGATGGAGCGCAACGCTTCCCAACTCTCATCGTTGTAGAGTCGGGGGATGAATGAAGAAGCAACCACCTTTTCATGCACGATGGCGGGGGAGTTTTTCATGTATTCGTACGCGCTTCGGCGGCCGGCGATATCACCGCCGAG
>FR884632.1:46885-56018 GCA_000436075.1 Eggerthella sp. CAG:209 | reverse complement strand
CCGCCGAGCTCTTCGGCGCAAGCAAAGTATTCTTCGGTTAGCTCGGCATTGCTTTTCATGGAGCTTCCTTTCGCGTTGGTTTCAGCGAAAGTGTACCCGTTAGGCGGGGTGTCTTTGCCTTGCTGCAGGAAAAATGCGGGAATACGATGTCCGAAAGACAATCGCCTCCAGGAGGTGAAAGGGATATCCTGGAGGCTGGTTTCCAGATTTGGTTTTAGTGTTGAATTTTGGCTCGGCGGGCAAGGGCGCCGGGAAGGCCATATGCCACGTTGTCCGATATTAGTGCCAGTAATTCATCGAGGGGCATGTCGTGGCAGTTACGGAGCCAATACAGATAGGCGTTTAGGACGCCGCCTAGATAGAATTCAAGCATGATATCGAGGTTGCGTTCAGCTACGGCGGGAAGCAATCCTGCCTCCTTGTGAATGTGCTCTTTTGCGGCCGCCGTCCAATAGGTGAGGTACTCGTCGAGGGGCACATGCTCGGCAACTGTGCGCAGCTGCTCGCGGGTGAAGGGCAGTGAAGCTTCGATGGCGGTCAGGAGTCGTTTGGTGCAGGCAGGGGGATCGGCAAAGAAGTCACGAAAATCGATCCCCTCCAAGCTTTTTTCGGTCTGGATGCGAATTACGTCTTCGAGCAGATTGTCCACTGATGAGTAGTGGGTGTAGAACGTCTTTCGGTCAACATCGGCGCGCTTGGCAAGTGCGGTGATGGTGATCTTGTTGTAGGCCGTTTCGGCGAGCAGGTCGGTAAAGGCCTTGCGTATGGCGCTTCGGGTACGAATAACGCGTCTATCAGCCTTTTTAGCCTCGATTGTAGCCATAAAAATAATCCCCAATCATTGCCGATGTGTATCTTATGATACAGGTCTTTGCCTCTTGGGCATTGAGCCCCTCTTCGAAGCTAATATAATCTACAAATGTAGAAAAAGCAACGTATGGGATTTTGTAAAGAAGAGGGGTAACGATGAAGGCAACCGACCACATCAAGAGGGCGGCTTTCGAGAAAGCCGTTGACTACTTTCTGGCAGATCCTGAACATAACATCGTAAAAATCATGGACCTGATTGATAAAGTAGCGCCAAAGGACTTGTTCTCATCTCAGCGAGCAGCATTTCGCGGTGCAATTGACGATCAAAGCAACTGGTATCGCCTGATCATGCGCATCATGAACGATACCAACCCTGAAGTACGCGACGATCTTGTGAAAACGCTCATCATCGATGGCAACCTGATGGCATGGCCGGTGCAGGAAGCCAACCGCGATAAATACGAATGCAATATCCCCTGGGCCATCCTCCTTGATCCTACCAGTGCTTGCAATCTGCACTGTACGGGCTGCTGGGCAGCGGAATATGGTAATAAACTGAATCTAAGCTTGGAAGAGATTGATTCCATTATCAAACAAGGTAAAGAGCTGGGCACGCATGTGTATATCTACACGGGTGGTGAACCTTTGGTGCGCAAGAAGGACCTCATCAAGTTGTGCGAGATGCACCCCGATTGCGTGTTCCTTTCGTTTACCAATGGAACACTGATCGACGAGGCGTTCTGCCGGGATATGATTCGCGTGAAGAACTTTGTTCCCGCCATCAGCGCCGAAGGCTTTGAAGAAGCAACTGACAGTCGTCGCGGTGCGGGAACGTACGCCAAAGTGCAGAAGGCAATGCAGCTGCTTAAGCGAAACGGTTTGCCCTTTGGTGTTTCATGTTGCTACACATCACAGAATGCGGAATCGATTGCCTCGGAGGAGTATTTCGACTACCTTATCGATCAAGGCGCGCTGTTTGCTTGGATTTTCTCGTTCATGCCGGTAGGTGCAGGGTCTACGCCCGATCTTATGGCTAGCCCCGAACAGCGTGAGCATCTGTACCGCTTTGTACGTGAAATGCGCCAGAAGAAACCCCTGTTTACGCTCGATTTCCAGAATGACGGCGAATTTGTGGGAGGCTGCATTGCCGGCGGACGCCGTTACCTTCACATTAATGCAGCAGGCGATGTCGACCCGTGCGTTTTCGCTCATTACTCCAATGCCAATATTCGTGAGGTCTCCCTGCTCGAGGCGCTGCAGTCGCCCATTTTTATGGAGTACTACCGCGAGCAGCCTTTCAGCGACAATCTGCTCCGTCCATGTCCCATCTTGGAAAACAGCGGCAAACTGACCGAAATGGTCGAACGTGCAGGTGCCCATTCTTCCGATCTTCAGGAACAGGAAACGGCCGAAGAGCTGTGTGCGAAAACCAAGGATGCCGCTGCAGCATGGAAACCGGTTTCCGAGCGCATTTGGAACGACCCGGACGATCCTTTGTTCGAGAAACGCCACGATGCTACTCAGGGAATGGCGGCAACCGATATGACGAAATTCGAGCGTTTGGGTCGTACCCGTCACCCAATGGCGCAAGAAAAATAGTCCGCTTGCCCCCATAACCTGTTGGCGTTTTCTGTTGACGGCGCAGCAGGGGGCACAGGGACGGTATAGTACTATCGAAAAGTTGTGGGGAGGCAGCTTTGGCTGCCCCCTGTTTTCCTGAAAGGAAACGATAGATGCAAGAAGAACAGCATTCGTACCTGTTTACGAGCGAATCGGTAACCGAAGGCCACCCCGATAAGATCTGCGACCAGGTCTCCGATGCCATCCTCGATGCCATTCTCGCCAAGGAAACCGAGTTGGCAGCAGGAGGCTATGTTGCTCCGGGCGGCATTCCCGCCAACCCGAAAGAGGTTCGCTGCGCGGTGGAAACCATGGCTACCACTGGTCTTATCATGGTTACCGGCGAGGTGCGCACTCAGGCCTATGTTGATGTGCCGGGAATTGCCCGCGAGGTGCTCCGTGAAATCGGATATGATCGCGCCAAGTACGGTTTCGACTGCGATACCTGCGGTGTGTTGAATACCATCCACGAGCAGTCTCCCGATATTGCACAAGGCGTTGACGAATCTTGGGAAACGCAGAACGGTGAAGCTGTTGATCCGTATGACCAAATCGGTGCGGGCGATCAGGGCATGATGTTCGGTTATGCATGCAACGAGACAAAGACCCTTATGCCTTTGCCGCATTATCTGGCCAGCCGTTTGGCCGAGCGTCTTTCGAAGGTGCGTAAAGATGGCACCATGCCGAATCTGCGTCCCGACGGCAAGACCCAGGTTAGCGTTCGTTACGTCAACGGTGTTCCTACCCAGGTTGAAAAGGTGGTTATATCTACTCAGCACTCCGAGGAAACCGATCCTACCGAATTGCGCAAAGCGCTTAAGCGTAACGTTATCGATCCCGTGTTTGAAGCCGAGGGGGTAACGGTCGCAGACGATCTGGAACTGTATGTGAACCCTACCGGTCGTTTTGTGGTGGGTGGCCCTATGGGCGATGCGGGTCTTACTGGCCGCAAGATCATCGTTGACACCTATGGCGGTATGGGGCGTCACGGTGGCGGCGCCTTTTCGGGCAAGGACTGCACCAAGGTAGACCGCTCGGGCGCCTATGCTGCTCGTTGGGTTGCCAAGAATGTGGTTGCTGCCGGTTTGGCAACGCGTTGCGAGGTTCAGATTGCCTATGCCATTGGTGTTGCGCGCCCTGTTTCTGTAATGGTCGATACGTTTGGCACGGGCATCGTTTCCTCATCCGACATCGAGGCAGCGGTAAGCAAAGTGTTTGACCTGCGTCCTGGTGCCATCATCGACGAGCTCGATTTGCGCCGTCCTATCTATCGCAAAACCGCGGCATACGGCCACTTTGGCCGCGAGCTTCCTGAATTCACTTGGGAAAAGACCGACAAGGCCGAAGAGCTGAAGGCAGCGTGCGGCATCGCTTAAAGCGTTATCCTCAAGCCGAATCAACGGTTGTAAGCCCCGTTTCGACGGGGCTTTTTTGTGTGATGATGCCGCGACCATGTGTTCGATGTGTTTGGCATGAAGCCGAACTGGAACGTCGAGCATGTGATCTAACTTTCTGGGCATTTCTCGGAGTGCTCTATTTGCTTTGGCGCTCGGCGCAGTGCTGGAGGTTTGGTTGCGCTTGGCCGGTTTGCTTGGGAAGTTGATTGCCGCCCCTTATACTCTTCAACATGAAATTTGCCTCTGTGATTCTCGACATACCAACTGCGGCACTCGAAACGCCCTATACCTATGCGGTGCTCGAAACTGCCGAAGAGCAGGCGCAGCTAGCGGCTGCGAAGTCTTCTGCCAAGATGCCTGCAAAAAAGGCGATGCAGGCATCGCTTGATGATTTGCTCGCTGAAGATCCAATGCAGGCATCGCCCAGCCACCTACCCACTGCAGACTTGATGCGGGCGGGCCATGAGGCGGGAGTAAGCGGCTTTGGCGTCGAGATGCTTCCTGCCGCCAATGTCTCATGGGGGGTTTCCAAGGAAAAAGCGTCTGATTCTTGTGCTGCGTCATTGTGCTCGTCCGTTAAAGTCGGTTGCGCGGTGCTGGTTCCCTTTGGTGGGCGCAAAGCTGTGGGCTTTGTGGTTGGCCTGGGCGCAGATGCCCCCAGTGGCCTTGATTTTTCGAAGCTCAAAGCCGTAGAAGAGGTGTTGGGCAAACCTTGTTTCACCGAAATCGGTGCTCAATGTGCGCAGTTCTTGGCGGATCGTTACCTTGCACCGTTTTCTTCTTGCATACGCCTGTTCATGCCACCTGGCGGCGTACCGCGTATGGAGCGCATCAACGGCACCTGGCAGGTGACGCGACCTATGGTTTCCGAGGTCGACGAGCGTTGGGTGACGCGCACTTCTGGGGCAGATGAATTCAAGCCGCGCAAGGGTGCCGTTAAACAGGAGCTCGTGTTGCAGGCACTCAAGCAGGGCGATTTGCGCGTTGCAGAACTTACGGCTGAATATGGATCGGTTTCTGCCACGCTGAAATCGCTTGAAAAGAAGGGCGTTATTCGCATTGAGCATCGCCGGCGCATGCGCGAATGCGACCAGCCGAGCGCTGCATTTTCCAAGAGGGCGTGGGAACGGCCTGTGCTTACTCCTCATCAGGAAGAAGCGCTTGCCGCTATAACCTGGGCCTCCGCGAAACAAGACGGGCATGTGGTGCTGGTTGATGGCGTTACCGGATCGGGCAAGACCGAGGTGTATTTGCGCGCCATCGAAAATGAACTCGAGCAGGGTCGTGGCGCTATAGTGCTGGTTTCTGAGATTTCGCTGACGCCGCAAACGGTTGCGCGCTTTCGCGGTCGTTTCGGCGACACAGTGGCGGTGCTGCATTCCCGTATGTCGCAGGGTGAGCGCTTCGACCAGTGGGATCTTATCCGCGAAGGACGTACCCGTGTGGTGGTAGGCGCCCGCAGTGCGTTGTTCGCCCCCATGGAAAACGTGGGTATTGTCATCATCGACGAAGAACACGAATCCAGCTACAAACAGGATCAGGCTCCGCGCTATGTGACCCGCGATGTGGCTGAGTGGATGGTCCGCTCACATGGCGCCGTGCTGGTGCTCGGTTCTGCGACGCCATCGCTCGAGGCGTTGCATCGATGCGCGGTGGAGCCTTCGTGGACTCGCGTTGAGATGCCTGGTCGCGCCAACGGAAAACCGCTGCCGGATATCAACGTGGTAGATATGGCGCGCGAGTTCGGCGGAGGCAATCGCTCCATGTTCTCTCGTGATCTTCAGAACGCTCTTTTCGAAGTGCTGGACAAAGGCGAGAAAGCTGTCCTGCTGCTGAACCAGCGCGGATTTGCCCAGTTTTTGCTGTGTCGCGATTGCGGGTTCGTGCCTGAATGCGATTCGTGCTCAACGTCGCTTACGTACCACGAGCGTGCCGCGAAGTTGGTGTGCCACCATTGTGGTGCTACGCGTCCAGTGCCTGCGGTGTGCCCCGAATGCGGAAGCCCCTACTTAAAGCGTTTTGGTGCCGGAACCCAGCGCGTTGAAAGTGAGCTTTCGTCGCTTGTTGCCGATCGCGAATGTCGCATCATTCGCATGGATGCCGACACGACTGCAAGGAAGGGCGACCATCAGCGCTTGCTGGAACGTTTTGCGGCTCCAGGTGCCGCAGTGCTTCTTGGTACGCAGATGATAGCCAAAGGGCTCGATTTCGACGATGTAACCCTGGTAGGTGTCATTAATGCCGATACCATGCTGAAGCTGCCTGATTTTCGCAGTTCAGAGCGCACCTTTGATCTTATTGAGCAGGTGGCGGGACGCGCTGGTCGTGCGGAGAAACCAGGGCGAGTGGTGGTGCAAACCTACAGCGCATGCGATGTCGCAATCCGTGCTGCCGCCTCTTACGACCGTGAGCGGTTTTTGGCGGAGGAATTGGAGCTGCGCGAGGGATTGGGCTATCCGCCCTATGCTCGTCTTGCCAATGTCTTGGTGTGGGGCCGCAACGAAGATGCTGTGCGAACTGTGGCGAAGGGCCTGTATCACGATCTTTCACAGCTAGTGGCTGGCAAGGGTGCCGGTTGGCTGGTTTTGCCGCCCACGCCATGTGTTCTTGAGCGATTGAAGGGGTCTTGGCGCTACCATGTTGTGGTGAAGGCGCCGCTAAAGGGAAACATTGCGGAATGCTTCGCCTCTTATTTTCGCGAGAGGAAACCGCACCATGATGTGCGCGTTTCGATCGACATCGATCCTGTTAACCTTCTGTAATCGGCGTTCCCTGCAACCGATTCCGAAGGCTGTGGGCCCTATAAACCAATACGTAAACTTGAGGGTATCTATAAAGCGCCATTGGCGTTATAATGGCATGATGTTTTCAACAGGCTCTAGCCTGATTTTGTAGAAGCGTGGGAAGGAAACGACGTGGCAAAGGCTTCCTCACAACAGTCTGAATCCAAGGAAAAGACGACGAAGAGTACGGCCAAGAAAGCGCCAGCCAAGAAGGCGGCTCCCAAGAAGGAAACGGCAAAGGCTAAAAGCGCCGCAGCTTCCAAGAAGAAGGCGGTCGAAGCCGAAGCGGCAGAGTCCCATGATCTCGAGGAAGACGACACCGAAAACATTTTGGAGTCCGACGTTGAGCCCACTGATCTGCACGACGACCATCATGATGTAAAGGCTTCTGATCTTACCGACGAAAGCCTGCTTGAAGGCGTGCCTGAAGAAGAGCTGAAGGCGGCTGCTGAAATCACGGTTCCCAAGGTTTCCCATAAGAGCAAAAGCACGCGCAAGCGCAGCACGCGTAAGTCTTCCGCTGATTCTTCCGTTGCCCTGCTTACGGGGGACCCGGTGCGTATGTACCTGAAAGAAATCGGCAAGGTTTCCCTGCTTACTGCAGCGGAAGAAATCGACCTTGCTATGAAGATTGAGGCAGGCGTTGCCGCTACCGCTGAATTGGAAAAGGCCGAAGAAGAGGGCATCGAGCTTGAGCGCCGCGAGCGCCGCCGCCTTACCCGTGTAGAGCAGGTGGGTATCGATGCCAAGCAGCAGCTCATCGAGGCAAATCTCCGCTTGGTTGTTTCTATTGCAAAGCGCTACGTTGGTCGCGGCATGCTGTTCCTCGACCTCATCCAGGAAGGCAACCTGGGTCTTATCCGCGCAGTTGAGAAGTTCGACTACACCAAGGGCTTTAAGTTCTCCACGTATGCTACGTGGTGGATTCGCCAGGCAATCACACGCGCTATTGCCGACCAGGCTCGTACCATCCGTATTCCTGTTCATATGGTCGAAACCATCAACAAGCTCGTTCGTATTCAGCGTCAGCTGCTGCAGTCGCTGGGTCGCGAACCTACTCCTGAAGAAATCGCCGAAGAAATGGGCCTTACCCCCGAGCGTGTTCGTGAAATCCAGAAAATCAGCCAGGAACCGGTTTCGCTTGAAACCCCCATCGGTGAAGAAGAAGATTCTCAGCTGGGCGACTTCATCGAAGACGATGCAGCAATCGTTCCTCCTGATGCGGCATCCTTCAGTATGCTGCAGGAACAGCTTTCCAAAACGCTGGAAGGCTTGGCCGAACGTGAGCGCAAGGTTATTTCCCTGCGTTTCGGCCTGGAAGACGGGCATCCTCGTACGCTCGAGGAAGTCGGTCGCGAATTTGGCGTAACACGTGAGCGTATTCGCCAAATCGAGTCGAAGACGCTTGCCAAGCTGCGTCATCCCTCCAGGTCGCAGAAGCTGAAAGACTATCTGGAAGACTAAACGTTCTGCGTTGTTCTGCCGAACGGCGCAGAACTCATGAAATGCAATGATGCTGCGCGGAATTCTGACGGCACAGGAAAATTTCAAGGCCCATGGGGTGGCGCGAAGGCCTGCACTCATGGGCCTTTTAATCTTCCCGCACTCGTCAGAATTCCGCTCGCTAACTTACTGGCGTATGCCCTGATTCTTACTAACGCCCTTTCGGGCGTTTTTGCGTTGTTGGGCGTCTAAGAGGGACAGTCCCTTTTGGACACCTTAGAATGTGTTCCAGATCAGCAGCCAAAAGAAACTGTCCTGTTTTGGCTGCCTTTTGGCTATTTTTCAGCAACCATCGCCGATAACGGAGGAGCCCCTATGGCAAACGATCAACTTGAATTCTTCGCTACATGCCCTCAGGGGTTTGAACATATTCTTGCCGACGAGTTGAAGCGTCTGCGCGCCCAAAGCGTGCGCCCCCTGAAGGGCGGTGTCGCGTTCTTCGGAACGAAGGTGGAAGGCTATCGTGCGTGCCTGTGGTCGCGCATCGCTTCGCGTGTTCTGCGCGTTATGGGTCGCGTTGAGGCTTATAGTGCCGAGGCGCTTTATGAGGGCGTAAAGGCATTGCCTTGGGCGACGGTAGTTGGTGACGGCGCTACTATTGCGGTTACGGCGCGTGGCACCAATGATGCTTTGCGCAACACTCAGTTTGCAGGGCTGAAGGTGAAGGATGCCGTATGCGACTGTTTACGCGAGGCACGAGGTAAGCGCCCTGATGTCCAGCCTCAGCGCCCTGACGTGCCCATTTGGGTGTCGATTCACGGCAAGAAGGCAACTGTTTCTATCGATTATGTCGGCGAATCGTTACATCGCAGGGGCTATCGCGTGCCTGGCGAAAATGTAGAGGCCCCTTTAAAGGAAGCGCTTGCCGCCGGCATGCTGGTATGGGGCGGATGGGATCGCGTAGCAGCTCCTGCCTTACGTCGTGCCAAAGCGGAACGTGCCGGAGCTGATGGTTTGGTGGAAGCGCCGGTGTTTGTCGATCCTGCCTGCGGCAGCGGAACGCTGGTTCTGGAAGCAGCC
>FR884632.1:33957-46878 GCA_000436075.1 Eggerthella sp. CAG:209 | reverse complement strand
TCTGGAAGCAGCCATGATGGCAGCCGATCGCGCCCCGGGTCTTTCCCGCGATTACTGGGGTTTTGAGGGTTGTGCTGATTTTGACGCAGATGGGTTCGATGACCTATTGGCGGACGCCGATGAGCGTTTTGAGCGAGGCCTGGATGATGCACCGCAGCTGTTCGGTTTCGACATCGACTCCCAGGCGGTGGGCATTGCGCGAGGCAACGCGCGGCGCCTAGGCCTTTCGAAGCTGGTGACATTCGGCTGCGCCGATTGCGCCGACCTGCCTGTTAGCTTGCATCAAAACGGTATCGAGTTCGACCAACGTGGCTTTATCGCTATCAATCCGCCGTATGGCATGCGCCTTTTGGCTCATGGACTCGACGGGTTCTATGAGCATCTTTCGCGGGGCCTTCGCGAGTTGTCCGACTCGTGGAGCATGACGGTGATTACGCCCGATGATGATTTCGATGGCTCGGTGGGCTTCGAGGCCCAGCGAACCTTGTCGGTGTACAACGGTGCAATTGAGGCCACACTTCGCAGTTATCGCTTGGGTCATTCCAGCATCATCGAGGTTCCTCTCGTGACGCTTGAGGGAGCTGAAGTCAAGGTTGCTGTCACTTCCGATCATGCACTGCAATTTGCAGCACGTTTGCGCAAAATGGCAAAAGCGCGCCGCAAGTGGGCGCGAAAGAACAAGGTGCACGCATATCGCGTCTACGATGCCGACTTGCCCGATTACGCCGTTGCTGTCGATGTATTCGAAGAGCAAGGCTCGGGCGATATGAATCTGCTCATAACCGAATATCAGGCGCCGAAAGAGATCGATCCCGCGAAGGCAACGCGCCGCTTCAAGGATGCTTGCACCGTTGCTCCTGTGCTTTTGGGCGTTTCTGAGGAGCGTCTGTTCACACGTGTTCGTCGTCAGGCAAAAGGCGGATCGCAATACCACCGCGAAGAGCATATCTCCCATCGCGTCATCGTCGAGGAAGCGGGGCATCCCTTCGAGCTCGATCTTTCCGGCTATTTGGACACGGGTCTGTTCCTCGACCATCGTATTACTCGCAGTATGGTGGGCGAAATGGCGGCTGATAAGCGCTTCCTTAACCTATTTGCCTATACCGGCACGGCAACGGTCTATGCTGCGGTGGGTGGCGCTGCCTCGACCACTACGGTCGATATGAGCCAGACCTATCTTGATTGGGCGAAGCGCAACATGAAGAATGCGGGCTTTACGGGTCGCCAGCACCAGTTTGTTCGTGCAAATGTCCTTTCTTGGATAGAGCAGGCTGCCGAAGAGGAATCCGGTTGCTACGATTTGGTGTTCCTTGACCCACCCACGTTCTCCAATTCGAAAACTATGGGTGAACGCACATGGGATATCCAGCGCGATCACGCTGAGCTTTTGCGCCTGGTGCGTCGCCTTCTTGCTCCCGGCGGCATCATCGTGTTCTCTGGAAACTTGCGTTCGTTCAAGCTTGATGAAGTGAAAGTGCGCGCTTGCGGTCTGGGCATTGAAGACGTTACCGCAAAGACGATCCCTGAAGATTTCTCCCGTAATCCACGCATTCATTTCTGCTACTTACTTACCGATTTGCGTGGGTAGGAGCTTCCGCGCATGCTGGAAAAGGTCAGGGCTTTCGTTTCGAAGGAAGCGGTGCTGGTCGTTGCGGTTTTGGCAGCAGCGGTGTCGTGTGCGCTGGTGCCTTTTGACGAAGGCTATGCGTCGTATGTTGATTGGCACACTTTGGCACTTCTGTTTTGCCTGATGGCGGTTGTAACGGGATTGCGTTTCATGGGCGTGATGCGCCTGCTGGGCAGCTGGGCTGTGTCTCGTGCTTCTTCTATGCGCACCCTGGCGTTCGCGTTGGTTGCGCTGACCTTCGTCAGCTCCATGGCGGTAACCAATGACGTGGCGCTTATCACCTTTGTTCCTCTTGCCCTTGTCGTGCTCTCCGAGACGGGGGAGGGTCGGCATACGGCTTCTGTGGTGGTGCTCATGACGGTTGCGGCAAATTTGGGCAGTATGCTGTTGCCCGTTGGGAATCCGCAAAACCTCTTCCTCTATCGCGCATCGGGCATGGGCTTCCTTCAGTTTGTGCTGACCATGGCACCCATTGTTGCCCTGTCTGCGGCAATGTTGGTTGCGGCATTGCTGATTGTGTTCCAGGGTAATGCGGAGGGACACTCCGATTGCGCGTCTCGCAAAAAGCCCTCCAAGTCTACGGGGCGCCAAGGGTTCTTGTTCGTCTCTTACCTGCTTTTGTTTGCTTTGAGCATTATGGCGGTAGTGGGTCTTATTGATGCTTTTGCCGTGGCAGCTCTCGTTGCCTCTGCCCTGCTCTTTTTTGATAGACGCACGTTGGCGAAGGTTGATTATGGCCTTTTGCTTACTTTTGTGGCCCTGTTTGTATTCGTGGGTAATATGGCTCGTATTCCGGCGGTGCATGAGGTGCTTTCCGCCCTGGTGGGCATCGCACCGTTTTATGCGGCAGTGGGATCAAGCCAGGTGATAAGCAATGTGCCTGCCGCCGTTTTGCTGTCTGGTTTCACCAACGACTGGACTGCCCTTATAGTGGGGACGAACCTCGGCGGGTTGGGAACCCCCATTGCTTCTATGGCCAGCCTTATCTCGCTCAAAATTGCCACTGCCTCGGGTTTGGTGGGAAAGCGTCGTTATTTGGCGGTGTTCACGGCCTGGAATGTGGCATTCCTTGTCGTCCTATGTGCGGCAAATGCGGTATTCGGGTGGGCTTGAGTCCAAGAGATGCCGTCTTTTGGCAGATCCAGCGTATTTCAAAGGCTTTATTGTCCCATGTTTGTTTTCTCCCCGCGAAGCAGGGCGTCTACCAATTCGTTGTCCTCTTCGCTGGGTGAGCCTAGTGGCAGCCCGCACGCTTCAAAGAAATGACTGCCAGCGAATTGACGAGCGCGGAACGAACCGTGAATGCCGTCGTCAAGATAGCGAATGCGGCTTCGGCAATCGGTTGTTCCGCAGAACAGCATGCCGTGGTTGCTGATGTAGCGCGCATAGGTTTTCGTTTCCGACCAGAGCATCACGCCGGCCATATTCTCCAGTTCGTAGGCCACGGCGTAATTGGTCCAGCTTATGGCCCGCAATCGTACGTAGCGGTCGAGCAGTGATGCCATGCGGGTAACGCGGCGCAGTGTTTCGGTGGCTCCGATGAACAGTGCGTTGGCGGGCACTTCGATGTCAAGTGCCGAAATCTGACGAAGAGCCTCTTCTTGCATGTGGGGATCGAGCATCACACCAGGCACCGTGAGCTTCATCGATTCGTCGGGGAACAGTTCGATGGCTGAATGGACTGAGCTTCCGGGAATACCTTTGGATGTCCGAAATATCAGCGAATCGTGTGCGTGCTGAACATGGCAGCTCATTCCTTGTTGCGCAAAAGCTGATCTCATGGCAACTACATGGCTTTCCTGAGCTGCTCTAGAGGGTGTATCAGCGGCGCGACGGCCCATTCGGTACAAGTACAGGCTAAACAAGGGCAGAGGAGCCTCATAGGTTGTGCTGTCCTGTGAGGTACATGGGGTGTCCGCCGGATACCATACGGTACGTTGACAGAACTCGCGGATTTCCTGCTTACGCTTAGTCGCCTTGCTGTAGAGTTCCACCAGTGCCGAACCGAGTGCGGGGCCTGAGGTTGATCCTTCGCGTATCTCGACAATGCCGTCGGCAACATAGGGTGGGAAATCGCCTTCGTGGACCTGAACCACTACAGCGCCTTGTTTGGGGTTTGCAGGATCGGCGATAAAGCGTGTGTCGAAGCGCGGAGTAGGGGATACATGGTGGCGGCACAGCTCGCCGAATATCTGAGAGAAATCTGCCGACTGCTTTGGCACAGGACAAACCGTTTTATTGTCATCGGCGATGCCGATGACAAGCCAGCCGCCATGGGAATTAGCAAACGAGGCGATAATCTTGGGGATCTTCGCGCGGACGTTTTCGTTCCAGGTGCGCTTGAATTCAAGCGCAAAACCTTCTTCGAGGTCCTTTAATTGCGCGAGGTCGGCATAGGCCACTTCGTCAAGACTTTTGGGTTGGCCCTGTTCGTTGCGAAACGGACTGTACATGGTAACCCCCTCATTTCCCATGAGACCATAATAGCGTGTTGGCGTCTCTTCTTATTCCTCTGTATGGATGTTCTTGCTTTGGGATGGGGTCTCTTTTTCTGCTCGTCTTTTTGCGGCGTATTCTTCCTCGATCTGCTTGGCGAATGCATCCATCTTCGTTTCGCCTTCGCTTTTGATCCCGAATAAGGTTCGTCCGCTTGAAACGCGCGGCTTAGCTTCGCCGGAAAGTTCGGCAGCAAGGGCCTGTTGGATACGTTCCCAACGTTTTTGGAATTCGTTGTCCATAATCAGTGATCCAAGATTCGCTTGAGGTGTTCGACGAGGGCCAGACATCCAGCGTCGACATCTTCGTAGGTAGTGTCGAAATCGCCGGTATACCACGGATCTGCAACGTCTCGCGAAGCGCCTACCCAATCCATCAGAAGGCTTAGCTTTCCATCGGGATCGTTGTGGTAGAGGCGCATCATGTCGCGCATGTTGTAGCGATCCATGCCCACAATATAGTCGAACTTATCGTAGTCGGCAGTCGTTGCCAGGCGCGCCGCACGATGCTCGTAGGGAATGCCGTACCGATCGAGGATTTCTTTCGTTCCGTAGTGAACGTCGCTGCCGATTTCATCGCGATGCATCGCTGCCGACTCCACGTAAACGGTGGCATCGAGCCCCGCCTGGCGCACGCGTTCTTTCATGACGAATTCAGCCATAGGTGAGCGGCAGATATTGCCATGGCAAACGAAGAGGATGTTGATCATGGGTTGCCTTTCGGTAAATTGCGGCAGTGAGGTAACTATAGCGTGGTTCCTGGTGTTGGCAAGCTTGGGCAATGAAGGAGGGGTTAAGGTGTGGAGATAAAAAAAGATCCGCATAAAGCGGATCTTTAAAATTCTGGCTCCCCGGGTAGGATTCGAACCTACAACCCTCCGGTTAACAGCCGGATGCTCTGCCGTTGAGCTACCGAGGAATTCGGCGCGTTCTTCGTGACGCAGGAATTTATTATACGCATCTTGGAATCCGGTGCAACATCTTTTTTGAAAAAAGTTTTAACTCGATTCCCATCAGCGCAAACGATGAATTAGCGCCTACGGAGCGATGGCCTCCTGCGACCCCTGCCAGTGCGTGATGGGCGTTTGGTGGGACGCTTGGGGTTGGGGACCAGGCGATCGTCGGCATACTCGAAGCCTTCGACGTCGTGAGTTTCAAGCAAATGCTGCGTATGATATTCAATTTCGCGCAAGTCAAGAAGCTGATCTGGGGAAAGGAACGTATAGGCGGCTCCTGATTCGCCAGCGCGGCCCGTACGCCCGATTCGGTGGATGTAGTCTTCAGGCGAGTCGGGCACGGTGAGGTTCACGACGTAGCTTACATCGGTGATATCGATGCCGCGTGCGAGGACATCGGTGGCAACCAGAACATCGATTTTGCCATCGCGGAAGTTCTTTAGTGCACGGTCGCGTTTCCCTTGATGCTTGTCTGCATGGATGCTGTCGGCTTTTACTCCTGCGTCTTTCAGGCGTGTGGCGCACGAATCTGCAGATTGCTTGGTGCGGGTAAACACGATGACGCGTTCCGCTCCCTGCTCCTTAAGCAAGGCAACAAGGAGATCCTGCTTCTGGCGCTCGGAAACGGGTAGCAGGTATTCGTTTACCGTATCGGCGGTTTCGCCCTTGTGGGCGATTTCGACGACCTCCGGATCCGACTGCACGAGCTTTGCCTTCGCCTGAACATCAGGCGTCAAAGTAGCGCTGAATAAGAAAGTTTGGCGTTCCTTCGGAGTCATGCGCACGATGGTATTCACAGGAGGCCAAAAGCCCATATCCATCATGCGGTCGACTTCGTCAAGCACCAGGTAGTGGATGTTTTCCAGGGAAAGAAGCCCTTGTTGTGCCAAGTCAAGTAAGCGTCCGGGAGTGGCAATAAGCACATCACATCCCTTTTTGAGCTTTTCGACCTGGGTGGAGTATTTCTTGCCGCCAATTACGGTAAGCGTACGGAACTTGGTGGTTTGCGCAATAGTGCTTGCGCATTCGGAAATTTGCTGAGCCAACTCACGTGTCGGTGCCAAAACCAATGCATAAGGACCCTTTTTGGGGCGCTTTGAGCCGAAGTGGCGCACCATTTGGTCGAAGATGGGAAGCAAATAGGCAAGCGTCTTTCCCGTTCCGGTTTGCGCAGCAGCCAGGATGTCTTTCCCTTCGATTCCCGGTGGAATGGAAAGTGCCTGTACAGGGGTAGGTTCGGTGAAGCCAAGATTTTCAATGGCTTCCAATGAGGGCTTGGATAAGCCAAGCGTATTAAAAGTTGAGGTAGTCATGCCTTTCAGTGTAGGGGACGGAAGGGCAATAGTCTATGCGGAAGATAAGCAATGGTATACTTTCCCAATGCATCTGATGCCGTTTATGCGCGGCTCAATCACCATTACGAATCAAACGAAAGAGGCACTGTTCGTTATGAGCTCCAATAGTTTTGAAGCAAGCCAGAAGCGCAGCGAGGCAATTCGCGCCGACCTTGAGGTAAACCCCGGCAAGTACACGATGCTTACGGGCGATCGTCCTACGGGTCGTTTGCACCTGGGCCACTATTTCGGCACCATCAAGGAACGCGTTGCGCTGCAGAACAAAGGCGTAACCACGCGAGTTATCATTGCCGACTATCAGGTTATTACCGACCGCGACACCACAGAGAACATCCAGGACAACGTTCGCAATATGGTAATCGACTACCTTGCTTGCGGCATCGATCCAGAGAAAACCATTATTTTCACCCATTCTGCGATTCCTGCTTTGAATCAGCTCATGCTCCCGTTCCTTTCTTTGGTATCCGAGGCAGAGCTCCTTCGCAACCCCACGGTTAAGGCCGAGCAGGAAGCATCGGGCCATGCTCTTACCGGCCTTCTTCTGACGTATCCTGTGCATCAGGCATGTGACATCCTGTTCTGCAAGGGCAATATCGTGCCCTGCGGCAAGGACCAGTTGCCCCATATCGAGCAGACCCGCCAAATCGCTCGCCGTTTTAACGAGCGTTACGGCTTTGTGTTCCCTGAACCCGAAGGCCTTCTGAATGATGATGCGCCTGAGATTCCCGGTCTGGATGGCCGTAAAATGTCGAAGAGCTACGGCAATGCCATCAGCCTTTCGTTTACGGCAGAGGAAACCGCCAAAATTATCAAGAAGTCCAAGACCGATTCTGAACGTTTCATCACGTTCGATAAGGAAAATCGTCCTGGCGTATCTGCGCTTCTTACTACGGCTGCTTTGTGTACGGGCCGCACTGAGGTGGAGATCGCGGAAGAGGTTGGCAATGGTGGTTCGGGCACGCTCAAGAAGTATGTCACCGAAGCGGTTAACGAATACCTTGCTCCCATCCGTGAACGCCGTGAGGCTATCGCCGCAAAGCCTGGGTATGTGGAAGAGGTTTTGCATGAAGGCAATCGCAAAGCTAATGAAATCGCCAATGAAACCTTGGATGAGGTTCGTGAAGCTATGCATATGGTTTACTAGGACCTGCCCCTTTGACGTTTCAAAACGGCTAGGCACGCGTGTCTAGCCGTTTTTCGTTAGATGATGTCGAGCAAAGTCAGGGTTATGCGGCAAAAGTGTGTCCTATAACCCATAAGGCATGGGCTTGGAAGACGGCAAAATGCCAAACCTCGCCACAAGTGCGATATCTTATGACGGTATTGCGCCAGAGCAGCTGCATAGGGCGATTTGCACGTTAATGTGTCGATCCTTAGGAATGGAAGTGGCAAAAGCCATAAAGTACGCTAGAATAATCAATCGCAGCTTCTGGCGAAGACGCTGTGTTTGGGCCCATAGCTCAATGGTGGAGCAGGGGACTCATAATCCTTTGGTTCTCGGTTCGAATCCGGGTGGGCCCACCATAAGAAAGCATTTGCCGTCACTTCGAGTGGCGGCATTTTTATTTGTGCGTCATTCTTTTATCCAATCGATATTGTGCGCGTGTGCAGTACTGCGAAAATCTAATGCTATATACATGCAGCTTCGGTTCTGTTGGCTATATACAGCTCACTTGCTGGTATATCACCCCCTCCTCCTCTCTCTGACGACGGTACTTACTATTCACTTAGGAACAGAAACAGCCAGCAATTGCGCAAAAAATAAGCCACCTGCGATGGTACAGGTGGCTTATATAGCTGATGGATGGAATGCAGGGCTATTTAACTTCTTTACGGAAACGCTTAGCCTTTTTAAGTGATGGGCGTTCTTCGTCAATCTGCTTCATTGTGATGATAGTCATAACAATGAGGACGATGTTGATAAGACATGCAGGGCTGATGATATGAATCATGAAAAGGGCAACAAGCTCAATAGCGATAGAGATGCCCAGCAGAGCGTACATAAGGCCGTTTACGAGCCCATTGCTGGCGCGGTCGTACATCCAAGCAAACCCCTTTAGATTGAGGATTACGCTGGCTACAGCGGTCCATAGGCAAACTAGAGCCTCAATGCGGACAAGGGTGGCAAGACGATAGCCGTTGTATTCCCAACCGCCAGTAGCTCGAAGCTCCCAGTCGGTAAACGTTTCGCCGGAAAACCAACCAAGCAATGTACAGGCAAGGCCCCAAACCAAAAGAATCATTGCGTAGATAAAGTAAGCATTCCAAACATGATGCATCTTGGTGCGAAGGGGGGTCATAGGGTAGCCATCGTCACCGATCTTGGTGCCATCCTCGGTATACCAAATTTCTAGAGGTTTTTTCTGAGGCTTTTCTTTTTCCTTCTTTTGTTTGTCCTTCTTATTGAAAAGTGCCATGTACAGCCTTTCTAAAAGGGTCGTGCTATAATGCCGAGTTTCAATTCTATATGAACCTCGGATAAGTACAGTCGAGCAAGTGCTCTTATCCGAAGAAAGACAGAACTTGCAGTAAGGGATTCATGTTGATGCGAAAGCGGCAGGATATAGCCCTAAATGGATGCGATCCGTTGCAGTTGTGTATGGAGAAGTTGACATGATGGATAATCAGCCAACGTAATTTTGCATTGTGGCAATCTGGTGATTTGCGCAAAACAGGGATGCTTGACGCATCGATAGAGTAGGGGATAGCTGAACATGCGCTAACAAAAAAGGGGAAGCATTTGCTTCCCCTTTTCCCGGAATCTAGCCAAGATAACTCTTGGTTGAAAGAGTCAGAACTAGTCGAGCTTAGAGCCAGCGATCCAGGTCTGGTACTCGAGAGTACCGTCATGATCCTCAATGCCCTTAGCGATGGTGATGCGCTGTACGGTAGGAGCGCCTTCCTCAAGCCACATAGCGCGGCAGTCGCGGTAAAGGAGTTCGGTAGGACCATAAGGAGAATCCTCGAAGTAACCGTCGCCACCGAAGATCTCGAGCATCTCGTCGGAAACGAGACGAACGGTGTCGATGGAGAACAGCTTGCAGATTGCAGCCTTCTCGGATACGTACTCGCCGTTGTTGTCCAGATCGAAGTCATCGCAGAAGTCGATGATGGTGCAGCGAAGAGCATGGATCATCATCTGCATGTTAGCGATCTTCATCTTGATTGCCTGACGCTTGATGATCGGCTTACCGAAGGTAACGCGGTCGCGTGCACGAGCGATGGACATCTCGAACATGCGCTGAGAAATACCGAGGTTAGAAGTTGCGATGTGTACGCGGGAAACCGCGAGAGAGTGCATAGCAACCTTCATGCCCTCGCCGCGCTTGCCGAGCATCAATTCGGGCTCGAGCTCAACGTTGGTGAACTTCAGGCCGGTGTGACCGGAGCCACGGCAGCCCATCATGTGAGGCATAGGAACGATCTCGAAGCCAGGACGATCCATAGGAACGAAGAAGGCGGACAGACGATCGTCGCCCTTCTTGTCAGGATCGGTTACGCAGATTACGTAAGAGAACTGAGAGCAGTCGGTGTGAGAAATGAGCCACTTCTCGCCATTGAGGATCCACTTACCCTTTTCTTCGTCCCATACAGCGGTAGAGTGCAGGTCAGCACCGGTGCCGCCAGACTTCTCGGTCAGAGCGAAGTTGGTGAAGATGGTCTTGTCCTGGAAGAGAGGCATATACTTCTCTTTGATCTCGGGCTGGCCGAAATCGTTGAGGATGCGCCAGTTCAGGTCAGATGCATAGTGCATGTGCATACGCATGCCCGAAGGACCACGGGAGAACTCTTCCTGAACCTGCAGGATTTCCTTCTCGGAGAGGCCCCATCCACCGTACTCAACAGGGAGAGAGTAACGATAGATGTCGTTGTCGATGTTGGACTGGTAGAACTTCTCGGGGAACGTGTTGGTTACCTCGATCTCCTTCTGCCATTCGGTGTAAGGACCTTCGACCATGTCGCGAACCTTCTTGAGGTACGCCTTGAACTGCTCGTCGGTGATGGTTGCATTCGGATTCATAAACCCTCCTAATCGGTTTGTGAATGGAACCTTTCGATTCCTGATTAACCCTTATGCGGCAGATTCCGGATATTCCGCTACAAGCAGTTTAGCATTCTCGCGTTAAGAGGTGTCCAATAGGATATGCGCAACTTAAAAACTTCTTTCTATAGGCTTGCTCTATCGTTCGTTTTTTAGTAATTTCGCTCGGCAGAGTTTCACCTCGCAAGATGTTTTCATACATAAATTAGTAGTAACTCCAGACGGTTCGACTCACTAGTTTTTGTTGACTATTCATGATCGCGTTCACATACATTTACGGAAATGGCATCAGGGCTGAAAATCAATAGATCTGCCCTATGGAAATCTACAAGATGAATCGGTAATTTTTTGCTCCATCTATCTTTTTCCTATTGGACAGCTTTGTTCTTGCGATTAAACTCAACTACAGCAGAAAGTCCGTTTTCTGGCATGCAGTCATGTCAGAACTAGTTCGTTTGTCCTTGGATAGGGCGGGCGAGGAGAAGGAGAAGATTATGGATTTTGCTCTCACCGACGAGCAGGAACTTCTTGTTGAGTCCCTCAAGGAGTATGCAGACCGCTACTTCGACGATGAGTCCGTACGTCAGATGTATGAAAACCATCAGGTTAGCGCCGAGGCCCAGGACGCATATCGCGACGCAGGCTTCCCCTTCATGGGCCTTCCCGAAGAGGTTGGTGGCATTCCTACGGACCACGTAACCCTGGGTCTCATGACCGAGAAGCTCTATGAGTTCACCGGTGCCATGACCCCGTTCATGACTGGTATGCTCGCTTGCGCTGACCTCGCTGAGTTTGGCACCCCTGAGCAGTCCGCAGTTATCATGGAAGAGTACGAGAAGTCCGGTCAGTCCGTTGCTGCTCTCTGCCTCTCCGAGCCTGCTGCTGGTTCCGACAACATGGGCATGACCATGACCTCCAAGAAACAGGCCGATGGTACGTATGTTCTGAATGGTCAGAAGACTTGGGTTACCAATGGTGCTGACGTTCCTTACTTCATCGTTATCTGCAAGGACGAGGAGCCTGCTCGCGAGAACAACAAGATGTCTCTCTGGCTTGTTAAGCGCGAGACCGAGGGTGTTTCCACCGCTCATCTGACCAAGCTTGGTCAGCACACCGTTCCCTTCGTAGACGTATTCTTCGACAACGTTGTTGTTGAAGAGTCTCAGCGCATTGGTGAAGCTGGTGCTGGTTGGCTGCTGCTCATGAAGAACTTCGAGTTCGAGCGCTGCCTCGTTGTTGCTCAGGGCCTTGGCCTTGCTCAGGCTGCTCAGAACGATGCTATCGCTTACGCTAAGGAGCGCATCGCTTTCGGTAAGCCGATCATCACCAACCCCCGCGTTCAGGGTCTCATCGAGCAGAACGAAATCATGCTTCAGCAGACTCGTCATTGGCTGTACTACTGCCTCTGGAAGCTCGATCAGGGTCAGTCCATTAATGCCGACATCGCTATGCTGAAGTCTTGGGGCACTCGCGCTCATCTTCAGATTGCCGATAATGCAATTGAGGTATACGGCGGCCTCGGTTATACTGAGGAAGTTCGTGTTGGTCGCATTTGGCGTGACCTTCGTGGTAATATGCTCGCTGGCGGTACGTGTGAGGTTATGGACTACATCGCCGGTCGTGCAATTCCTAAACTGTATAAGTAACCCTACGCGCACTGCTGCACGTAACTCCCGTTTGTATAGGTAATACAAGGAGAATAGGAGCAAGAAAGTTATGAAAATTGTTGTCGCAGTTAAAGTAGTAGCTGACGACCAGGACATCTTCGTCGCTGGCGATCGTACGCTTGACTACTCTAAGGCTCATCAGGTCATCAGCTCTTACGACAAGAACGCTATCGAAGCTGCAGCTCAGCTCGCTGCTGCTAACGACGGTACCGTTACTGTTATCAGTGCTGCAACCTCCAAGGCTACCGACGCTAAGCTGAAGAAGGATATCCTTTCTCGCGGCGTTGACGAGCTCATCATGGTTACTGATGATGCTTTGGCAACCGCTGATTCCTTCGCAACCGCTCAGGTTCTGAAGGGCATCGTTGAGGACAAGGTTTCCGATTACGACCTGATCCTCACTGGCGACGGTTCCGCTGACTTCTATGCTGGTCAGGTAAACGTTCAGCTCGCAGCTGCTCTCGGTGTACCCACCATCAATGAGGTTACCTCCATCGCTGCTGAAGGCGACAAGGTTGTTGTTGAGCGCACGCTCGAAGAAGAAGTAGAGGAGATCGAGGTTCCCCTCCCCGCAGTTATCGCTGTATCTCCTTCCATCGGTGAGCCTCGCATCCCTGGCATGCGTGAGATCCTCGCAGCTGGCAAGAAGCCTTCCACCGTTGATGAGCTTGCTGGTGGCGTAGACGCTAAGATCGAGATCGAGGAGACCAAGGCTCCCGAGCTTGCTCCCCGTAAGCAGCAGATCTTCGAAGAAGGCGACATCGACGCATTTGCGGCGG
>FR884632.1:31026-33952 GCA_000436075.1 Eggerthella sp. CAG:209 | reverse complement strand
ATTTGCGGCGGCTGTTGCTGAGGCACTCAAGTAGAGATAAGGCGGTTCTAAAACATGAAAGCATTTGTTCTTGCAGAATCTACCGATGCTCAGCGCGCTCTCTGCGCTGGTGCTCGTACCATTGCTGACGAAGTAGTACTCGCAGTTGTTAAGGGTGCTCCTCTTACGGGCGTTGCTGATAAGGCATACGACGTAGAGCTTCCCGAAGGCCAGCCCGTTGAGAACGCTGCTGCTGGCGTTCAGGCTGCATATGAAGCCGCTCAGCCCGACGTAGTGCTCGTTGAGCCTACTCCCCGCAACAAGATCCTTGCTGGTCTCCTTGCTGCTAAGCTCGGTACCGCTGTTGTATCCGACGTTACCGCATTTGACGGCGACACTGTAACCAACATGTACTTTGGTGGTCTTGCTGCTAACAAGCAGAAGGCAACCGGCGCTAAGGTTTACACGGTAGCTGGTACCGCTTTCGCTGAGGCTGAGGCAACTGGTTCTGACGACGTTGAGACCATCGCCTATGTTGCTCCTGAGAAGGCTCTTGTTCTTCGCGGCACCAAGGCTGTTCCCCGTGAGGGCGCAGACCTCACCAAGTGCGACGTTGTTGTTGGCGCTGGTCGTGGCTTCGCTGAGGAAGCTGACCTTCAGATGGCTCGCGACCTCTGCGCTAAGGTTGGCGCTGAGCTCGGTTGCTCTCGTCCTCTGGCTGAGAACGTTGATTGGCTGCCCCGCAACCTCTACATCGGCGTTTCCGGTCTTCAGCTTGCTCCCAAGGCATACATTGCTCTCGGTATTTCCGGTCAGATGCAGCACATGGTAGGTGTTCAGGGTGCTGACACCATCATCGCAGTTAACAAGGACCAGAACGCACCTATCTTCAAGCAGTGCGACTACGGTATCGTTGGCGATATCTACAAGGTTCTTCCTGCCTTGATCGAAGCGCTGTAAAAGCGTATTATTGCAGGGCGCAGTTTTCTGCGCCCTGTTTTTTTGTTCACACTCTGAAAGGAACAGCATGTCCGATTTTGACGCGATTGTCGTCGGTGCTGGCTGCGCAGGTTCTGTTGCTGCTTACACCCTCGCATCCGCAGGCAAGTCGGTTCTTGTCGTTGAGCGTGGTCAGTACGCTGGCGCCAAGAACATGACCGGTGGCCGTATCTATACGCATTCGCTGGCCAAGGTTTTCCCGAACTATCAGGAAGCTCCTTTGCAGCGCAAGGTGACTCATGAGCGCATTTCTCTCATGTCGCCTGACTCCAATTTCACCATTGATTATGCAGCCCGTGAGCTCGAAGAGGCTGGTAAGGAGTCCTACACCGTACTGCGTGGCCCCTTTGACCAGTGGCTGGCAGAGCAGGCTGAAAATGCTGGTGCTGAATTTATTTACGGCATCGCAGTTGAAGACCTCATTATTGAAGATGGTAAGGTAAAGGGCATTCTTGCATTTGGTGACGAGATTACCTCTGATGTTGTAATCCTCGCTGACGGCGTTAACTCCCTCCTCACCTCCAAGGCTGGTCTTTCCAAGAAGGCTCCTGCTATTCATCAGGTTGCTGTTGGTGCTAAGGAAACCATTGAGCTTCCTGCCGACGTTGTTGAAAGCCGCTTCCTTTGCAATCCTGGCGAGGGCGCTTCCTGGCTCTTCGCTGGTGACTGCTCCAATGGCATTATCGGTGGCGCATTTGTTTATGCTAATCAGGAATCCGTTTCTGTTGGCATTGTAGCTACCATGAGCGAAGTTCTTAAGCAGGACATCCCTGTATATCAGATGCTCGAGAACTTTAAGAACCGTCCGGAGATCAAGCCCCTTATCGCTGGCGGTAAGACTGTAGAATACTCTGGTCACGTTGTTCCCGAGGGCGGCATTAAGATGATGCCCGAGATCATTGGCGACGGCGTTGTTGTTGCTGGTGATGCAGCTATGATGTGCATGAACCTCGGTTACACCGTTCGCGGTATGGACCTTGCTGTTGAGTCTGGCGCAATTGCTGCTAAGGCTGTTATCAAGGCTCTCGATGCAGGCGATACCTCCAAGGCTGGCTTGGCTGAATACAAGACCATGCTCGACAGCTCCTTCATCATGCGCGACATGAAGATGTACGAGGACGCACCTGAGTTCCTCGAGAACTGCCCCGGCATGTTCCGCGGTTATCCTGAGATGATCCGCGACATCATGACCCCGCTCTTCAAGGTTGACGGCGAACCTCGCCAGCATGTTATGAAGCTTGCGCTTCCTCCGGTTAAGCGTCAGGGTCTGTTCAAGCTCGCTAAGGTTGCCATGAAGGGAGTGAAGGCACTGTGATCGACATCACTGTTAACGTCGACGAGAAGCTTTCCCTCAACAAGTTTGAGGTCGACGAAGAAAACGCTCATATCAAGATCAAGGAAGGCGTTAAGGCTTCCGATCCTGAATTCCAGAAGCTCGTTATGTGCTGCCCTGCAGCTCTTTACAAGATGCCCGCTGAAGGCGACGAGCCTATTTTTGACTATGCTGGTTGCCTCGAGTGCGGTACGTGCCGCATGATCTGTGGTGAAACCATCCTCGAAAAGTGGGAGTATCCTCAGCCTACCATGGGCGTCCAGTATCGCTTCGGCTAGGATTTCCGCGCATAGGCGTATAATCACCTACAGATTGAATTAGCGACCTACCATTGGTAGGTCGCTTTTTTATGCGACCACATCAAACGTTTTGCTCTTAGTTTCATTGCAATCCACTGAAATGGATAACCGAACGATGCTTTCGTTAGGGGAAGGAGACAATTATCTGTCCTCAATATATGGCACGTATTATTAAATATTGCTTCAAATTATTAAACTCATAAACAGTGGTTATAGCAGGATTGTATTCGCATTATTCGAATGAATTAGAAGTCTTTAAATGGCAGGTCTAACATAAACATGTATTGAGCCGTCGTTTTCATCAGGGGATCACGCA
>FR884632.1:29623-30978 GCA_000436075.1 Eggerthella sp. CAG:209 | reverse complement strand
GAGAGAGGAAGGGGAAGTTATGAGCGCAGCAAAGCAAGCGACTAAGTACTTGTTCGCAATCGCGACAGTGTACATGTGTTATTTAACACACGGCGTTCAGGCGATTATCTTCAGTCAGAACCAGGTGAACTTCTACACGCAATGGGGTTTCACCGATGCAACGGCAGGTGCCGCTGCGGTATCAACGGCAATCATGTGGGTTGGTATTGGTAAGTTCATTAGTGTTTGGATCGGAGGCGAAATCTCTGACCGCATTGGCCGTAAGATCATGGCAGTTGGCGGTGGTGTTCTTTACATCATTTCGTTCGTGATCATGCTCGTTACCGATAATGCTACGGTCGCATGTGTGGCAGGTTTCCTTTCCGGTGTTGCCACTTCTGGTTTCTGGGATGGATCGCTTTACCCTGCAATTGCTGAAGCAAATCCCAAGTATTCTGCATCTACCACGATCGGCATCAAGCTGGTTATCTCCATCTCCGGTATCGTTTATCCTCTGTTCGTAGCTATGAACAGCGGTGCTAACTGGCACATTAACGTCATGATTCCTATCGTGATGTCCGTTATCGCCACTGTTATGGCAATCTGCACCCCGTTCATTTACGACGACGAGCGCAAGATCGCGGCATCCAGTAATGACGAAGGCGCCAAGAACAAGGCTCAGGAAGAAATTCAGGCAGCCAAGGACGCTATGCTTGAGCAGCCTAACGCAATGGTTAATGCATGCACCTTGTTCTTCGGCTTCTTGATCATGTTCATCATGTACGGCGCTCAGCAGTACACCAAGCAGTTCGGTATCACTAACCTTGGTCTTGATGCCACCACCGCCGCAGGCTTGACCTCCATCTACACGGTTGGCTCCGTAGTTGCAGTTCTCTTCTGGGCATGGATGATGGGCAAGCTTCGTTGGACTCCAATCAAGGTTATCCTTATTGACTCCATCTTGGCTGCTTGCGCATTGGCTTTGGTTATCATCGCTCTGCCTCTCAACCTTGGTGCAGGCGTTGTGTACGTGGCAATTGCAGTGCTCGGCTTCTCTGCTGCTGGCGGCATGCTTCAGACGGGCGTTACACTTCGTCAGATGATGTGCCCCGGTCCTCGTGGTCGTAACGTTGGTATGTACTACACCTTCATGGGCTTCGCATCGGTATTCCTGCCCTTCATCGTTGGCAGCATGACCAAGTCCGTTGGTGAGGGTAGCGCAGTTTGGATCATGATGGTCCTGCTCCTCGTTGCCGCAATCGTAAGCATCTGCATGTCCCTGTATGTAATCTCTCGCTTCAAGAAGCAGTTCGGTTACAGCGCTATGGAAAAGATGCACGACTAAACACGAAGCGTTCATGAAATAATTCATGCAC
>FR884632.1:21686-29591 GCA_000436075.1 Eggerthella sp. CAG:209 | reverse complement strand
CTGGGAAACCAGGGCCCTTTTCGTTTTGATTGTCGAGGCAAGCTCGCAGCAGGGACGGACCTGTGTTTACCTAACAAGATGGGGAGGGGTGACGATTATCGTCTTATTCGGGGGAGGTGGCTGTTGCGGAGCAGGTGAGGTGCCCGATAGAGTTTGGCGAGGGGTGCGAAAAGAAGCATTCTCGTATTTTGACAATTATGACTGTGGCTGTTGCGATAAAACCAAAGATTGGCTTATAGGTTTAGCTTTATTTATCGGATTTACGCTATAATTACTAACGTTTTGTCTTAGGTGGAGGCGCGTGGAAGCATGAATCTGTCTCAGCTTTATTATTTTCGTAAATTGGCCGAATTGCAGCACTACACAAAGGCTGCCAAGGAGCTTTTCATTACGCAACCCACCCTTTCTGGTTCCATTTCTTCCCTTGAGCAAGAGCTGGGCGTTTCCCTGTTTCAAAAAGCGGGTCGTAATGTGGAGCTTACGAAGTATGGTGCAGAATTCCTCAAATATGTAAATGCTTCGTTGGAGCAGCTGGATAAGGGCATTGCCATCATGAAAGGCTATTCCGGTGAAGGTGATGGCGGCGTAATCGATTTGGGCTGCATCATCACGCTTCAAACGGAATTTCTTCCTCGCTTGCTGAACGGCTATTCTTCGGTTAATGAGCGAAAAACCGAATTCAACATCAACCAGAAGCCTTCTCAAGAATTGCTTTGCGGAATTGTCGAGGGAAAGCATGATGTTGCTTTTTGCGCATTTGACGCTCTGTATAGCGATAAGTTGCATCAGATTCCCGTTGCTGAGCAGCACCTTGTTGTTGCCATGAGTCCCTCTTCGCCTTTGGCCTCGAAGCCGTATCTGACGCCTGGCGATTTGAAGGGCGAATCCCTTATTACGTATCGAGACGAAGTTCCTCTCGGAAAATCAGTGAAAAACTTGCTCGATAGCTTTGATATCGATGATGTCCGCTATGTGTATGAGGATGAGTCTATTCTTGCGGGCTTTGCAGCTAATGGTTCAGATTTGGCATTAATGCTCGACACGTTTTTCCCTCATACGATGGAAGATATTGTTGTTAAACCTCTATACAACAATGAGCTGGAAAAGCGCCGATACTGCCACACGATATACCTTGTTTATTGTGACAAGAATTATCGTCCGTACTGCGTGGAGCACTTTATCGAATACGTACGCGGGCATCAGCTTGATCGATCTGCCTCTCCGAGTATTTACATCGACTAGACTACGTTTGTTTTGCCTTCGTGTGATGTTTTGTCGAGTCGGAGTACGGGAAGCTTGCGAAACGGATCGTTGCGAATTTGGATTACGCGGTGGCGGTTTATGCAATCATGCGTGGTTTGTAAGTATGGCTTGGATCGCTCGGTCGTACTGTTCGCATACGGTACAATGAGTCGTTATGATTTTACAGCTTGAACACATCACAAAATCTTTTGGTTCCCGCGTCCTGTTTTCAGACGTCACCTTCCGTTTGGAAGAGCACGATCGTCTTGCCCTTGTTGGCCCGAATGGCGCTGGTAAAACCACTATGCTCAATATCATTACTGGCAAAGAGGATGCCGATGATGGCCGCATCATACTGGCAAAGGGCGCAAAGCTTGGATACCTAGAGCAGGAAGCCATCGAAATGGGGGAACGCCCCATTTTCGAAGAGGTTCTTTCTGCCCAGCATGAGATCCTGAATCAAGAGCGCCATATGCGTGAGCTTGAAACCTCATTGGGCGAAAATCCCACCGAGCAGCAGCTTGCTTCATATGGGCGCGCTCGCGACCAGTATGAGGCTATGGGTGGCTATCAGCTTGAGTCGCGCGTGCGCTCGGTATTGTTCGGCTTGGGTTTCGGCGAAGATGACATGGAGCGCATGACCTCAGATTTTTCTGGCGGCTGGCAGATGCGCATTGCTTTGGCAAAACTTCTAACGCGCAACCCTGAAGTGCTCCTTCTTGACGAACCCACCAACCACCTCGACCTCGAAAGCGTGAAGTGGCTTGAGGGTTTTTTGCGTAGTTATTCCGGAAGCGTGATTGTGGTAAGCCACGACCGCGAGTTCCTGGACAACATGGTTGATCGGGTGGCTGAGATTGATTTGGGCCATGTTCAGCTCTACAAAGGCAATTATTCTGCTTATTTGACGCAGCGTGAAGAGCGCCTTGAATTGTTGCGTGAGCAGGCCCAGAAGCAGCAAGAGGAAATTGCTCATATGGAGGCTTTCATCGAGCGTTTTCGCTACAAGGCAACGAAAGCCAAGCAGGTGCAAGATCGTGTGCGCAAGCTCGAGAAAATGGAGATCATCCAGGTACCCCCTGAGCGCAAGAGCGTGCACTTTAATTTCCAGCAACCACCACGTACGGGCGATCTGGTGGTTGAAACCACGGGCTTGTGCAAGTCATTTGGGTCAAAGACGGTCTACGATGGCCTTGATCTGTCTTTATACCGCGGGGAA
This sequence comes from Eggerthella sp. CAG:209, assembly GCA_000436075.1. Taxonomy (GTDB): domain Bacteria; phylum Actinomycetota; class Coriobacteriia; order Coriobacteriales; family Eggerthellaceae; genus Anaerotardibacter. Next base: position 27,130 of record FR884632.1, on the reverse strand, counting down.
AAGGTTGCATTGGTCGGTCCAAACGGTGCGGGAAAGTCTACCTTGCTTAAGATGATTGCTGGCGTTCTGGAACCTGATGCGGGTACGATTAAATATGGTGCCCATGTGAGCAAAACTTATTTTGCTCAGCATCAGCTTGAGGAACTGCATCCTGGCAATACCGTTTTTGAGGAGTTAGATGGTGCGGCGCCTGGTTGGAGTATTTCCCAGGTTCGAACACTGCTGGGCGCTTTCCTGTTTCAGGCAGATGCGGTAGACAAAAAGGTTTCCGTTCTTTCTGGTGGCGAAAAGTGCCGTTTGGCCTTGGCCAAGATGCTTGTTGCCCCACGCCCTTTGCTTTGCCTCGATGAACCTACGAATCATCTTGATATCGCGAGTGCTGATATTTTGGAACAGGCTCTAAAACAGTTTGAGGGAACCATCCTTCTTATTACGCACGACAGGCATCTGATTCGATCTGTAGCTAATCGCATCATCGAGATAAAACCTGGTCAGGTGACATCGTTTGCGGGCGACTACGATTACTACCTGTATAAAACCGGGCAGGAGGATACCCGTAGCGCGGTCGATGGCATGCAAGAGCGCCCCGTCAAGGCGGCACCTGCTTTTGCTTCCTCGGCGGCGTTTGCAAAGGCATTTTCGAAAGAAGGGGTGTCGTCAAAGAAGCCCATGACGGCACCTCGCGGTTCTGCTCCTAAAACCAAGGAGCAAAAGCGCGCCGAGGCAGAGGCCCGCAATCGTGCTTATGCTGCACTGAAGAATCAGCGTAAGCGAGTGAAGGAACTCGACAAGATCATAGAGCGTGAAACAGCTCGTATGGAAGAGATCATGGCGTTGTTGGCTGACCCTGATTTCTACACGAACGAAGATTCTTCGAGCGATGTTATAGCTGAGCATGCGAAGTTGAAGCAATCGCTTTCCGCTCACGAGGAAGAGTGGATCATGCTTTCGGAAGAAATCGAGGAAGAGATGAACAAAGGACTCGATGCGTAATGGCGCTTGATCTGCATGTGGTGCTATTTGAGCCAGAGATCCCTCAGAATGCGGGCAACATTGCCCGTACCTGTGCGTGCACGGGCGCAACGCTGCACCTGGTAGAGCCGATGGGGTTTCGCTATACCCAGCGCAATCTTGCCCGTGCTGGCCTCGATTACTGGGACAAAGTAACCATCGTTCGTCACTCTTGTGTGGACCAGTTCCTTGAAGAGCATAAGGGCAAGCGCATGCTGTTCTTTACGGGAAACACCAGCCGATCCTTCTATCATGAGGATTTGGCCGATGTCGGTGAGCTCTATTTGGTGTTTGGCCGCGAAAGTCGAGGCATCGACCCAGAGGTGCTCGATGCCCATGCGGAAGAATGCGTTCGTCTTCCCATGCGTGAGAGCTTGCGTTCTCTGAACCTTTCCAACGCTGTTGCTATCGGCGTGTACGAAACGTTGCGCCAAAATGCGTTTGAGGCGCTTTTGTAGGCATGTCGTATCGTGTTCGCATAGAAAGCTTCGAGGGCCCTTTCGATCTGCTTCTGTATCTGGTTAGCCGTCAAAAAGTGAGCATCGGGTCTATCTCTCTTTCGGAAATCACCGACCAATATTTGGCGGAAGTGCAGCGTATGCGCAACGTCGACCTGGATGTGGCGAGCGACTTTCTCCTCGTTGCTTCGACGTTGTTGGAAATCAAAGCGGCAAGTTTGCTGCCGCATGAAGAAGCCGAAGATGTTCCTGAAGAGTACAAGGAAATGTCGGCAAGCGAAATGCGTGATGCACTGGTCGAGCATCTGTTGGAATATAAGAAATTCAAGAATGCAGCAGCCGCATTGCAGGGTCGTTTCGAGGCGGAGTCCCGTGTTCATACGCGCCCCTTTGGCCCCGATCGTTTCTTTCTCGCATTGGTGCCGGATTACCTGGGTGACGTTAAAATCGACCGTTTGGGTGAGCTGTGCGCGAGCTGTATTGCCCGTCGCGATGTGTTTCTGCTGGAATCTGAGCATATCGCAGCAAAGGTAATTCCTGTGGAAACGCAGGTTCGCACGGTGTTCGATAAAGTGTGCGCCGATGGGAGCGCGAAGTTTTCAGATTTCGTTTCGGCAGACGATAGCCCCCATCTAATCGTGGTGACGTTTTTGGCTATGCTGGAATTGTTCAAGCGCAATATGGTGAGCTTGAAGCAAGACGATTTGTTCGGGGACATTTCCATCACCTACGTTGAAGGGGCAAGCGCCCAAATCTTGGATGACGGTGAATTCGATTCGACAGGGGAGGCATGATGCAGGAAGATCAGGATAACGAGCGGGAATCCGGCGACGTTGCGGCATATGCTGAGGTCGACCAGGCATGGCTTATGGGCGCCATCGAATCGATGCTGTTTGTCACCGATGAGCCAGTCGGGGTCTTGACGTTTGCGGACATGCTGCAAGTCGATCCTGCCCGTGTGCAGGAATCGCTTGTGTGCTTGCAAAGGGAGCTCGAGCAAGCCGAGAGGGGAATTCAGCTTCGCGAAGTTGCTGGCGGTTGGCGTCTGTACACGCATCCCCGCTACCACGAGCTCATCGAGCGCTATGTTCTTTCATGGGATACTCGCAAGCTTTCCCAAGCGGCATTGGAAACGTTAGCTGTTGTGGCGTATTGCCAGCCCATTACCCGCAACGGTGTTGCCTCGGTTCGTGGCGTGAGCTCGGATAGCTCTATCAACTCTCTGGTTGAAAAAGGACTTCTGCGCGAAGCGGGTACGCAGGACGCGCCTGGTAATCCAGTGCTGTATGCAACCACCCGAACCTTTTTGGAAAAATTTGGTCTTCGTTCGGTACGGGATCTTCCCCCGTTGGAATCGTTTGCTCCTGACGAGGAAACGCGCGCCTTTATCTCCGAACGCTTGAATGTGGTGCGCCCGGAGGACGAATCGTATTCGCTTGGCGGCGAAGAAGAGGTTGAGGACGATCCCCTGCAGCCTGAGACCATGCAAGAAGCGATGCAGACGATGCTTTCCGATGCACTTGCCGCAGGTGTGGGAGCAGTTGATAAGATCAACTTCGATGAGTTGGTGTTCGATGAGGATGAATAGGGGCTAACGTGCAAGAAAACGAACAGGTTGGTCAAGTACGCCTGCAAAAATTCTTGGCACGAGCCGGCGTAGCTAGCCGTCGCGCATGTGAGAGGATCATTGAGGCGGGACGAGTCTCCGTGAACGGGAATGTGGTAACAGAGCTTGGCACCAAGGTTGATCCTTCTGTTGACGAGGTGAGTTTGGACGGAGCTCCCGTTTGCAAGCCGAACCAGGCGGTTACGTTGATGCTCAATAAGCCGGCTGGCTTTCTGACTTCCATGAAAGATCCTCAAGGGCGTCCTTGTGTTGCGGAGTTGGTGCCTTGCGACGAGATCCCCGGTTTGTATCCGCTGGGGCGCTTGGACTACGACACTACAGGGTTGTTGCTGTTTTCCACCGATGGGGAGTTGGGCAATGCTGTTCTGCATCCCTCTCGTCACGTTGATAAAACCTACCGTGCTTTGGTGAAAGGCGCACCGAACGAAAAAGCCCTTAGCCGTTTGCGTCACGGGGTGGAGTTGGAAGACGGCATGACTCAACCCGCTGCTGTTTCCCTGATTCGCCGCAAGGGAGGGAATGCTCTTGTGGAAATCACCATCCATGAAGGCAGGAAGCGTCAAGTGAAGCGTATGCTCGAAGCGGTAGGACATCCTGTGCTTTGTTTGCACCGTGAGTCGTTTGGCCCTCTTGAGCTGGGCAGTCTCCCTGAAGGGAAATATCGTGTGCTCAGCTCGCAAGAGGTTGTAGCGCTTGAACAGGCTGCCAGATAGGCGTGGTAGAATCATCCACACGAACAAACCGCTATCAGAAATGGGCAAATTAGCTATGAAGACGCACTTTTCCTCAGTGGCCGTTATCGGCCTCGGGCTTATCGGATCATCCTTTGCGGCAATGTATCGCAACGCATATCCCGATGCGCGTCTCGTGGGCATTGATGTTTCTGAGGATGCGGTTAAGGCAGCTCAAGAGCGTGGCTGGATCGATGAAGGCCACGTTTCGAGCGAGGATCTGGGCTCAGTACTCTGCGGTTGCGAACTGGTAATGATTGCAACTCCCGTACCTGTGGCAAACGAATACTTTCGTATCATTGCTGCCTGTGATTTCAAAGGCGTGGTAACCGATGCCTGTTCGACGAAGAAGATCGTGAGCCGACAGGCGCAGGAGCTTTTGCGCTATCCCGAAAAGTATATTCCCGGTCATCCGATGGCAGGTTCGGAGAAAAGCGGTATTGAGGGCGCACGAGAGGATATGTTCAAAGGTGCTCATTGGGTGCTGTGTCCCGACGAGGAAACGTCGCCAGACGATTACGCCAATCTCCATGAGGCACTTGCGGGTCTCGGCGCGCGCGTGGTTTCCTTGCCGCGTGATAAACACGACGAAGCGGTTGCCATCGTAAGCCATGTGCCGCATTTTGTTGCTTCTTCGCTGGTGGAGCTTGCTGTGCGTCATGCCGACGATCAGGAAGCCCTATTCCGCTTGGCTGCTGGCGGGTTTAAGGATTCCACCCGCATCGCTGCAGGCTCTCCGGCTTTGTGGACGGGAATCGCCTTTGATAACCGAGAAGCCATTGTGGAAGGACTTGATGAGGTGCAATCTATTTTGCGTGGTTATGCAGATGTGTTGCGCGAAGGCGATAAGACCGAGTTCACCAAGCTGCTTGACCGAGCGGCTCAAGCCCGTAGGTCTATTCCCGCCAAATGGGTTCCCGCAACTGAAGATTTGCTGGAAGTGCGCATCCCGCTTACCAATCGTCCTGGCATCATTGCCGAGGTCACTACCATTGCAAGCCAAGTTGGTTGCAACGTGCAGTCTATCGATATTGACCACATCACGTCTTCGAGCGCCGTTCTCGATATGGTACTTACCGACGAAGGCGATATCGGAAAGCTATCCACCCAGCTCATCAAAGCTGGTTTCAGCATTTCCTTCAACCCTCTATCTAAGGAGTAGTGGACGTCATGGGCGATTCAAATATTACACGCATCGAGCCTTTGGGCGCTCCTCTTGATGGAGCCGCCCGCGTTCCTGGTGACAAATCCATATCCCATCGTGCTGTGCTTTTTGCCGCCATGGCAGAAGGAACCTCGCGTTTGACGGGGGTTCTCGATTCCGCCGATGTGCGTTCAACCATTGGCGCGGTTTCCGCTTTGGGCGCAAAGGTTTCTTTGGAACGCCAAATTGACGGCACGTTGGCCGGTGGCGTTACGGGGTGGGGTGCTGAGGGCCCCAAACAACCCGAGGGCCCCATTGACTGCGGGAACTCCGGTACCACCTCGCGACTTCTTATGGGCATTTTGGCTCCATGGAGTATTCGCGTTCAGATTACGGGCGATGAGTCGCTTCAGAAACGTCCGATGCGTCGTATCATTGCACCCTTGATGAAGATGGGGGCTAGCTTTGAGCCT
>FR884632.1:18914-21652 GCA_000436075.1 Eggerthella sp. CAG:209 | reverse complement strand
CCCTGCCGGTAACGGAAATTGGTACACCGAACCTCAAAGCTATCACATACGATTCGCCGATGGCGTCGGCGCAACTGAAAACAGCGGTTCTCTTGGCTGGTTTAGGTGCCAAAGGTACCACCACCATCAACGAGCCCGCTGTTTCGCGTAACCACACGGAATTGATGCTGCCTGAATTTGGCGTAAAGGTGGAGCATGCGTTTCGTCGTGCTTCGGTTGAAGGCCCCGTTGTGCTTTCCGCTTCGGAGGTTGACGTTCCGGGAGATCCTTCATCGGCGGCGTTTCTGATTTGTGCTGCCCTCCTGAAGAAGGGTAGCTCCATTCAGGTTGAGAACGTCAGCCTCAATCCTGGTCGTGTCGGCTTCATTCGCACCCTTGAGCGCATGGGTGCCTCTATTGAGGTGCGTTACCTTACCGCAGAAGGCAAAGAGCCGATAGGCATTATCGAAGCAACGTATACCGACAGGTTGGTAGGTTGCGAAATTCCTTCGCAGCACATCGCCTCAGAGATCGATGAGATTCCTGTTCTGGCTCTGGTTGCGGCTCATGCTGCTGGAATTACAGTTTTCCGCGGGGTTAGTGAGCTTACTAAGAAGGAATCGAATCGCCTTACCGCTATTATTGAAGGCTTGGAAAAGCTGGGTGTGAACGCTTGGGCTGAAAATGATGATCTGTACATCGAGGGTCAGCCTGATTTGCAGGTTCCGCAGGGGCTTGTGTTCGACTCGCGCAAGGATCATCGTCTTGCTATGACTTGGTCTTTGGTCGGGTTGTGCTCCGATACTCCAGTTGACATTATCGATTTCGACAGCGTTTCTGTCAGCTTTCCCACGTTTCTTGAGTGTTTGAAAGGATTGGCGTAGATGATCATAGCGATTGACGGTCCCTCGGGGGCAGGTAAGTCAACCGTTGCAAAGGCTGTAGCGAAAGAGCTGGGCTTCTCCTGCTTGGATACGGGTGCCATGTATCGTGCGGTTGCATGGCGTGCGCTGCATGATGGAGTTTCCTTGGAAGATGCCGAAGCAGTGGGTGCTCTCGCGCACTCCTGCACAATCAGCTTTCGCCATGAGCAGGGAGATCCTGTTCCTCGTCGCGTTTTTGTCGATGACGTTGAAGTAACTGGAGCTATCCGCACTGCCGAGATAGATCGATCCGTTTCGGCGGTTTCTGCTGTTCCTGCTGTGCGTCAGGCGCTGCTTGATCAGCAGCGCCGCATTGGCTCGGAGGGCAATTACGTCGTAGAGGGCCGTGATATCGGAACTGAGGTTTTTCCCAACGCTGAAGTGAAGGTGTTTCTTACTGCTTCTGCCGAGGAGCGCGCCCACCGTCGTGTCCGGCAAAACGCCGATAGGGGAATTGGCTCCATCGACTATCAGGAAGTACTTGATGACATCATCCGTAGGGATGAGCTTGACTCAAGTCGCGATACGGCGCCCTTGCGTCCTGCGGAAGATGCGGTTTTGCTTGATTCCTCCAGTATGCATGTGGAAGAAGTTATTGGCTCTATTTGTGGTTTGGCTCGAGCAAGGATGGCGCTTTAATGGCTTTCAACATACATGAAGAGTATTGGGATCGTCCTCTTGCTGGAAACAATCAGAGTAACCGCATTCCCCATGGCGTTGCGCTGTTCCTTTCGGGGCTGTTCAGTTTTCTGTGCAAGGTGCTGTTCCGCTTTCGCGTAGAAGGCAAGGAAATCGTGGATGCTTTTGCCGGTAAAACAACTGGCGCCATTTTAGTTTCGCCTCACTATTCGTACCTCGACGTTATCATCATGTTCCTTTCGGTGCGTCCTAAGGGATGGGTGCGCCTAATTGCTCGCGATTCCTTGTTTCGTGCGGGCAAGGGCTTCTTGGGCATGGTTATTTCGAGCGTTGGCGCTTTCCCCATCAAACGAGGCAGTGCTGACCGAACGGCTTTGAAGCGCGCTGCTCGCATGCTGAAGAACGGCGAATGGGTTGGCATTTTTCCTGAAGGAACAAGGCGCGGTAAAGGAAGCGCTGCCCCAGAATTGCATGGCGGCGCAGCTCTGATTGCTCGAATGGGCAAGGCCCCTCTTATCCCTTTGGGCTTGGAGAATGTGAGCAAAGTGAAGCAGAAGGGGCAACGAGTGCGCTTTCCCCGTATCACGGCGCGCTTCGGCACGCCTGTGGAGCTTTCCTCGTTTGACTTCCTTCCTAAAGAAGAGCGCATGGACGGTTGCTCGTGGTATGTGATGCGTGAAGCATATGCGCTTACGAGGGGTTGCAAGCCAGAGGAGGTAAACATGGCGGAACTGTTCCCCGATTCGAAGGATTACTCGCAGGTGTTTGCCGACCATCCCATTTCGGCGTTCGATCCTGCAACATTGCCTGACTATTCCGACAAGGAGTAACGCCCATGGGTAAACTCAAGGTTGTGAAGGCTGCCTATGCGGGTGCTTGCTATGGCGTGCAGCGCGCGCTCGACATGACCCTTAAGGCAGCGGAAGCGGGCGGTTCGGTATGCACGCTTGGGCCGCTCATCCATAATCCCGGTGTTGTTGCCGAGCTCGAGGAGCGTGGCATCTGCGTTGCCGACTCGGTCGACAGCATCGATGCAGATGGGGTGGTTATCCGCTCGCATGGAGTGGTGCCTCAGGTTATCGACGACATTGAGCAGCGAGGCTTTACGGTGATCGACGCAACATGTCCGCATGTTATGCGCGCTCAACGTGCTGCGGCGAAGCTTGCCAAGGATGGTCGCCACGTTTTAGTGGTGGG
>FR884632.1:6851-18905 GCA_000436075.1 Eggerthella sp. CAG:209 | reverse complement strand
GTGGTGGGCGAAGCCGGTCATCCTGAAGTGGAGGGAATCTCGGCTCATGCCCGTGTCGCTGGTGGCCAGTGCACCATTGTCGGTTCTCCCGAAGATATTCCCTCCGATTTGTCGGGCAGAGTTGGCGTGGTTGTTCAAACCACCCAATCTCGAGAGCGCTTCGAAGAGGTTCTAGATGCGCTCGAAGGGCTCCATCTCGACCTTGAGGTGAAAGACACCATCTGCTTTGCGACGACGCAACGTCAGCTTTCCGCCGTCGAGCTTGCAGAGCAGGTGGATGCCATGGTGGTAATCGGCGGACGTAATTCGTCGAACACCACGCGTCTCTTTGAGATTTGCGCACAGCACTGCTCCCGCGCCCATCACATCGAGCGTGCCGAGGAAATCGACCCGTCATGGTTTGACGGATGCCGCGTTGTGGGTGTAAGCGCAGGCGCTTCCACGCCCGACAATCAAATTGAAAGCGTTGTCCGTTATTTGGGTGAGCTGTAAACCCTCTGCTTTTCCGAGGGTTGCTTTGCTGCTACCTGTTCTGTTTCTGTTTGGAGTTATTACCACGATGCGAACCACCCGATCCCGCCTGAACAAAGGCTTTTCCCTTGAAGACCGCCTTGCTGGCGCCACTCAATCCTATGAGCCGAACCCATCGGGCTGGCGTGGTCGGTGGAGCCAATGGGCTCCCCATGAAGGTTCCCGTGCCGATTCTTATCAGCACGTTGTGCTCGATTTGGGCTGCGGAAAGGGGGAGTACACCGTGGAGTGCGCCGCCGCGCGGCCCGATACGCTGTTTGTCGGCATCGACGTGGACGGTGTATGCGTGGTTCGTTGTGCCGAGCGCGCTATTGCCCAAGGGGTTACCAATGCGGTTTTCGTATTCAATGAGGAAGATCGCGATCTTTCGGACTTTTTTGCTGAAGGAGAGCTTTCCGCTGTCCTCCTGAACTTCCCCACGCCGTTTCCCAAGAAAAAGAAAGCGCCTTTGCGTCTTACCTATCTGGATCGCCTTATGGCATATCGTCCGCTTTTGGCAAAGGGCGCGCCCTTGCGTTTGCGTACCGATAGCATGCCAATGCATGAATTTTCGCTCACCCAGCTCGAATTAGCTGGTTACGAATTGCTGTGGAATACCGACGATGTTCGCTCTCTGTTCCCTGAGGAGCCTTGGAGCGGTTACGAACAGAAGCTCGTGGCTCAAGGCGCATCGGTCTACGGGTTTGCTGCTGTTGCTGGCCCTGAGCCCGAAGCGGTACAGCAGACGGCCCCTCTGTCATTGGTGAGCTATCTGCCCGATGATCTAGAGAATATGGCGTATGTTCCCCATGGTATGCAGGGGTGTGTTCGAAATATGCGCGGTCGCAATCGCAATCGCCGTGCTCGCGGCCTGCCCGAATGGAAGAAGCCCATCGTATAGCTCATAGGGAAGGCGTGTTTATCCCGTGCTGCTGATGAGGCGGTCAAATTGCGGGTACGTGTGAGTGGTATCCTGAACTCTTGATAAAGTTACCTTCAGCAATGTTAGGAGCAAGAATGAGCTTGCCAATCGTGGCCATTGTTGGTCGCCCCAATGTGGGCAAGTCCACCTTGGTGAACCGCCTTGCGGAAAACAACGAAGCTATTGTTCACGAGATGCGCGGCGTGACGCGCGATCGTTCTTACCATGAGGCGGACTGGAATGGCCGCGACTTCAAGATCATCGATACCGGCGGTATCGAAATGGGCGGCGATGATATCTTCCAGGGTTCCATTACCGCTCAGGCGTTAACTGCAGCCGACGAGGCGGATGTCATCATCTTCTTGGTTGACGGTCAAACCGGCGTTAACGCCGACGATCAGGCCGTTGCCAACATCCTTCGCCGTAGCAAGAAGCCAGTGCTTCTTTCGGTAAACAAACTCGATAACGCAGCAGACGAAAGCGCTATGTGGGAGTTCATGCAGTTGGGCTTAGGGGAGCCGCGCCCCGTTTCTGCCCTTCACGGCACCGGTACGGGCGATCTGCTCGATGAAATCGTTTCGCTGTTCCCCGAGGAAAGCGACGAAGAAGAGGAGATCGACTCCATCAACGTTGCTATTATCGGTCGCCCCAATGCGGGCAAGTCGTCCCTGACGAACAAGCTTACCAATAACGATCGCTCTATCGTTTCCAACGTTGCGGGCACCACGCGTGACGCTATCGATACCATGGTGGAACATGAGGGTCAGTTCTACACCATCGTCGACACGGCGGGTCTGCGCAAGAAGAGCGTTATCGATGAAGACGTTGAGTATTACGGCTTCGTGCGTGCCATGCGCGCAATCGATCGTGCTGAAGTTGTTCTTTTGGTGATTGACTCCACTATCGGCCTTACCGACCAGGATCAGCGCGTTGCCGGTATGGCAGCTGAGCGCGGCTGCGCTATGGTAGTGGTATTGAACAAGTGGGACTTGGTGGAAGGGCCGGATGCAAAGGCTGAAGTACGTGAACGCATTGAAGATCGTCTTAAGTTCGTGGGATATGCTCCGGTCATCGCAATTTCTGCGCTTTCCGGCAAGAACGTTCAACGCATCTGGGGCGCTATCAACGAAGCGCATGCCAACTATTCCAAGAGCATTTCTACAAGCCGTCTCAACAACTGGCTTCAGGATATTCGCGAGTTCGGTCATACCATTTCCAAGGGCAAGCGTATTTTGAAGCTGAAGTATGTTACCCAGACGGGCGTACAGCCCCCGTTCTTTACGTTCTTCTGCAACCATCCCGATCTGGTTGAACCCTCGTTTGAGCGCTATCTGGAGAATAGGCTGCGTTCCACGTTTGATTTCACCGGTACCCCAATCAACCTCAAGTTTAAGAAGAAGGATTAACAGTCAATGTTGACGGTTTTGGGCCAGTTGGCCTTACTGCTTGTTATTTCGTTTTTGCTGGGCTCCATTCCATGGGGAGTCATAATCTCGCGGGTGTTTTATCACACCGATCTGCGTGAGCATGGCTCGGGCAATATCGGTACCACCAACGCCATTCGTACCATGGGAAAAGTGGGTGGATATGCCGTATTCGTTCTCGATTTTGGCAAGGGCATCGTTGCAGGGCTTATTGCCGCGGTATTCGGCACCCAGGTTCTTCCTGGCAATGTGCTTGCCGTTGTGGAATTCGTTCAAACGTTTGGCGGTTCGCCTAATCCGTTCCTTTATATCGAGCAGGTCTGCCTTGCGGTGGCGTTCCTTGGTTGCACCATGGGCCATATTTTCTGCCCTTGGCTGGGTTTTAGGGGAGGCAAGGGCATTGCGGTTGCCGTTGGCTGCCTGTTTTCCACGTTTGGCCCTGTTGGAGCCTTGCTTGAAATTGCGATTTTCGCTGTTCTGGTTGTGGCAACAAAGTATGTTTCTGTGGGATCCATTGCGGCAGCTGCGGCATGTCCCCTCTTTGCATTGTATTTCTTCTGGGGCAACCCCGTTGCCTTTGTGCTGTGCTTGCTAGTTGGCCTAACTGTCGTGTGGGCTCATAGGGAAAACATCGCCCGTTTGCGTGCTGGAACGGAAAACCGGATCGGTTCGAAGAAAAAGGCATAAATGCAGTTCATCTTTCGGGCAGGCAGTTTTGCCTGCCCGTTGTGTTTCGGAATGCCGTGGGCATTCTTCAAGGAGGACATATGGGTAAGATCGCAGTAATCGGTGCCGGTTCGTGGGGTACTGCCTTGGCTCAAACGCTTGCAGCGGCCGGCAACGAGGTGGTGATGTGGGCTCGTAAACCGGAGGTGGCAGATGCCATCACGAAGGAGCATCATAATCCTCGTTATCTGAACGGCGTGATGCTTTCCGACTCCATTTCGGCGACAAGTAATCTGCAAAAATGTGCTGAGCATGCCGAAGCTCTTGTTATCGTCACTCCTTCGCGGTTGACGCGCCAGTTTGCCCAGGATCTTGCTCCTGCTGTTGAAGAGGGCACCCCTATTGTTGTTTGCTCGAAAGGCGTCGAGGAAGGTACGGGGCTTCTGCCTGTTCAGGTATTCGAAGAGGTTCTGGGGAATATCGACAGGCTTGCGGCACTTTCCGGCCCCAACCATGCAGAAGAGGTTATCTTGGGGGTTCCTGCTGGTACGGTAATTGCTTCGCGTTCCAGAACCACCGCGCACTATTTCCGCGACTTGTTTACCACATCGTATTTCCGCTGCTACACCTCTCCCGACTACGTAGGCGTTGAGCTGTGCGCGGCGTTCAAGAACGTTATCGCTATTGCGGTGGGCGCGGCGTATGGCTTTGGTTACGGTGACAATACCGCCGCTATGATTATGACGCGCGGCATGGCGGAAATGAGCCGACTGGTGAAGGCTTGCGGCGGCGATGCCCTGACGGTAATGGGCCTAGCGGGTGCGGGCGATCTGATTGCAACCTGCACCTCTGAGCATTCTCGCAACCGTTCATTTGGCAAGGCGCTTGCCCAGGGCGCTACGTTGGGCGGCTTCGAGGAACGAACCCATATGGTGGTAGAAGGAGCCGTTGCCTGCCAAACCATTTGTCCTTTGGCCGAGAAACACAATGTTGAGCTCCCCATTACCACAGCGGTTCGATCGTTGGTGTGGGAGGGCGCCCCCATCGAACCTTTGGCTGCCGATCTATTCAAGCGTCCCTTGACCACTGAGTTCTGGGGGCTTGACAAGGCGGGCGAAACGCACTGATGGAGCGAACGTATTTTATCTATCGCACCCCTATGGGAAGGGTTGCCATTGAATCGGATGGTGCCGCTATAACCCATTTCGCCTTTGGCCCCGTTCAATTGGTGGGACGCCAGCACGCGACAGCCCTTACCAATCGGGCTTCCAGCGAAGTGCTGGAATATCTTGCCGGAAAGCGTATTGCGTTTGAGGTTCCAGTGCGTGCTGAAGGATCGGCATTCCAGCGTGAGGTTTGGGCAAAGATTTCCGAAATTCCCTATGGCGAGACGCGTACCTATGCAGAAATCGCAGAAAGCCTTGGCAAGCCCGGTGCCCTGCAGGCGGTGGGGCAAGCTTGTGGTCGAAACCCCATCCCGCTGTTCGTTCCCTGTCATAGGGTGGTTGGATCAAACGGAAAATTGGGTGGCTATGCCTTTGGGCCAACAGTGAAGAAATTCCTGCTCGATCTTGAGGCAAAGAATAGGTAAGTTATGTGATGCATTGCTGCGGAGTGCATACGGCTTTGTCTTTTTTACCGTGGTGCTGCGTGTAGAATAGGCAGCAAGTTACTTTCAAGGAAAGGGGTTGCCGTGTTCGGTGACATCAAAATCTCCCCCTCTATTTTGTCTGCGGACTTCATGAATTTTGAGCGTGATATCCGCATGCTTGAACGTGGTGGTACGGATTTCATCCACGTTGATGTGATGGATGGGCATTTCGTGCCGAATCTCACATTGGGCGTCCCCTTCGTTTCGCAATTGAAGAAGATCACCGATATCCCGCTTGATGTGCATCTCATGATTTCCAATCCTCTCGAGCAGCTCGATTGGTATTTAAAGGCTGGGGCCGATTGGGTTTCGGTTCATATGGAAGCGCTTCATGGGGAAGGCGAGCTGCGCGAGTTCATTCAGCGGACTCGTGAGGCTGGTGTGCATCCGGCATTAACCCTGAAACCCGATTATCCTGTCGAGGAGCTGGAGCCTTATATTGCTGAGGTGGATATGGTTCTGGTTATGAGCGTGTTCCCAGGCTTTTCCGGCCAATCATATATTGAAGGCAGCGAAGATCGTGTAGGCAAAGTGGCTGAAATGGCAAAGCGCTTGAATCCCGATCTTCTTATCGAGGTCGATGGCGGAATAAGCGCTGGGCGTACGGCAGGCTTGGTATGCGCCCAGGGTGCAGATGTGTTGGTTGCCGGTTCTGGCGTATTCAAAGCGGAAGACCCCGAAGCGGCCATTGGCATTTTGCGCAATGCTGGGGCGGAGGTTCGCTAATGGACAAACCTGTTTATTTGGACTGGGCGGCAACAGCGCCGCTTTGCAAAGAGGCCGCTGACGCTATGGCTCCGTATCTTCAAGCGGGAATCGATGGGCTTGTTGCGGGCAATGGCAACGCCAATTCCCTCTACGAGGTTGGCCGTACGGCGTTTCGCGCACTCGAACAGGCGCGCGAAGATATAGCGCGATCTATCAAGGCGCGTCCCGATGAGATGACGTTCACTTCTGGCGCTACCGAGGCCGATAATGCCGCATTGTTTGGCATCGTTGATGCTGCGATGGCCCGCGCCGAGCAAGAGGGCGATCATGAATGCGTTCCCCAAATCGTGGTTTCATCCATTGAGCACGATGCCGTCCTTAAAGCGGCAGAAACGCTGGGGCATTGGGGCGCTCAGGTAACGTATGTTGAACCCGATTCCTCAGGTCACATCACGCCTGATGCTTTGGAGGAAGTTCTTACCGATAGGGTTTTGCTCGTATCCATTATGGCAGTCAACAACGAGGTTGGTAGCGTTATGGATATCCCCGCCCTTGCCGCAGTTGCGCACAAGGCGGGAGCACTTTTCCATGTGGATGCAACCCAGGCATTCGGCAAAATCCCTGTTTCGGTGAAGGAATGGGGCGTTGATGCCCTCTCCGTCTCGTCGCATAAAATCGGGGGACCGAAGGGCATGGGCGCCTTGTACGTTAAGGTGCGTACCCCATTTACGGCTCAGATTGTGGGCGGTGGCCAGGAGTCGGGGCGCCGAAGCGGCACTCAGAACGTTATGGGGGCAGTCGGGTTCTCCGCTGCCGCGCGTGCCGCGCTTGCGAATCTCGACAAAAACGCACAGCGCCTGCGTGCCTTGCGCGACGAATGTTATGCACGCCTTCTTGAAAATCCCAAGGTGAAGGCTGCTGTTTCGGTGGAGCCAGGCACTACGGCGTTTGCCCCTCATGTGGTAAATGTGCTTGTTAGGGGCATGGAAAGCGAGACGCTTATCCTGCAACTTGATAGGCGTGGGTTCTGCGTATCGGGCGGTTCGGCTTGCTCGTCCCATTCTCTTAATCCCTCGCATGTCCTCAAGGCAATCGGCGTTAGCCGTGATGATGCGTTGGGATCGCTTCGCGTTTCCTTGGGCAACACCACCACGGCAGAAGAGCTTGGTGCATTCATCGAAGCGTTTAACGATGTGGTTGGCTAGGTCGATACAATAAGGACGAAAAGAAACGAGGGCGCCAATGGGTGCCCTCTTCATTGTTGCAGGAGAATGCACATGGAATTAGTAACTCAACACACCCACACTGATATGACGAATCACGGTCATGCGCCCATCGAGGAGCTTGTCGCCCGTGCCCATAGGGTGGGAATTACGAATATCGCTGTTACCGAGCACTACCCGCTTACACCACAGGTTGACCCGCGTGACTATGTTTCCATGCACGCAGATAGGCTGCCAGAGTACTTTGAGCGGATTTTAGCGCAGCGCGCGAAGTACCCTGACATGGAAGTGCTGGTGGGATGTGAGCTCGACTGGCTCGGGCAAGGCGAGGATCGTGCGTTTGCCCCCGATGAATTCGACCGGTTTGATATCGTGTTGGGTTCGGTTCATTTTCTCGATCTGTGGCCTTTTGACGATCCCGCTCAACGTGGCTATTGGGATGAGGTGGGCCCCGACTATATCTGGCGTCGATATTTCGAGGTATGGTGCGAAGCGGTTGTTTCCAAGGCGCCCTTTACCGTTATGGCTCATCCGGATCTTGTAAAGAAATTTGGTCGTAGGGCCTCGTTTGACCCAATCGACTTGTACAAGCAGGCAGCGCAGGCAGCAAGTGAGGCTGGCCGAATGATCGAAGTGAACACTTCTGGGCTTACCTATGCCTGCAAGGAAATGTTTCCCAGCCAAGGGCTTCTGCGTGAATTTTGCCGTGCTGGCGTGCCCTGCACATTGGGTACAGATGCCCATACGGTAACCGATGTGGATAGGGGCATTGAAGCGGGGTATCGTTGGATGTACGAAGCGGGGTACCGTGAGGTAACCGTGGTGGTTCCCGGTGGCGATCGTCGAACCATTGTCCTGGGCTAGCCAACGCAGCAAGGAGATGTTTACTGTGACCGAGGAAGTAGTTTCACTCAAAAAAACCGATGCGGGCAATTTGGCCTCAAACGAACGGATGATGGTGGTAGGCGAGCTAGAGCGCGAGCTTTTGCGTAAGATGCCCGCCTCGGATGCTTGCTCTTGGGATAGGACGGGAATGTTGGTGGGTAATCCCATGGATACCGTGCGGGGGGTGGCAGTCGCCCTCGACCCCACCATTCATGCCGTGGAAGAGGCTCATGCGCATGGTGCGAATGTGCTATTGACCCATCACCCTGTATTCATTGACGCGCCCGACGCATTTATGCCACAAGCGGCAATGGGCCATGCTCCTGGTGCCGTGGTGCGCCGCGCCTGCGAGCTGGGTGTCAGCGTTCTCTCGTTCCATACTGCCCTTGATGTATCAACGGCTGGTCTCGATGCGTTGCCGGTGCTTTTGCGCTTGACGCCACTTGGCGTGCTTGATCCCCTGCCTGACGCTGCCAACAAAGGATTTGGGCGTATTTGCGCTCCCTCTTCAGGGGAGGAGCCTTTGACGTTGCGTCATCTGAGCGCCCGTTGCGTAAGTGTGTTTGGCACCTATCCGCGCGTGTGGGGGTCTCCCGACAAGCAGCTTTCGCGGATCGTTACCAGCGGTGGTTCGGCGGGTTCCTTTGCCCGTATGTGTCTCGACCAGGGCATTGGTTGCCTTATTTGCGGCGAGATAAAGTATCATGAAGCATTGGACGCAGCGCTGTCGGGCTTGGCGATAATCGAGCTTGGTCACGATGTGTCCGAGTTTCCGTTGTGCGCATTGCTTGCAGCCTATGCTGCCGAAGCAGGTGTGGCCGAATCTTGCATTACCATGATCGACCAGAGCAACAATTGGTATACGCCTGAATCGTCCAGGCGGTAATTGATAATCAGTCAAGCAAGTCCAGAAGAAAGGCTGTACGCCCATGTACGCTACCGAACACGACATCGTAACCCTCCGTAAGTTGCAGGAGGTGGATCGAAAGGTTGTTTCGGCCAAAAAGGAGTTCAAAGAGCTTCCCCACAGGAAAGCTATCCTTGAGGTACGCGCCAAGAAAGACGAGGTGCTCAAGCGCAAAGTCCAGGTTCAGGACATGCTCGATGAAGCCGAAGGAAAGCTTGCCGCATTCGTGCAGGAAGATGAGCTTCTTTCTGCAAAGCAAGATGAAATCACCGAAACGCTTTCGCAGGTGCAGGGCGATTATCGTGCTGTGACGGCCCATACACGTGATCTTGATGGCGTGCGCAAGCGCCGCGAAAAGGTATCACTTGAGCTCTCCCGCGTGGAAGAGGAAGTGGACAAGATCAATCCCGTCATGAAGCAGATCATGCAGGCCCTCGCCGATCTTGATGCCAAGGAGCGGGATCTTATCGCTTCGTTCCAGAAGGTGGGTGGATCCCTCCGTGCTGCCATCGAAGAAGGCGAAAAAGCGCGTGTTTCCCTGGCTGAGCAGGTTGATGGGGAATTGCTGAAGGTATATGAGAAAACCCGTAGTGCATGTGGTGGCGTTGCGTTGTCGGAAGTGCACGAAGGCGCCTGCAGCGCATGTCGCAACACGTTTGATTCAAGCCGCATGAGCAAGATTCGCTCCCAGGCCCCCTTGGCAACGTGCCCAGTGTGCCGTCGTCTTCTTATTGTCGAAGGGGAATAACCATGAAGCTGGTATCCAGAGAAGAACAGGCTGACCAGGAGCACGTGCGCTTCTCTTCGGATGCCGCGTTTTCCGATGAAACGGAAGGAAGGGCGCGTTCGTGCGAGCCTGACCTCTATCGCACCGAATATCAGCGAGATCGAGACAAAATCTTGCATACTAAGGCATTTCGCCGTCTTTCCCATAAAACGCAAGTATTTCTAGCTCCTGTGGGCGACCATTACCGTACCCGTCTCACGCATACGCTTGAGGTTGCACAGATTGCGCGCACCATTGCTCGTGCGTTGGGGCTGAACGAAGACCTTGCTGAGGCAATAGCGCTTGGTCATGATTTGGGCCATACGCCCTTTGGTCACGTGGGGGAACAGGCGCTGGCGGCATGTCTTGCGCGCCATAAGGGCATCGACCCCGATTCGCCCGAAGGGCAGGCGCTCTATCGCCACAATGTTCAAAGTCTGCGTGTGGTCGACATCATTGAAAACGATGGCAAGGGGCTCAATCTTACTGCCGAGGTGCGTGATGGCATTGTGTGCCATACCGGAGTTCAGCGTGCAGAGACGTTGGAAGGCCGCATCGTTGCCACGGCTGACCGTATTGCATATGTGAACCACGATATCGATGACGCTATTCGCGCTGGTTCTTTGCGGGAGTCCGATCTGCCCGCTTCTACCCATCGAGTGCTTGGCGAAAATCATTCTGCGCGTATCGAGACTCTGGTACACGACATGATTGAGACTTCCGTTCATGTGGACGATATCCAGATGAGCCAGCCTGTATGGGATGCCATGATGGAGCTGCGCGAGTTTCTTTTCCAGAATGTGTATACCGCAGAGCCAGTAATGCAGGAGGTTCGCAAAGCGAAACACTTGGTGGAAGACCTGTTCGATTACTTTGTTCGCCACTACGATCAGGTTCCTGCTGAGTTGCGGTCGATTTCTGATGGCGATCCGCTGCGTGCCGTAACCGATCATGTGGCTGGCATGACGGACCGTTATGCCACCAACTTTTTCAAGAATATGTTTGTTCCTCAGTCATTCCGCTGACGAAAACGCTGCTCAAGACGAGCAGTGTTTTTCTTTCGGGGGCTTCGCGCAGGGCCATATCGAAGAGTTCGATTCGAACTCTATTCGATGCGAAGGGCTAGTTTTGGGCGTTGCTGTCGTGCATGCGATCACGATAGATCTTTCTCTTTGCTGTTGGACTTGCTCGAATAATGCGATGAGTTTCGCTTCGCAAGCGTTTAGTATTCGCGATGAGCGGGTTATTTCTGCGGGACTTGCCTGTGAGTGGTATATTGTCTTGGCTATGGACGAAACGAAATCGAAACATAAAGAAGGCCAAGCCCCCGGAACTGCCTCCGAGAGCAATAATCCCTCACAGCCCAAAGGCGTACTTGCGCGTATCAAGGCGCCGCTTAATGCAGCATTTCCCGTCATGATCGGATATGTGTTCTTGGGCATACCTTGCGGTATCCTTGCCCAGCAGATAGGACTCGATCCTTTGCAGGTGTTCCTGCTTTCCATGCTCTTTTATTCGGGTGCGGGTCAATACATGATTCCCAATATGTGGCTTGCTGGGTCGCCCGCGCTGGCTATCATCGCTTCAGTCACGTTGGTGAATACACGCCAGCTGTTGTATGGCGCTTCGCTTTCGCGTTTTTGCCACGAAACCCCTAAGCCCCTTTCTTTCTTGTTTGGCGCTACGGTGACCGATGAGTCGTTTGCAGTGAACTTGGGACGTTTCAGCTTGGGGGAATGGAGGGTGTCGCAAGCGACAGCCGTCAATCTCCTATGCGAGACAACTTGGGCTCTTGCCAACACGCTTGGCGTTGTCCTTGGATCTCTTCTTACGGTGCCCACGGCTTTGGCGTCGTTTGCCATGACCAGCATCTTCCTGTGCCTTTTGTTTTCCCAGAAAGCCACAAAGCCCAATATTGTTGCCGCTTTGATTGCGGTGCTAGGCGTGTTTGTGTGCAAGTGCGTAGGTTTATCGGGTCCGGCTATTCTTATCGGCGCCTTGGCCGGCGTTGCTGCGGGTATGATCGTTTCCAGGAAGGGGGGTGCCCATGTCGTGGAGTGAGTTTGCGTTTATCGGCATTGCCTGTGCGGCCACCATCCTCATTTGCCGCGTTGTTCCCGTATTCGCCTTGCGCGGAAGGGATCTTCCAGGATGGCTTTCCCGGGCGCTTGCCTTCATCCCGCCAGCGGCATTCGCTGCCCTTATTTCTAACGACCTGCTTGCACCAGGGATGTTCGATGCGGGCTTCTGGCCGGCGGCGATTCCCCTTATTGCAGCTGCTGCTGTTATCGCCGTTGCCATCAAGACGAAATCGTTGGTATGGTGCATCGTCGTAGGCGTAGGGGTTTTCGGTCTTTTGCTTCTTGTCTAGCTCTCTTGGAGTTGTTGAAGG
>FR884632.1:2283-6828 GCA_000436075.1 Eggerthella sp. CAG:209 | reverse complement strand
CTCGGGTTTTCCGAGCGCCTTTTATTGTTTCGGGCAGGTTTCGTTTTCTCTGTGTCTTGTCACCTGAATTGTCAGGTGTAAACAGCGGTGGTAAACTACCGCCCATGATAAACCTGTGACAAAAGAATGTGGCTTGGAAGAAGGGGAAGTGTTCGCATGGGCAATGTTGAAGCCGTCGGAGGGAAGCAAGCTAAAAGACAGGTATCGTCGTCGCAGCAAGTCGGAGGTGCTCAAAATCCTCGCGGTAGGGCCGATTGCCCTGTATGTGAAGCACCTTTGAATTCGTTTGCCGCTCAGGTTCCCGATCCAACGTTGGTGGCAACGATCGATCGGTTGAAGGCCGAGCGTGACGCGGTTATCCTCGCCCATTATTACGTGCAGCCTGAGGTTCAGGCGGTGGCTGATTATGTCGGCGATTCGTTCTATCTTGCCAAACTGGCGGTGGAATTGCCTCAGAAAACCATCGTTCTCGCGGGCGTTGAGTTCATGGGCGAAAGTGCGAAGCTGCTGAATCCTGGCAAGACTGTTCTCTTGCCCGAGCCTGCAGCTGATTGTCCTATGGCCCATATGGTCGATAAGAAAACCATCGATGATGCTCGCGCGCGGTACGGTGATGATTTGGCGGTAGTGTGCTATGTGAATTCCACTGCCGAAATGAAGACATGGAGCGACGTGTGCGTCACTTCTTCGAATGCGGAGAAGATCTGCCGCGAGCTGCCGCAGAACCACTTGCTGTTTATTCCCGATGTCAACTTGGGACGTTTTGTTGCGAAGCAGGTTCCCGAAAAGCATGTGATTTTAAACAATGGGTTCTGCCCTCGTCATCAACGCATTACTCCTGACGAGATCATTGCGTTGGAGGAAGAGTATCCCGAGGCGCTTGTTCTTGCTCATCCCGAATGCACAGAAGAGGTGCTGGCGGAAGCCGACTATATCGGCTCAACCAAGGGCATTATCGAGTTCACCCAGAAAAGCGATGCGGAAGATTTCATCATCGTAACGATGATCGGCGTGCTGCGTGAAATGGAGTTGCGCAATGCCGGCAGCGGCAAGCGCTTTCATTTTGCCCATCGCGTCCCTGTATGTGAGAACATGACTGCGGTAACGCTGGAAAAGGTTGCCGATTGCCTTGCTAACGAGCAGGTGGGTGTAGAGGTTCCGTTTGAACTTCAGGATCCAGCCAAGAAAACCCTCGAGCTTATGCTTGAGTATGCGGCACGATAGGGGATTGCCATGCAGACAGAAGAAATCAAATGCGATGTGCTCATTGCGGGGTGTGGCGTTTCAGGGCTGTATGCCGCGCTCAATCTCCCTTCTACGGCAAACATCATTATGGTCACGAAAACGGTTGTGGAAGAATGCGATTCCATGCTCGCCCAAGGTGGCATATGCGTACTTCATGACGAGGGCGATTACGATGCCTTCTATGAGGACACCATGAGGGCAGGCCATTACGAGAACCGCGCCGAAAGCGTTGATATCATGATCCGATCGAGCCGCTCGGTTATCGACGACCTGATCCGTCGCGGGGTCGACTTCGAGCGCGAAGCTGATGGCTCGTTGGCGTATACGCGCGAAGGGGCCCATTCGCGTCCCCGTATCTGCTATCACGGCGACATTACCGGCGAAGAGATTACCACCACGTTGTTGGAAAACGTTCGCCGTCTCCCCAATGTGCGTATTTTGGAGCATATCGAGGTTACCGACATCATCGAGGCTCCGCAGGGGAATCGTTGCGTGGGTGTCGTATGCGCCGATCGTCGTGGCGGTGAAGGAGCCGAGCGTCGCCTTCTTATTCGTGCTCCCTATACCATGCTTGCTACAGGGGGTATCGGGGGGAGCTATGAGCGATCCACCAACTTCCCAAGCCTTACGGGAGATGCATGCCGCATTGCCCAGGAGCATGGCGTTGCGCTTGAGCATATGGATTACGTTCAGATTCATCCCACAAGCTTGTACGTCAAGCATCCGGGACGTGCGTTCCTTATCTCGGAATCTTGCCGTGGCGAAGGTGCGATCTTGCTTGATGCTGAGGGCAATCGTTTCACTGATGAACTGCAGCCGCGCGATGTGGTTTCTGCGGCTATCTATGAGCAAATGAAAAAAGATGGCACCGATCACGTGTTGCTTTCCTTCGAGCGTATGTCGCCCGATGAAATCACCGGTCACTTCTCCCACATCTACGAGCGCTGCCTCGAAGAGGGCTACGATCTATTGAAGGAGCCTATCCCCGTGGTTCCTGCCCAGCATTATTTCATGGGCGGTGTGCATGTGAACAGCGACTCGGAAACAACCATGATGAACTTCTTTGCATTGGGCGAAACGGCCTGCAATGGCGTTCATGGCAAGAATCGCCTTGCCTCCAATTCGCTGCTTGAATCGCTGGTGTTCGCCCAGCGCGCCGCGCGAGTTGTGTCGTCTCGTATGGCGAAGGCGGCCTCAATGTATGCGGGCGCGGTTTCGACGGCGGGCGCTGCACAGCGTGCGGCTCATGCCAAGATGCCTCAGCAGGTTGCAGCAAATGTCGTTGTTAAGGTGGCGAGGTAGATGGATCTTTCTTCGTTTGTTTTGATTGTGGACGAACATATAAAAAGGGCGCTTCGCGAGGACATCACTAGTGAAGATGTGTCAACCGCTGCCGTGATGCCCGAGGCTCATCGTGGCACTGTTGAACTTATTGCCAAACAGGATGGCGTCATTGCGGGGTTGCAGGTGTTTGAGCGCACCTTTAAGATCCTTGATCCGGCGGCACGGTTCGATGCTTCAGTTTCGGACGGGCAGCGCATCTCATCGGGGCAGTTGTTAGGCATTGTTCACGCTGACGTTCGTGCCCTGCTTTCAGGCGAACGTGTGGCTTTGAATTATTTACAGCGCATGAGCGGTATAGCCACAAAAACGCGTCAAGCGGTAGATGCTCTGGCCGAGGCTGGTTCGAAGACCGTTATCGTTGATACCCGTAAAACTACGCCAGGTATGCGTATTTTCGAAAAAGAAGCAGTGCGTTTGGGCGGCGGTGGAAACCATCGCTTTAACCTTTCCGATGGTGTGATGCTGAAGGATAACCACCTGGATGCCGCTGGTGGCATAACGAATGCCGTGAAGGCTGCCCGATCGCGAGCGCCGTTTGTTCGTAAGATCGAAGTGGAATGCGAAACATTGGAGCAGGTTTCTGAGGCGGTGGAAGCGGGGGCCGACATCATCATGCTCGACAATATGAGCACTCAGCAAATGAAGGGGGCTCTTTCGCTTATCGATGGTCGTGCTGAAACGGAGTGCTCAGGCAATGTCGACATTGATGCCTTGCAGGGTATCGCAGCATTGGGTGTTGACTATGTGTCTTCTGGCGCGCTAACTCACTCGGCGGGTATTCTCGATTTGAGCATGAAGCATCTGAAAGTTCTCGATTAGCAAGGAGCTGCTTATGGGCAAAGCTGAAGCTATGGCAAGTGCGCAGGTGCGACGGGGGCGTATCGTTTCCGACCTTGTGGGTTCAAAGAAACCGCTTTCAGGTGCGGCACTTGCTAAAGAGCTGGGAGTAAGTCGGCAGATTATCGTGCAAGATATTGCCCTTCTGCGCGCAAACGGACACGATATTGTGGCAACCAATCGTGGCTATGTTCTGGCGCCTTCGAGGGAGCCGCAGGTATTTATGAGGCGCTTTAAAGTGCATCATGGAGAAGAGCAGACGATAGATGAGCTTGAAACCATCGTCGATCTGGGCGGCACCGTAGAAGATGTTATGGTGAATCATCGCGTGTACGGAAAAGTGACCGCATCTTTGGGCCTGAAGAGCCGTCGCGATATTGCGCGTTTTGATGAAGATATGCGAACGGGGCGCTCTTCGTTGCTCATGACGGTTACTTCGGGGTATCACTTTCATTTGGTATCAGCTGAAAGCGAAGAGGCTCTTGACGATATCGAGAAGGCTTTGGCAGATAAAGGGTATTTGGCGGAGTATCTGCCCCACGAATGCGAGTGAACTGGTATCATCGTTGGGCAGCTTCTTCTTACGTCCAGCCCAAAGAAGAGGGAATATGGTGTCGATGAGAGTTTGCCAATAAATAGCAATAAACCTCTTGCATGAACATCTGGCTAACAGTATAATTTTCGGCTGTGTCAGAAGACACCCTATTAGTGAAACTAAGTGTTGAGCATATAGAAGGAACGGAAACCATGGATATTATCCGCGCAATCGAGCAGCAGCAGATCAACCCTGAGGTCGCAGATTTCAACGTTGGCGACAACGTAAAGGTTCACTACCGCATTAAGGAAGGCAACCGCGAGCGCATCCAGGTCTTCCAGGGCGATGTTATCCGCCGTCATGGCGCTTCTTCCCGTGAGACCTTCACGGTTCGCAAGATCAGCTTCTCTGTTGGTGTAGAGCGTACTTTCCCGGTTCACTCTCCCAAGATCGAGAAGATCGAGGTAACTCGTCGCGGCGACGTTAACCGCGCTAAGCTCTATTACCTTCGTGACAAGGTTGGTAAGGCTGCCAAGATCAAGGAAAAGGCTTTTAACTAGCTCTTGTAAGACCCGCCTTTGGCG
>FR884632.1:996-2261 GCA_000436075.1 Eggerthella sp. CAG:209 | reverse complement strand
GGGTCTTTTTTCTTTTGGTCGTCAGCTGAAGGGAAGCCAGAAAAAGAGAAACACCGCTTCGCCTTTTGTTGCTCTCCCATGTTCCCGTGCGCTTATAGCAATGGGGTAGAATGGGGAGCTGTTTGAGATAGGAGCGGCGTATGCAAACAGTGAGTGACATCAGGAAACGGCTTTCTGGGGCTTCGGCGGAAGAGTATGCGGTTTTGGAGCGCTCGCTGTGCGCTGATACGCGCAAGGGGGTGCAGAACGCACTTGCCGTCGCAAAACGTCGCTTGGCGGCCGAGCAAGCGGAGCGTGAGCGGGTATCCCAGCTGTATTCCTACCAGGAGCAGATTGCAAATGGCGCCTTGACCGTTGGCCTCGATGAGGTGGGCCGTGGTCCGTTGGCCGGCCCCTTGACGGTAGGTGCGGTAGTGCTTCGCAAGGATGCCCCTCCGATTGAAGGGCTCAACGACTCGAAGCAGGTGCCTGAGGCCCATAGGCTCGCTTTGGCTGAAACGATTAAGGAGCGCGCTTTGGCATGGGCTATTGTCGATATCGAACCTTCCGAGATTGACGAATGCGGCATGACGGCATGTTTGCGGAAGGCGTTTCGACAGGCCGTTGCTGAAATTGAGGCCCAGGGTATAGAGCCTGAAGTGATTCTCCTCGATGGCAACCCCCTGCATCTTGATCCTCGTGAAATGAACGTGGTGCATGGCGACGCCCGCTGTGCCTCCATCTCGGCAGCTTCGCTTATTGCCAAAGTGTCGCGTGATGCTTTGATGGTGTCCTATGAAAAAGAGTACCCCGGTTATGATTTTGCCTCTTCCAAGGGATACGGTAGTGCCCGTCATCGTCAAGCCATCGCAGAAAAAGGCCTGACTCCTATTCATCGCGTATCGTTCTGCCAGAACTTTTTGCAGGAATCGTTGTTCGACTAAACGGTTCCCCTGTTTTTGATCCCGTTTGCAGTGGGCTTATAACACCTTTCGACTCCTGTGCTTGAGGGAAAGATAGGCGGTTTGGGCTCATTGTAGGCGGGGTTTTCTTTTGAGGTCTTTTCAGCTTCTGTGGTTGCCTGCTATCCGCATTGTTTTTTAGAAATTTGCGATTGCTTTCGCACGGTATTCCCATCGATTTAAGGTGCGGCTTCTATCGTGGTCACCGAAAGGAGGCTGCTATGGTTGCTGAAAATGAATGCCTGAAAAACGAAGTGGGTCCGTTCCCTGAACCAACGCCTGAAGAGCGCGATTTGCCCTTGGGCAAACGGGGGGAATTGGCGG
>FR884632.1:293-978 GCA_000436075.1 Eggerthella sp. CAG:209 | reverse complement strand
GTACGATTCTTGAGTCGTAAAGGGTATGAAATCCTAGAGACGAACTGGACATGCGTTGCTGGTGAGGCCGATATTATCGCTCTGGAAGAGGACACTCTGTGCTTTGTCGAGGTGAAGACGAGATCTAACGTTGAAAAGGGGTTTCCCGCCGAAGCCTCGACGCTAAAAAGCGAGACCGATATGAACGTATCGCGGCATGTTATCTTGCTACGTACGAAAACTGCGACATACGTGTTCGGTTCGATGTCATTTCCATTCTGGTGCTCTCCGAGAACCGAGCGTTCTTGCGGTTCCATAAAAATGCGTTTGGAGTGGAATAGGTATGTCGTTCCGTTCTTTTTCGGTTCAGGGTGCCACCATTCGAGGAGTTGCGGCTGTTCCTGTTTCCGTTGAGGTTGTGATTTCAAACGGCCTTCCCGGGTTTGCCATTGTTGGTATGGCCGATGCCGCCATTCAAGAGTCAAGGGAGCGGGTTAAGGCCGCACTGCGTTCAAGCGGTTTCGTTATGCCGAATGAAAAGATCGTGGTCAACCTTGCTCCAGGTGCTTTGCGCAAAACCGGATCGGGGTTTGACCTGCCCATCGCTCTCGGTATTTTGGCTGCAACGGGGCAGATGGATCCCGAGGTGGTGCGCCATGCCTTGGTGGTTGGCGAGCTTTCCTTGGGAGGCGGTGTGCGTTGCTCG
>FR884632.1:0-208 GCA_000436075.1 Eggerthella sp. CAG:209 | reverse complement strand
CGATGAGGGGTTCGTGAAAATCGAGGGCTTAGCCTGCAAGTTTCTTGAGCGGCTTTCCCATGTGCGCGAACCACGATTTATCGATGCTCCTGCGCTTAGTCTCGAAGGGATTCACCCTTCAGGCGATTACTCGGAGGTTCTGGGGCATGAGATGGCAAAGCGCGCATTGCAGGTTGCGGCAGCGGGCGGGCACGGGGTAATCATGGTG
>FR884631.1:63217-80892 GCA_000436075.1 Eggerthella sp. CAG:209 | reverse complement strand
CGCTTGCAGGAATGCCCAGTCACCCGTCTTGGAGAGGAAGGCATCGTTGCCATCCTGGTTGTCGAGGATCGGAGCGGCATCGTCGGTAACGGAAATGTACGCGGTACCATCTTCGCCGTTTTCGATAGCCACCTTCGAAGAGGCGTCCAGAGAATCGCCATCGAGTTTAACGGTACCATCGGCATAGACGACAAGTGTTACTGGGTCGATCGCAACATAACCATCCGGTGCCTGCGTTTCCGTCAAAACATACTTATTGCCTTCCGAAGAGCCGACAAGCTGCATGTCCTTGAACGCCACGCCATCGCCGTTGGAGGTAAACGTCTTGGTGGCAGAGCCATCGGGGAAGGCGCCAGAAAGGGTGAACTGGGCGCCTTCCAATGCTGCACCCTGCTCGTTCTGCTTGTTCAGGCTTACCTTCAGCGGCACATCGGCGCAGGTAATGCCAATTTCACCTTGATCATCGGAAAGCGTCCATGCCTCAGGAGCGGTAGAGCGCTGAACGAGGCAAATGGAGCCATCATCGTTTACCGCAAAGCGAAGCGTATCCTGCACAAGCTCGTAGCCTGCGGGCGCTTTCACCTCGGTAAGAAGGTAGCTCTCGCCTGCGACAAGGCCCTCTATCGAAGACGCCTGGCTGAACTCGCCCACTGTTTCACCGCCAAGGATCTGCGGCTCGACATCGGCTATACGCAAGTTGCCCTGGCCGTTCACAACGATGCGCTTCTTCTCTGGCGCTATCTGCCCAGAGCCCTGGGCAAAGCTGCCCTCAAGGTCGAATTCGGCACCGGAAAGTGCCTGGCCGCCCTCGGCGGATACCTTGGAAAGCATCACGCTAGTAGGCTCGTCGACGGCAGTTATCTGCGCAATCCCCTCGGTATCTTCCGACACGGTCCAACCCTGCGCACCGGCATCCGCATCAAGGGCATTGCCCTCATCAAGGGCATTGCCCTCAGCATCCACCGCCACAAGCGTGCCGTCCGTCTTCACCATCACGTTCAGCGGTTCGGCAATAAGCTTGTAGCCCAGCGGCGCGCGCGTCTCGGAAATCTTATAGATGTTGCCGGCAACCAGCAGTGACGACCAGCCCTCGGTCCATCCGTCGATACCCACCGTCATGACATCGGTGGATTCCTCCGTGCTGCCTGCGAAGACGCCCGTCACCGCGAACTCAGCGCCCGCCATGAAGCCAGGATCAGCCGATTCGGCTTCTTTGCCGCCGATTGCGCGACCCTGCTTAAGGATACGGAACTCAATTGCCTTGTCGGCAGCAACGATTGATGCGGAGCCACTCTCTACAGACCAACCCCACGCCTCGCCGGCAGGAACCACAGCGCCGTCGTTGCCCATGGCAAATACGAAGGGCTGCGTATTCAGTTCGTATCCTTCGGGGGCGCGAGTCTCAGTAAGGGTATACTCCTCGCCTGCGACAAGGCCCCGGATAGCGTCAAGGCCCTTGCCATCGGCAACGTCAGAAGCGCCCGAAACGGTAAGCTTGCCGTCAGCACCCACGATCACCTTGGCAGCGTCGTTGCCCAAGCGCTCGACCGAGCCACCCTTACCATCGCTGAATGCGCCCTCGAGCGTGAACTCGGCACCGCCAAGCGCCTCGTTTGAGTCGATGTCCACCTTAGACAGGGATACCTCGGTAATGGCGTCGGTGGCGGTAACCACTGCCACACCGCCCTCCGCGGAAACCGCGAAGCCCTCAGGGGCTTGGCCTGCGACGGAAAGGGTGCCGTCGCCGTTCACCGTGAAGGAAAGCATGCCATCAATGAGCTTGTAACCGGCAGGCGCTTTTTCCTCTTCAAGGGTGTACGTGCCGCCCACAACCAGCTGCGCATCGAGCGAGGTTTTACCGTCCGCTCCTGTGACCAGGGTCTTTGTTTCAGTGGTTCCGTCGGCAAAGATGCTGCCCTCTGCCGGTGTCACGCAGAACCCAGCGCCCTGCATGGCGGATGTATCGGCGCCTTCTGCCTGCTTAGTCACTGTCATAGAAACAGGATCATCGGTCGCAACAATGAGCGCAGCTCCGTTCTCGGAGTCGCTGCGATCATCGATCTTCCAGCCCACAGGCACTTCGCCTACAACGGTTACGGAACCATCAGTGGAAACCTTAATCTTGAACGCATTCGAAAGAAGCTTGTAGCCAGCAGGCGCCTTGGTCTCGGTGATGGTGTATTCCTGACCAGCCTTGAGCATCGAGGACAGCGTCTCAGTAAAGCCGTCACCGTTGGTGGTAAGGGTTTTTACCTTCGATTCTGTCTCTCCTGCGAACACGCCCTCGATCTTGAACTCGGCACCGTTCATGGCGCTGTCGCCTGCACCGTCAGAAGCCACCTTCTTGATGGCAACCTCGATAGGATCGTCGGTGGCAGAAACGGTGATGTTGCCTTCACCCGTCACAGCATAGCCCGCGACGGCTTCGCCCTTCGCAACGATGGACCCATCGGTTGACACCGTGAACACGAAGTCTGCCGCATTGAGCGCATAGCCCTCAGGGGCAACCGTTTCCTTCAGCGTGTACTCCGTTGCGCCATCGGCAACGAGCAGCGCGCGATCAAGCTCTGCCATGCCGTTTTTGTCAGTGGTAAGCGTGCGTTGGGAGGAACCATCGGCAAAAGCACCCGTCAGCTGGTACGTTGCACCCGGAAGCCTCAAAAGCCCATCGATTGCCGAGCTCTTCTGGATGTACATCTTGGTGGGGCTGTTCCACACGTCACCCGTGAATACGGTGATGGCGGCAGAACCCGAACCCGTCTTTTCGGACTTGAACGCCGCAGGAACGATGCCCACTGCCTTTAACTGACCATCGGATGTCACCTGGACCGTGAGCTTCTGTGCAACACGCTTATAGCCCGCAGGCGCAACAAGCTCCGAGATCTCGTACTTGCCGCCCACCACGAGCTGGCCCGAAAGCAGCGTCTTGCCATCGCCGTCGGTGGCAGCAAGGGTTTTCTCCCCCGTCGTTCCGTCGGCAAATGCAGAGCCGTCAACCGGCGTCACACCAAACACAGCACCCGAAAGCGCATTTTGGCCAGACTCGTCCTTTTTCTCGATGGTAAGCTCAACCGGGTCGTCGACGGCCTTGATGGAAACCTTGCCGTCTTCGATGCCCATCGTGCCGTTTTCAAACGAGGCGCCCTCGGCATTCACCTGATCGATGGTGCCATCGGCATTAACCTTGAAAGAAAGCGCACCCTTGATCTGCTTGTAGCCAGCAGGCGAAGATGCCTCCCACAGCTGGTAGGTGTTGCCCGCGATCAATCCAGGCAAGGAATACGAGCCGGAGTCCATCGTGAACACGCGCTCGGTTTCGCCTGCTTCCGCGCTGCCGGCAAACACACCCTTTATGCGGAACGTAGCACCAGAAATTGCGGAACCGGCGCTGTTATCGCCCTTGTCGGAGCCGTACTTGGAAAGCGTTACCTCGACGGGGTTGTCTACCGCAACGAAGCCCAAGTAGTCGCCGTACAGCAGGTACTGACCATTCGAGATACCCTGATCGTTCGCTCCCCCTTCGTAGACTTTGCCGTCAAGTGACACGGTGAACGTGAAGGCTCCCTGGATCAGCTCGTAGCCATCAGGCGCCTTGGTTTCGGTGATGGAATAGGTTTCGCCCGCCACGAAACGCAGCGAAGAGATATCGTCCACACCCATCCGCTGATAGATCTTCTGCTCGGCAACGCCGCTTGTGTAGTCCTTGGCAAACTTGCCCTCAATAGTGAATTCGGCACCGAAGAGCTGTTGTTCCCCAGTATTGCTTCCCCGCTTGGCCAAACTCAACCGAATGGGAGCATCGGTCTGGGTAATGGTTACCGTATCGCGATTGGCAATGGAGTAGCCAACGTTGCGATGAGAGTCCTGGCTCGTAGCCGCTGCGCCATTGGCTGCGGTTTGACCCGAAGAGCCCGCAACAACCGTGCCATCGTCCTTGACTGTGAACGTGAACTCTGTGCCGTCCAACACATAGCCAGCAGGAGATGCAGTCTCCTTGATGGTGTAGGTTTCGCCACCGATAAGGCCTTCCACTTTCACCGCGCCTTTCAAAGCCTGAGTGGTTGCCGTGGTGTAGGTCCTGACATCCTGCTGGGGCTGTCCGTCTGCGCCACGGAACTTGCCCGAGATCTGATACGTTGCGTTGGCAACGTCTATTCCGCTGGTGCTCTTCTTGTTAAGGACAACCTCGATAGGCGTATCCTTGGCAACAATCAGCGCACCGCCGTCGGCGATTGTCCAGCCAGCAGGAACCGTGCCCACCGCTTCGACGGAGCCGGCTTCGGTTATCTTGAACTGCCCGGAGGGCAGCTTTTCGTATCCCGCAGGCGCTTTTGACTCTTCGATACTGTAGGTCTCGCCCGCAATGAACAGCCCGCTCGCCACGAATTTGGCCATATCCCCATCGGGGGCAACCGTTTTCTCGGTGCTGCCATCGCTGAACGTGCCCTTTATCTTGAACTCGGAACCGGCAAGCGGCTTGCCATTCTCGTCCTGCTTATAGAAGATGACGCTCGTTGCCTCGTCTTTGACCAGAACGTTATTCACAGAGCCGCTGGCTTGGATTTCCCAGTTCCCCATTGCCGAATCCGTCACGATACGAGCAGTGCCATCATCGCCGATCGTGATCACGATGGAGGCAGGTGAAGGCAGCGAATAACCGTTCGTAGCCTTGGTTTCCGTGATTGTGTAGCTGTTGCCTGCAATAAGCTGACCCGTAAGCGAAGAAGAACCGTCGATCGGCAGCGCCTTGCCTGTCGTGTCCGTGACAAACGCCTTGGAAGCAGATCTGTCCACAAATGAAGAACCTTCATTGGGCACAATGGTGAATTCGGTATCCTTCAAAGGAACCGAACTGTCCTTATCGGTTTTCCAAATTACAAGATCTGTCTGGCTGTTGGCGATTTGGCCGGCACTAAGCGGCACCGTCGATGAAGCCTGAACGTTATCGGCCTTGATCTCCATCTCCTTCGAGACGGGCCAACTGCCATCAACCTTGCCCACATAGCCGTCAGCGGCCTTGGACTCTACGAAACGATAGATGCCCCACGGCAGGTTCTCTACTCTCAGTTCGCCCGCGCTTGACGCAGCGCCGCTTACGGTATCAGCCTCCGAAACAGCAGTGATGGCACCCGCGGCATCCACCGCAGCACGATAGTCCTTACCCGTCAAAAGGCCGTAAGCCACATCAGCCCACTGTCCATCCGTGCCCTTCTTCTGAAGGGTGAACTGCGCCCCGTTAACACCCTGGCGGTTATCAGAGGCATCGACCTTCACCAGGTTGATTGAACCATGCAGCGGCGTATTGGCAAGCTTGCCATCGGTGCCCAGCGAAAGGGTATTTCCGTTGTCTTCATTTGTCACCGTGAAGGCGATTGGCGTCGTGCCGCTCAGGTTGTAACCGGTGTTCGAGATTTCGGTAAGGATATAGCTGCCCTTCTTCAAGCCAGTAAGCTTGAGCACGCCAGCATCGGTGGTCTTCGAGTCTTCAACCTTGGATGCAGTGGCATCGAAGGCGTACTCCGTGCCGGACCTGAGGTCAGAAGCAATAACCTCGCCATTAGGGGTGCCGTCTTCACGCTTTAAGGCAAACTTTGCTCCCGAGACGGGCTCGCCAGTCTCTGAATTGGTTTTCTTCAACTGTGCCGATGCATTGAACTCATCGTTTTCCGCTTCGACCTTCACGTAAGGCTGACTGGTTTTGTTGTCTTCAACCCGGAATGAGAATGCCTTGCCGAGCGCATCGACAGTGTTGTTCGATGTGCTCGTTTCCACGAAGTAGTAGTCGCCCAAAGGAAGGCCGTCGCTTGCCTGACTGTAATACTTGGCAAACTCGCCGAAAGCGTCTTTGACGTTCTGGTAGGACATCGTCTTGTCTTCGCTCGAATACCAAGCGCCGTCATTCCCTGTAGTGATGCCCGTGGCAATGAGAATACCGCCGCCATTGGCAGCATTGCCATCGTAGACGCCCTTGTACAAGTCGAACGTCATATTCGCAACGGCAACATCGCTGCCGCCATGATCAAAGAATTTGTGCAGCACCACCTTGCCTCGCGTCACCGCATCAGTGACCGAAACGCAGACAACGCCATCGGGGCCTGCCGAGGCTTGGGCATATTCCCCTCCCGAACCCAACGTCACGGCACCATCGGCAGAAACCAGGATCTGGAAATCCGCAGCCTGGACGTGGCCCGCAGGGGTCTTCGTTTCCTTCACGGTATAGGTGCCTGCAGGGAGGCCAACCAAGAAGCCCTGGTTGTCGCCGGTCATAGCCACACCGGCATCAGTGCTGCCAGATGCCCTGCCACCATGCCACACCGTGCTAGAAACAACACCTTGCTCGTCACGCTGCCATGAAGCGAACGTCTTCCCGTCTCGCACAAGCTCGAACACAACGCCATTCAACAGCTCGCCGTCGGAACCCGTGGTCTTGTCGCCGATCTTGTCCATAGTGAAGCGCGTTGCCGTGTTGGCGATGGTTGCAGTTGTGACGTCACCTGTGGCCTTGTCCACACTGGCATCGTCGGCATAGCTATCGAAGAAGCCCGAAGCTCCATCGCTCACCTCGACCACACGGTACTGGTACACATTGCCCGCTTGATCGGCATAGGGCAACGAAGAGAACTTGAATGTCCAGGCGCCGTTTTCACCCATAGCCCACTCAGCCTGGGGAGCAATGCCGCCATCCTTTTCGGCGTCACTCCACGACAAGCCATCAAGAGAGCGCTGAACCTTGAGCTTTACCGAGCTTTGAACCTGGTCAAGCGTCGTGGGCGCAAGGCCTGTGCCATAGTCGTTGAAGCGCTTGGTACCCGATATGTCCACCGTATTCAAAGCGTTGGTAAAGGTCTGACAGGACGCGCCGGGAGCATTTGTGCCAACCCCCACGGCAACCAGCTGAACCTTGCCATCGACGCTCGAGCCCACAAGCGCGCCTTCTACCTTGTAGCTGCCAACAACTTTTTCAACAAGGCGATAGGTATATTCCTTGCCGTTGACATCTGTCTTAGGCAGGTTCTCGAACGTTGCCGTCGCATCGGCACCCGTACCTGAAATGGTCGCTTTCAGCAAGGAAGAAGCAAGCTCGCCTGCGTCGTTGGCAAAGGGACTGTCAATATCGGCACCGTACTCGGACAGCCATTTCCAAGAACTGTCATCGTTGGGCGTGGTGGAGCGCTGCAGCGCATAGGTAACTGACCAGCCATCGCCTGCAGCGTTCGTGCCGGGGCGCGTTACCCACTCGTTGTCGTTGTCGATCCAGGTTTTCTTCGCCGTAATCGCAGTCGCATCGAGGGTATTCGTTATGGTGGAAATGCACTCTGTTCCACCCTGATCATTCCCCTTCGAAGAAGAAGTCTGCGAGGGTTGATAGGGGTAATAGCTGGCATATGTGCCATCGTTGTCGGGAGAGGAAACCTCTACAACCTTTTCATTGCTCGAACCAGCGTTGTATACCAGCTTTTTCTCGACTGCACGCCAGGCAAGGGTATGGATGGTACCATCTTCAGCCTTTGCCTGCGCGGGCAGTTGCTTCCAGGTATACGAGTACTCGCTCTTGCCTTGGTTGTCCGGCTCCTTCGCAGACCAAGTCTGCTCAAATGCCTGCACGTAGCCCTTGTACATGAAGTTGGTAAGGGCATTGCCCTCGCCATCAACGATACCAAGCTGGTCTTTTAGAACAACACCCGCTTCGCCCCATTCGCCATTGTCGACCTTTGCCTGCAAAGCAACGGTCACATCAGGGCGCTGTTTCCAGTCAAGGTCTTCGTTGTCCTTCCAGACCTTTGAAACGGTGAGCTCCGTGTCAAGGTAGTTGACAATCGAAGGAACGGGAACGGGCGCATCGGATTCATGGTTGTCGGCATTGACCGTGCCGCCGTTGGCGGAAACGAGATACCTAGAGTCCGCATCCGGGATCTCTTTCACCGTATAGCGCCAAGCCTTCCCATCAGGCGCGTACTCTTCCAGGTTCGAAATAGTGTAAACCCAGGCATCGGTTTGGGAATCCTTATCCCATGAAAGGTAATTCGCAGCGGCAGGATCGTCGCTTTGCAGCTTGATAATCCCCTTAGAGGCATCGGAGCCAAGGCCCAATGCGCCCAGGGCAAAGCCAACCAGTCCCGCAGCTTCACCCTGGGAATCAGGCGTGCCATCTTGATAGGAACGTGTTACCTCAAGGGTGATGTTCTCTGGTCGAATGCCGAAAGCGTTGCTTTGGTCTTGCCAGGTTTTCTTGCCCTGCAGCGAAACAGTTGCATCTGCAGGATAATACGAGTTCTGGAACGTGACATCAGGCGTGGTGTCGTTTGCCACGGCAGTGGCAGAAGGTTGTGCAAATGTGCCTGAATCAAGAAGGCTTGGTCCCTCGAGATCGGTCGAGGCAATGCCGTTACCCACGAAGCCGCCCCAGGTGAAATCAGAAGCATCGCCAAAGGTCTTGTCGCCTTTGGCCACAAGGGTGCCGTAGCCATCAACCGAATCTTCAACAATGTAGTACACCCAGTATTCGCCTGACGGTGTGTAAATGTCCACATTGTCGAAGGTGTAGCTTCCCTCGCCCGTCGTTGCGCCATCACCACCAGCGCTCAGGACAACATCACCCGCTGAAAGGGTGTGCGTTGCCACAGGCTGCGCATCGCTTTTGGTACCGTCCTTCGTAACGTAGTAACGGTACAGGGTGAAGGTGGTATCGGGAACCTTGTCGCCTGCGTCAAGCCCGTCATAGAGCTTCTTTACTGTAAGCTTGCCCTTCTCCGATGCATAGGTATTCGTAATAAGGGAGGATCCGGGTATGCCCTGCTGCACCCAATACACCTTGCCTGCAGCAAAACCGGCAGAAGTGTTCGTCAGATCGTTTGCCGTAAAGCCACCTGGCTTATTCGCCAAACCATCGATCACCTCAACGGCGCGGTACTCATAGAGGTGACCGTTTTTGTCGTATTTCGGCAGATCGTTTTCGGCAGAAGCTTCGATGTCATCGCCGTTTTCGCCATATTGGGTAAGGGAATAGCTATAGCCCTGATCGTTTTTCGTCAGCTTTTTTGTCCACGCAACAGCGGTCTTGCCATCAGCGACGCCTTGCGCCGATGCGGCGCTGTCCACGCGCTGAACAGCGTAGCCACCGTCTTCGGTTTCAGTTATGGCCAGGTCGCTCCAGGCAACAGGATCACCCTTTTGCCATGCGCCGGATTCATCGTAAGAACCGTTTGCAAGCCTGCGCTGCAGGTACACCGAGATATCAGGCAAATCAACATCATCGAAGCCATACGGCACGTTTGCCCAGTGCTTTTCGCCCTCTGCGAAATAGGAATTGGCAATCCGATAGTTCAAGGTGCCGTCTTCGCGGATTGCGTCTACCGTACCACCCTGCCCATCTTCGCCTACGACTTCGGTGCGCTTAGCCGCTGCAACCTCATCACTTGCCTCGTCCCACTTGACATTGCCTGGGTCTTCGTCATTGGCGCTGAAGGTATACCACGGATCATCGTAGTCAAG
Organism: Eggerthella sp. CAG:209; assembly: GCA_000436075.1. Taxonomy (GTDB): domain Bacteria; phylum Actinomycetota; class Coriobacteriia; order Coriobacteriales; family Eggerthellaceae; genus Anaerotardibacter. The sequence goes on along the minus strand of FR884631.1, from coordinate 71,400 downwards.
GTTTGCCGTTGAAGAGCCAGGAACACTGGTGAAAAAGCTTGCGTAATACACGATTTCCTTGCCGTGGCTATCGTACTTGGGCAAATCCTTGACAGTTGCTTTGCGGTTGTAATCGTCTATCGATTCCCACATGTAGGCATCAGGGATAGCTACCTTTTCGAGCGTGGTTTTGGGATAGCCATTGCTGTCCATAGCCAAATTGCCCTGGGCATCATATTCGTAAACTTGGCGCCACACCGTAAGGTATACATCGGGACGCTGCCGAATCTGCTCGTTCACATACCCGTCGTACCATTTAGTAAAGAAGGTAACGTCTTTGGTCTCAGCACGCTTATTGTTGTACGCCACATCGACCGAATCGGCGAAATGCCATTTCGAATCGTAGGACATGGAGCGATCTGTCTCGGAAGAGACATAGTCGGCAGAGTCCTCAAGCCAAGACTCTTTGACAGTCCAGTCAACCACGGCGCCTGCCGAATCGTATTTCGGCAACGTGGCGAATTGCACCTGAGAATCAGAAGCTGTGCTATCTACGCGCACGCAAAGCTTGGCACCCTCGTCGCCGTCGACCCTATTGCCATCCTTGTCAGCAAGCCAAATAAAGGCAGGATCGGTTTTGGTGTTGTATATCGTTTTCGAGGATAAATCGGAAGAAGTGCACACGTAGCTCTTTTCATTAACACCCAAATCCCCCACATTTACGTACACGTCGCCGTTTTCATCCGAATGGAACACATTGCCTTCGCGTGAAGAGGACAGCGCAAGGCACGCTTCTGGGCGATTACTGGGGTTAGACCCTTGATCCGTCCAGGTCTTATTGGCGGTAACGTCCACTACGCCAACACGTCTGTTGCTCACCTCGAGCGAATCCAGCGAATCGTTCTTGCCGTAAGAAACATCGAAGGCATAGCCCTGGTTGTCGCTGGAGGAAACAACCATGCGCTCGTTCCGTGGATTGTCAGGATTAGTATCTGCCCAGTTGATCAGCAATTGCTGATACTCGGTGCCAGCGGCGCCAGATGCAACTTCATCGCGGGTCAGCACCAGGTAGTTGTTATTCGCCTCATGCGCATCGTCAACCGAAAGCTCGCGAATGTAGACATCTTTGGTCTGGTCAAGTCCACCAACCCCGACAAGGAGCTCGGAATACCAGCCGTTATCCTCAAACAGCATGGTGTCGCCGATCTTCTGATCCTTGGCATATACGACCTGACCGTCCTTCTCAATATCATGGGCCGCAAAGACGCCCACCCTCACAGGCACACGTGCCGATGTGTTGCCGCCATCGCTCCAAGTTTTGCTTACCCGCACAATGGAGGCGTCCTCGCCGGGTCTGTTCTTGATTATCGTAAGATTCGGGACCCCATCAGCGAAAGGATCGTCGGGGTCCTCTTTGTAGTTGCGATGGTACTCGTGCTGGCGAACGTAGCCCTCGCTGCCCTCCATGACCATATAGGTGTATTCGGCGCCGTTTTCATCGTACTTGGGCAGGCCGGTGAAATCCATGCTCCACGGCGTGGTCTCCTGGTAGGAGAAGGCAGTTCCGTCATCAAGGGTAACCTTGGTCGGTTCGTCTTGCGCAGTGCCAGTCAGGGTGAACTGATGCAAGACATTACCGTTCCTTGTAAGCGTGACGCTGACCGGTTTGGCATCGTAGCCAAGGTTGCTCGTGTCCTGCGTATATTCGCCTGTACTCTCGTTCCACCAGTACTTTTCCGCACGGGCGGTGGTCTGGTCTATGTACTTATTTACCAACACGCCCTTTTCTTTGTCGTAGTAGCCCTCGAAAGCAAGAGGAACATGTTCGCCAGACGCATCGGTAATAGAAGACATTACCTTAAACACACCCGTCATAAGGCTCTGACCGCTTGCAGGATCGATGTCGGGGTCAAAGGAGCTGGACGAATCCGGCTTTTCGACGTAAGACTCATTCCAGCGGTAGACCCATTCCTCGCCGTTCGCATCGAAACGGGGTACTTGAGAACTCACCGTTTGCGTAAGGTTTTCCGCAGTCCAACCGGTGACCACCTTGTTCTGATCCTCAAAAGGAACATCATCACAGCACGAGAAGCCATACGGGAATTCATTGGTTTCCCCCGTATCGGGGTCGGTAACCGTGTAAGTATCGCCGTTTGCCACCCAATAGCCTAGATTCTCATCGAAGTGGGCATGCTTCTTTAGAATACGCTCGAGTTTGAACGTCACCGATATATCGGCAATCTGATCCTGGAAAGATGCTGCGTCCCAGGTCTTGGTGAGTTCAGCCGTGGTTGTCTCGGATCGACGGTTGATGATAGCGCCGCCCGAATACACCGATTTGTCGCCCTCGGCGCGGACGAATTTCTGGGTTGCATCAACCTTGCCAGAAAAACTGTCATTGTAGTAGTTCGGCGCAGTGTCGCCCGTAACCGTGCCGTCCTCTGCATCGATCCCGGAACCAAGCAGGCGCTCATAACCCGCCGGCGCATCTTCGCGCAGGAAGTACACATAGGGATAACCAGAAGGATCGTATTTGGCAATGGATACATCTTTATACTTGCTGCGCAAGAGAGCACCCAGATCTATCGTGCCATCGGGGGCATTTCTGCCCTGTTCCGCCGTAAGGCTGATGGCGATATACGCACCACCATCTTCGCGCACGGTCACTTGGGATGCAGTATCGGGGCCTTCCCCGTCTTTAGCGGAATAGCGCCACAGCGTGTAGTTAGTGTCGGGGCGTGCGGAAGCATCGTCATCGAGCCACTTCTTCGTAAAATCAACACGCGTGGTGCCCCTGTGGATGACGGATACCGTGCCATTGTTGTATGCCGCAGAAACGTCCGAACCGTAATTCGGCGTATTGGCGTTGTTGTACGTTACCTGATAGGAATCGGTATAGGTTGAGCTTGTACCGTCACCGTTGTCGATCGTGGTGGAGTGCTTTTCTTCATCTTGCTGGAAGCTATAGACAAACGTCGATCCATCGGGGTGATACAGAGCCCAACGAGCAGGACCGAGCGCGCCTGATTTGCCATCGTCGGAGATGCTCAACTTCAGGGTGCCAGTCGTGATGGCTTTATAGAATTCGCCGTCTTTGCCTTCGCTCCCCTTTTGCACCAGCGTTTCTTCCACAGCACCGTTTTTCACCTTTTGGGTGATGATGGAAGAATACCTACCCCATTTATCAAACCATTTCTCCATGCGCTCATCGTTTGACATGGCGGCAAGCTCGTTTGCCTCGTCACCGATATGCAGGCTCAAATTGAACGTGACATCGCCAAGAAGCTGTAGCACTTCTTGGGTGTCGGTAACGTAGTTGGGGTAATGATCCTGAGAGGCAACCACGTAGGCATTGTTATATACAACGTCATCGCACTTAAAGCCTTCGTGTTTGATTGCCCACGTGATGTTCTTGGCGGTCTGGGTATAGACGGGATTCTTGTCTTCGTCAAGAGCAGGATTTCCTTCATCATCGCGAAGGAGGGTTTTGGTTATAACCTGCGAATACAATTCATTTGCAGAAACGGAATACGTATTGGTCTGCGTCTGCCTTACCTGAATGATGCGATCATTGTCGGGATCCCGCAACGCCTCGAATTGTTCCTGGGTCATGCCCAGCAGACGCTTGGCATCTTCCGAAAGAACGCTGTTGCCCGCATCGTCGGTCTGAAAGAGACAATACTGCTTGTCGTCGCCCTCAACCTGGAAATAGATCCGATATTCGCAATTGTTCATGAGCTGGTTGGCGGAAGGACGCATGGCAGAATTGCCGTCGGCCCATACCGTGGTAAATTCCGCTTTGCCCCCACGCTCGGAAGAAAGGAAGGTCTCGGAATCGACCGGTGCGGCAGCATCGCCAGCATTGGACGCGGCGGCAACTGCCCCTTCGCTACCAAGCGTATTTACAAGTCCTGCCATAAAGGCAAGCATCGCCTTAGAGGGAATGGAAAGCTTGACGGATCTATCGCAGGGCGCACCTTGCTGCAGTTCCCAACCGATTTCGCTCTCATCGTCTTGAGCAAGCTGGGAGTCGAAGAAAACGGGAACGCTCACGCTGGCAGACAGAACAGTGCGCGTGGCGCCTTCCGTGTTGACTTCTACCGCGGTAGCCTCGGTGTCAAGGGGGCGGGTTTGCCCGTGACGGCATCGACCGGAGCGCAGAACTCGAACTTGAGCTTCCCGTTGCTCCATGAAGCCGTGGCGATCTTCACCGTAGTGGCATTGCCCCCATCATCGTTCTGGAACACGTCGAACTTGGCGGTTTCATCCTGAACAGCAAAGCCCTCGGGCAACGCCTGGGTGAACCAGTCGCCTGGAACCACAGCATCGTGCGCTGGCGCGGATTCATCGACACCAGCATCCACGCGGTTCCATTTGGAAGCATCAAGTGCAAACGAAAGGTCCAAGCTTGCAGGGACGCTCGCAGGAAGCTGGACGGCCCGCTGGTCGCACTCTACGTTTTCCTGGGATGGAGCTTCGGTTGCCTTGCTTTGGCCGGGAGCCTGCTGAAGCGAATCCTTTAAGGCAACAGGGTCCACCACAAGACCTTTGGACGTCAGGTTAAGGGCGTTAAACTGATTGGTCCATTCGATCTTTTCAAGAGCTTGTTTCCGGCTTTCATCCTGAGCAGTTGCGACATTGTTCTGCTGGGTTCCATCGGCGTTGCGCGAAGGATTCGTTGCCGTCAAGTCATTCTCCGCAACCGTGGCGTTCGTTCCATCGGCAGGGCCAGAAGAAGTACCGGCATCGGTGGGATCAGCTGAATCCGTGCTGTTCTCGGAGCTTGAACCCTGCGCGGCGTCTGAGCTGGAATCGAAGCTAGAATCAGTGTCCGTAGCAGCAGAATCGCCGCCATCGGCGGACGCATATTCCTGTGCCGCTTCAGTTGCAGCCTGTGCCTGACGCATATTGGTCAGGTTGCTGGTCAACGTCGTGGGTAAGCATAGGGTGAACGCCATGAAGACGGCAAAAACCTTGTAGCCCATCGATTCTTTCAGCGTTCGCTTTGCGTGATGCGAGTTCATATGTTGTGCCCTTCCGCAAGCCAACTATGCATTGCATAGCCGGCCGATTCGCGCAGAGTAGAGGCTCTTCCGATAACGAGTGCCTTCTCTGCGTACGGTGATTCAATTATTCAATCATCTGCTTGAATCTCTGGGCTGGCCCTACCGCCCCCTCCTAAAAACAAGGGATGACGCCGATCACGCTGCATGACCGGCGATAGTATCCTGCTGCCCAGAAATACGCATAGTTTTGTCATTTTATAACTTTTACCGATCTTGAGGCATCTTTCCTTGCCCGTATCCAGATATGAGCAAATCAAAGTCCGTAAGACACCCGAACAGGTGATGCGAAGCACCTGAGGCAGACAGTAAGAAAGCGGGCTCTCACCTGCGCGAAAACACTCTATGCGCGTTTCCTTCATTGCCGCCTCACCGTATTCCATGGCTTCACTGCAATACTGCGCCATAATCGGATGCTTGCTGCTTATCCCCTATCGCGAGAAAGCCCCTAAGGGCACCATGTAAGGCAATCAGATGAAATATGGCTCCCACATCGCCACGGTTGGATAGGATGGGCGATACGCAACCCACTTCGTACATTCAATGCTTTTCTAAACCCCTTGCCGAAAGGAATGCAATGGCTGAACCTACACCCCGTGATACCCTGCTCGATCATGCATACGAGATCGCGGACAAATACGGCCTTGCAGCCCTTTCGGTAAGGGGGCTTGCATCAGACTGCAACGTGAGCGTTGGAACCATCTACAACCATTTTGCTTCGAAGGGCGAGCTCACCACAGCTACCACAGCGCTCTATTTCAAGCGCGCGTTCTACACCGATTTCTGCCACCCCACGAAAGGTGAACGTTATCTGGATTTCTGCAAGCGCATGTTCGACAGCATGGAAAAAACAATCCATCATTTCAGGGAGCACTGGCTTAAAGACTCCGAGGCACTGCCCACGGCAGAGAAGACCATCGCGCGATTCCGCGAAGAAAAACAGTTCGACCATATTTGCGAGGGTATGATTATCATCTTTAAAAACGACCCCTCCATCAGGCACGATCTTCCTAGTCATGTCACCGCAGAAGCCGTTTCCAAGTTCACACTGCGCAACATCATCGCCGAATTGCGAAGCGAACAACCCGATTGCTCCCTCCTGTTTACCATGCTCGAACAAACCCTCTACGAACAATAGGACCAACGTGAAATGCTGCATCTGAACATTAGCCCGTAGATGTTCAGATGCCACGCCTTCAAGATTGTTCTTGTCAAAGCAAAGCAATCAACTGCAAAGCACAATCTTGAAAGGAGCAAAAGATCATGGGAATCCAAGGTACCCCCAACATGGGAATGGTGATCTTTGCCGCTATTATCATTTCGCTTGCACTCGTCTTCTACACCATCGGCGTATTTGCCGAGCGCCGTTCTGGCACTTTAAGGCCAAAGCATCTGGCTTTCTTCTGGACTGGCTTCGCGTTTGACACTGCGGGAACCACCATCATGTCCATGGTCGCAGGCGAAACCGGTGGTGCAGGTTCTCCCCTCCATGCAATCACGGGAGTACTCGCGCTTTCGCTCATGCTCTTCCATGCGGTTTGGGCGACTGTTGTTGTTCTTCGCGGCAACGAGCGCTCCAGGGCCAACTTCCATCGTTTGAGCATTGGCGTGTGGCTGTTCTGGCTTGTCCCCTACGGCGTTGGCGTGATGCTCGGCGCACCGATGTTCCCGTTCTCCGATTCGACGGCACTTACCATTACCGCATCCTTTGTTCTGGTTCTGGGCATCTTCTTCTGCCTTAAGGCCAACAAAGCGCGCCTGCATCGATAGCATGCAACGCTACCCCGAAGACGGCCGCTGGTTTCCTGGCGGCCATCTTTTTGTTTCACCACAGTCGCAAAGCCCAAACACTTCGAAGAGTACGAAGCCGTATACGCTTTCCCGAGCAGAACCTGCCCCTGCAAGAAAGCACGAAACCAGGAATCCCCTTTCCGCCCAACGAAGAAGCTGCCCCTCCCGCACACTCGCGGCGCAATAAGGCTCGCCTGCAGAAGAAGCCCACAGCAATGGAAACAATGCAAATAAAGTCACATTCCGTTTGATCGCTATCGCAATTAACTTAAGCTAACAACCGAGAATGCAACGGTTTCGCGCCCTAGGCGACGAGACAACGAATAAGGAGCTTGCTATGTACGACAACGGCCCAAAGCCCGGACGCAACGATGAATGTTGGTGCGGAAGCGGAAAGAAATACAAGAAATGCCACGGACCCATTGATAGTCGCCTCGAAGGTTTTTATCTTGATGGGTACGAAGTGGTGCCCCGTTCGCTCCTTAAAAGCCCTGAAGAAATCGAGGGCATTAAGCGCTCGGCCGCTATCAATATCGGGGTACTCGATTATGTTGCCGAGCATATCAAGCCAGGCATCACCACCGCCGAAATAGACAAGTGGATCTATGACTACACGGTTGAACGTGGGGGCATCCCTGCCGATCTTAACTTCGAGGGCTACCCCAACAGCGTTTGCACCTCGATCAACAGCGTAGTATGTCACGGCATCCCCAGCGACGACGATGTGCTCAAAGAGGGCGATATCGTCAACGTGGACTGCTCTACCATTTTGGACGGATACTACTCCGACTCTTCGCGTATGTTCTGTATCGGCGAAGTGAGCCCCGAGCGCAAAAAACTTGTCGATGTAACCTATGAAGCTGTTCAGCGCGGCCTAGCTGCAGTAAAACCCTGGGCAACCGTAGGCGACATCGCCCACGCCGTGCAAACGTATGCCGAAGAAAACGGCTTTAGCGTAGTGCGCGAATTCGGAGGTCACGGCATTGGAAATGATTTCCACGAAGACCCCTTCGTCTTCTTCGTGGGCGAACCTGGTGAAGGCGCGGTTCTTGCACCGGGCATGTGCTTCACCATTGAGCCTATGATCAACGCAGGCGGCCCCGAACTGAATATGGAAGATCCAAACGGCTGGACCGTCCGTACTAAAGATGGCTCGGATTCCGCCCAATGGGAGGTGCAACTCGTTGTAACCGAAGACGGATACGAGCTTATTTCCTGGTAAAACGCACAATAGCAAAAAGATTTACGCTCACCTTACCCTGCTTCTCCTACGGGCAAAAAGCTCCAACGAAACCAATACGGACCAAACTCGCCATCGTTCCTATACGGCTGCCAGATAGATCATTCTGG
>FR884631.1:57139-63114 GCA_000436075.1 Eggerthella sp. CAG:209 | reverse complement strand
AATCATCTTCGGCGGGTCTCGCAAACTCGGTTGGCTGCCCTCCCTACATCAGGCCAGAGACATCAATGCCCAATTCACCACGCACGGCCTTTTCAACCGTCTCGAAAGCCAATGCATGATCTTCATGGCTTGCCATTCCTGAAATGGCCAAGGTGCCCACCATGCCCGCGCCCTTAATGCACAAGGGGAAGCAACCGCCTGCTGGCGCATAATCCTCATACGACATGCCGCGCCATTCGAAGGGATGGAGCCCCTGTTCACACCAGCACTCCCAAAAATATGAGCTTTGGTTGGTAGCGTAGGCAAGATTTTCTTTACGGCGAAGCCAGTTATCACTTTCGGGTTTTGTGCCTGCCATTGAAAGCGAGAACAACGTACGGCGATTCAGCGTGATACGCGTTGCGACAGGTTTACCCATTTCACGTGCTCGGCGAACCACGTAGAAGCCCATCTGAAGTGCAAGCTCTTCGTCGATCCGATCGAATTCGTACATGGTTTCCTGCTCTTTAATGCGTTCCATCAACGCTTCGATATTGTCAGTTTGCTCCATAGCGACCCCCTAATACTTCCCAAACCTATACTGCGAATTTTCCCAGAAACGAAACGAGCGCACCAGAGGTCGGAAAGCTCGAGATTCACTTTGGCTCGAGGGCATCACTCCGCAAAACCAAACTAATAGCGCCATGCACCAGACGCAACAAGCCAAATGGTCAGAGCCACAACAAACGAAAGCCCTCTTTCCTTTGCGGTAGAATTGCAGCCATGAAACCAATTGCACACATCCACACCGACATGCCGCAATAATTCGGCATTCCCCGGAACAGCTTCCTTGCACCGCATTTACGGGGAACCATCATCTTCGAACCCGAGTTCGCCCTGAACTCAGCAGTTGAAGGAATGGAAGGCTTTACGTACCTATGGCTCATCTGGGAGTTCGAAAATGGAACCCCTGGTGGCACCGCCGCCGATATAGCCAACGACGTGCAAACCGAAAATAAACGGGGCACCACGGAAAAATGGTTCCCAACGGTAAGACCACCACGCCTCGGGGGAACCAAGCGCAGGGGGGTATTTGCTACCCGTAGCCCCTTCCGTCCCAATCCCATCGGGCTTACCTGCGTAAAGCTAGAGCGCATAGAACTCACTGAAAACGGTCCGATCATTCATGTTCTGGGCGCCGATCTGCGCGATGGTACGCCTATCTTCGACATAAAGCCTTACATTCCCTTTGCCGACTGCCACCCCGACGCACAAGGCGGTTTCATCGACGAGACGCCTTGGCAAGAACTCACCGTTCACTGCCCCGCTAAACTGCTGCAAGCCATTCCCGAAGAAAAGCGCGAAGGCCTCCTTGAAGTGCTGGGTCAGGACCCACGTCGCGCAGGCAGCAAGCATGAACCCGAGCGTACGTATCATCTTGCCTATGCAGGGTTCGATATTGCCTTTACCGTAGATAATACAAATCTTTACGTTCAAAGGATCGAACCCGCCATCTCCTAAGGCGTGAACGCGCCCCAGACCAAAAGAGGGAATGCGAAGTTTCGCATTCCCTCTAACTTTTAAGCAATTCGCCGATTGACTATTGCATTACAGCATATGAGCGCGCAGTTCTTCACCAGACTTCGCAGAAAGATAAGCTGGCGCAATGTCGAATACTGTTTTGCAGCCATGGTTGCCTTCGGCCGAAAGACGAGCAACGGCACGGGCATAGCAAGCCAGCACGCAAGCGGTGAACTCGGGGTTGGACTCAAGATCAAGCGAATACTCGATCTTGCAGTTCTTGTCACCAGCGGTCTTACCAGTGCGGATAACCATACCGCCGTGAGGCAGCCCGGCATGGTCGCGATCGAGCTCCTCCTGGCTGATGAAGTTCACGGTAACGTCATATTCGTCGAAGTAGTTTGGCATTTCCACGATCTGCTTGGTTACCTCGGCAGGGTCAGCGCCCTCTTCCAAAACAACCCAGCACTCACGCGTATGCTTTTCGCGCGTAGTAAGCTCGGGATTGGAGCCCGAACGAACCGCTTCCAGCGCCTCGGGAACGGGAATGGTGTATTGACGAGCATCGGCAACGCCAGGAATGCGACGAAGCGCATCGGAATGCCCCTGAGAAACGCCGCGACCCCAGAATGTGTAGTCGGCACCTTCTGGCAGGATGCAGTTTGCGTACAAACGGTTCAAGGAGAACAGGCCCGGATCCCAGCCGCAAGAAATCAGGGCAGTTTTGCCAGCGCCCTTAGCTGCCTCATCAACGTTGGCAAAATGGGTGGGAATCTTCGCATGGGTATCGAAGGAATCTACCACATTGTATAGAGCAGCGTACTTCGGCGTCTGTTCAGGCAAATCGGTTGCGCTGCCGCCGCATAGGATCAAAACATCAATATCTTCATTGCCCGCCTCAAGATCCGCAGCCGAGCGAACTGCAACGCCAGGCGTTGCGATTGATACAGTTTCAGGATTGCGACGCGTATACACAGCGGCGAGTTCCATATCATCGTTTTGACGAACAGCAAGCTCAACGCCCTTGCCAAGATTTCCGTATCCCAAGATACCGATACGAATCATGCGGCTTCCTTTCTAACCAAGCCCAGCTACTAAAGCGGGGCAAACTTTCACGTTAGTGATTGTACGCTGCAAGCATTCAAGAAATGTTTTGAACGTATTAATACTACGGAAAACGAAACGAAATGGTTAACCGCTAGCAAGCAGTTTCGAGTGGATACGCGCACCTACATCAATTCGATGGTTGAATGGGGAACCTACTATCAAGAGTTTGCCAACATGGCCTGAACGACCCACATCCATTATCTTTGCTAAAATAGTCAGCCTGATAAACCAGAAGCGTGGACTTTTCCAGACGCCTTTCGTCTCCTTTTCGCCACGCAACCGCAAAGCTGCATTCACTTTTGCAATGCAGCGAAACGATTGCGCAAAGGAGTTCACGTTGTCTCAGAATGCTCTCAAGCATAAGCCATTCCCTACCGCCGCAGCTGATGCGGGCACTCGAACCAAGGCTGCTATCTTGGTGTTCTTCGGCGGTGCCTGCTACGGCTTCAACGCCACCTGCTACAAGCTTTCCTACGCATGGGGGTTCAGCTCCGCGCAAATTGCCGCCGCACAAATGTGGGCGGGCTTCGCATTGTTTGCTGTATTCCTTTTCTTTAATCGCGCCCGAGGAGAAAAATGGGGAAAACTTGGCTGCACCAACACGCTGAAGCTTCTTGGCATCGGCGCCGTAACATGCATTACCTCGATCTTCTACACCTATGCCATGAGCGTGTTGCCCGTTGCCTTAGCTCTCACGCTCTTGTTCCAATTCACCTGGATAGGCACGGTAATTCAAGTAATCATGACACACAGGCCACCTGCACTTAGCCAGGTGATATCGGCGGCGGTCATCGTGTTCGGAACGGTGTTCGCCAGCGGTCTGTATGCCACCGATCTTTCGAGTTGCAACCCTTGGGGCATCGCAGCCGGACTCCTTGCCGCCGTAAGCTGCGCTTCGTTTTTAGCTCTGTCTGGTCAGGTTCAGCCAAAATGTTCACAGGCCCAGCGGGGTTTGATTATCTGCGGTGGCGCGGTGGTTATGTCGCACTTCATCTGCCCCGACTTCATCGTTTCGGGCGTGCTCTTGCAGGGCATCGCCCCTTTGGGCTTAATTGCCGGAGCATGCGGGTTCTTCCTGCCTATTCTGCTCCTAAGCATGGGTGCGCCCCATTTGCCTGCGGGGCTAACATCTTTGCTGGCTGCATCAGAGCTGCCAGCTGGGCTGTTTGTAGCAATGATAGTGCTAGGATCGCCCATCGGTGCCGTTGAATGGCTTGGAGTGGCCATCATCCTGTTTGGCATCTGCGTTTCGCAGCTTCGGCTCTTCCCCAGAAAGACGCCGCGCTAAACGAATCCTTCCAGAAAAATACCCATATCGCTTCCCGGTTTCAAATGAATGCATCAGCAAGGGGCCTACGAGCGTCGCTTCATTTCTATGCGATAGAATAGAATGGCTAAACTCAATGGCTTAAACCATCGATTAAAGGACAACCATGAGCATCAAAGAATTCACCACTGACGAGGCGCTACTCAGCACGCCCTGCGAAAAAGCAACCGCCGAGGATGCCGCCGTGGCACAGGATCTGCTTGACACCTTGGCTTCACTTGAAGGAGCAGCGTGCATACATGCAAACCAAATCGGGGTAACCAAGAGCCTGTTCGCTTATCTTGACGAAAACGACAACCCCCACGTCATGTACAACCCCACTATTCTTATCGGATTGGTACCCAAAAAGGAAACCGAAAGCTGCTTTACCCACGAAGAGCCAACCGTTAATACCCGCTATGAAAAGGTGAAGGTCTCTTACCAAGAACTGGTAGACAGCAAGCTCGTTTCCCGTAAGAAAGACTTCCATGGCTGGGTTGCTCAGCTTATCCAGCACATGGCAGACCACAGCAAGGGCAAATTCGTCTAACGATAGCGCAAACACTGCAAAACGGCGTTGGAATTATCCAGCACCGTTTTTTATTGGAGATACTGCCTATGGACAAGCAACACAAAAAATCAGATATCATAGAGCCATGGGACAAACAGTAGAAATAGCTGGGCAAACGGTATCGATCCACTATAGTGGCAACACACTGGTATCTTACGATCCTGTGGTGTATCTGCATAGCCTCAAAGGAAATGGCAGTGAAGTTTGGGAGCAGTGCCAATCGCTGCATTGCCCACCCTTTACCCTGATATCTATCCCGACCCCCAACTGGAACGATTCTCTAACACCCTGGAGATGCGAGGGCCTTTTCGCAGAGGATAAGCCTTTCGAGGGAAATGCCCGACAGCACCTTCTTCAGCTTGAAACAATAGTCGCTCAAACCGAGCAGCATCTCGGAATAACGCCACAACATCGCTGCATTGCGGGCTATTCTCTGGCAGGGCTATTCGCTACATGGGCACCGTTCAACACCACCCTCTTCGATGCTCTTGCAAGTGCATCGGGCTCGCTGTGGTATCCCGACTTCAGCGAATACGTATCGACCAATTTTTTTGCTAAGAAACCCTTGTGCGCCTATTTTTCCCTCGGTTCAAAAGAGGCAAAAACACCCAGCCGCCTTCTGCGCACGGTTGCCCAGGGAACGAAAAGCGTCGTTTCGTCCTTCCAGGAAAAAGGCGTAGAAACCTTTTTTGAATCCAATCCAGGAAACCACTTCAAAGAACCCGATCTACGCATGGCAAAGGGTATCTGTTGGATGCTCCGCCAATTCGATCGATAGAACAGGTTTGTTAAACACATTCATGGTATTTGCGCTATAACACCTGATAAACCTTTATTTTTTATTTTTTTCATATAAAGTGGCAGATGGGTAGGCGCATCACAACATCGAACCACTATATTCATGCCCACAGAACCATTAATGAAAGGCCCGTCATGGAATTCAAAGAAGTAGTTGAAGATCGTTACTCTTGCAAAAAGTTCAACGGCGAGCCCGTTGCCGAAAAGGCTCTGAAGACTATCCTGGAAGCAGGGCGCGTGGCACCCACCGCAAAAAACTTGCAGGAACAGCATGTTTACGTGGTGCAATCGCCCGAGAAGCTTGCTCTTATCGATGAGCTTACCCCTTGTCGCTACGGCGCCACCACGGTGCTTGTCGTGGCCTTCAACAAGGAAAACGTTTTCACCTATCCTGGCGGGACGCGCGATTCCGGCATCGAAGACGCCACCATTGTGGCTACGCACATGATGCTCGCCGCAAAGAACGCTGGCGTAGACAGCTGCTGGGTGAACTTCTTCAACCCAGAGGAAGTGGCAGAAAAACTGGAGCTTCCCAAAAACGAAGAAGTGCTGATGATGCTCGACCTGGGCTACGCCGCAGAAGATGGAAAGCCACTGCCGAACCATGCTAGCCGCAAGCCCCTCAGCGGCACCGTAACCTACCTCTAAACATCTCCCGCTGGGCTGTTCATGTAATCAATAAGATCCCGATAC
>FR884631.1:37062-57102 GCA_000436075.1 Eggerthella sp. CAG:209 | reverse complement strand
CTTTCAGCCAAGAAAGGCGGCCTCTTTGAATATCGGACGACGTTGGCTCTTTACCCACGCTTGAGCGACTCAAGCGAAAACAGGAAACCCTGCAGCTCAAACAATGGGTGGACGCCGACCAACACCCGAAGACTAACGTTTCGATCCCTATCTACGGATGCCGCCCTTGCTTCCGGCAGCCTTGTTCGGCCCACGGCCCTGCGGTTTAAACGAGCTTCTTGAGGAACTTACCTTTCCCTCCTTATCGAAGCGAGCATCCTTACGCGAACGAGCACGCCCAGATGAAGCAGGTTGAGGCTTGCCCCCGCTTTCCTTTCCGCCGGAACCAAGCACTTCACCTCTTTTGTCGTATTTACCACGCTGTAAGGAACCAGTGCTTTTACCGTGCTGACGCTTACCCCTAGAGTCGGAATCGGCAGCCGTCCCCTTCGAGCAAGACCCCGCAGCAGAGCTGCCCCCTCGCCGCTTACCGCGCTGATCCTTGGCGCCCCTGGCTTGATTATTCGCTTTACGCGCCCCGCCCTTATCGGGACGCACCAGACATTTTTCGTCGTACCCAATAAGGTCTTCCCTGCCAGCCGCCTTCAGGGCCTCGATAACCAGCCTGCGATTCTTTGGGTTGCGGTACTGAATAAGCGCTCGCTGCATGGCTTTTTCATGAGGCGTGCGTGGGCAGTACACTTCTTCCATGGTGCGCGGGTCGACCCCTGTGAAATAGATACACGTGGAAATGGTGCTGGGCGTTGGATAGAAGTCCTGCACCTGTTCGGGGTTAAAGCCCATATCGCGGCAGAACTCCGCTAACTCTACAGCCTCTTTTAAGGTAGATCCGGGATGCGAGCTCATAAGATACGGAACCACGAACTGCTTGAGCCCAAGCTTCTTGTTGGCCACATCAAAGCGCCGCACAAATTCCTGGTAAGTGTCGTTGTTCGGCTTCCCCATCACCTTAAGCACTTCATCGCTCACATGCTCCGGCGCCAGGCGAAGCTGCCCCGAAACATGATACTGAGATAGCTCATCTATGAATTCGTTGGCGTGCTTATCAAGAAGCACGTAGTCAAAGCGCAGTCCGCTGCGCACGAACACTTTCTTAACCCCAGGCAAGCTGCGCAGCTCGCGAAGCACATTCAGGTAATCGCGATTGTCCACCTGCAAGCTCCTGCAGGGCTTCGGTGCCAAACAGCGTTTTCCGCGGCATGCACCTTTATCGAGCTGTTTGGGACAAGCGGGTTTACGGAAGTTCGCCGTCGGACCGCCCACATCGTTGATGTATCCCTTGAAATCAGGGTCTTGCGTGATGGTCTTCGCTTCCTCGACCAAGCTCTCCTTGCTACGGCTTTGAATAATGCGACCCTGGTGGAACGCCAAGGAACAGAACGAGCACTCGCCAATACAGCCCCGATTACTGGTTAGGCTAAATTTCACTTCGCTGATTGCGGGAATGCCGCCAGCCGCTTCGTACATGGGATGATAGGTTCGCTCATACGGCAAACGATATACTGCATCGAATTCCAGGGTTGAAAGTGGAGTGCTCGGGGGATTCTGCACAATGTACAAGTTGTCCTGCTCGTAAGGTTCAACCAAACATTTGCCGCTGAATGGGTCAAGGTTGCGATACTGCAAACGGAAACTTTCAGCATATTTCAGCTTATCGGCACGCATGCTTTCGAAGGAAGGAAGCGAAACGTATCCATCCATTACCCCTTCAAGGTTATGGGATCGAAACGCTGTGCCCTCGATCCAGGTAATTTGGCTAATAGGGATTCCTGCGTTCAAAGCATCGGCGATAGCAACAATCGATTTTTCGCCCATTCCGTAGCTGATCATATCAGCGCCACCGTCGAGCAGAACCGATCGTTTCAACTTGTCGGACCAGTAGTCGTAGTGTGCCAAGCGACGCAGCGAAGCCTCCACACCACCCATGATAAGCGGGGTGTCTTTATAGGTTCGTCGAATCAAATTGCCATAAACCACCGACGCGTGATCGGGGCGCAAGCCCATCTGCCCACCAGGGGAATAAAAATCGCGATTGCGGTGTTTTTTTGCAACCGTATAGTGGCACACCATCGAATCCATGTTTCCCGCACTTACCAGAAACGCTAAGCGGGGCTCGCCGAACACATCGATGCCGGCGGGGTCATGCCAATCAGGCTGCGCAATAATGCCCACTTTGTAGCCATTTGCCTCAAGCAATCGGGTGATGATAGCCATACCGAAAGAAGAATGGTCCACGTAAGCATCGCCACAGACGTACACAAAATCGCACTGGTCCCATCCGCGCTCTTCCATTTCTTTACGCGTAACCGGCAAAAAGGCCACGGCGTTCCTCCTTTGGTTCATTCAAGCGCTTCCATTTTATCGAATGCCCCTTAGCGTGTGAAAACAAGAGCTCTAGCACAGCAAAGCACTTCGGCATGCCGGCTCTTACCATGAAAAAGTATCGAGAGTAGACCGTACTGCCAGTATCATCGCTACACGCCTTTTGCATTTCGGCTTCAAGGGCGCATTAGATTCGTACAGCAACCCTAATCGCATCGACTTCGCCAGGCAAAGCCTAGCCAAATAGTCTCAATGCAACAAGATTTTCCTTCGCCCTAAAACGCAATCCGGATACAGAAGCGGAAGGGCTGCTGGGGCGCTATACCATATTTCTTTTTTTACGGTGTACCACGCATTTCCCACATTACGCATCCAGCATGTGTTACACTTGCTTTGCACCCGAGGGCTAACGCCCATTTTTTAGTCGCATTCAAAGAGTGGCAAGTCGGCCCCTCCGTGATTATCGGAGCATTTTTCAGCGACTTACATACTTCACTACAACTGAATAAGAAAGAAGATATGCAGCCCGCCAAGGGATACGTGCATCTTTTTTTCGCTTTGGCTGTTCAGGCCTAGCTCGGTCCTATCCCGAGCTTGTCTCGGCGTACCTTGATGCATCCACCGATGCCGTGGCTTTAGTTTGGCACGTCCAAAACCAAAGCTTCACGCCACTATTCCTTTCCGGCGAGTTTGCAGCAGCTTGAAAACCGCATACCACCCACCTATGCATGGCTCAGCCATGCCCAAAAGAAAGGACTAAATCATGGACCAAACATCAACCTATTCCCCACTCGTAATGCAGGAAACCTCGGATGGCCTGCGTCTATACGACATACGAGACGAAATGCTCGCTTCTCGCGAAATAGAAATCACTGGCGCAATTGACGCCGGCTCGGTTTCAACCGCTATTCGCTGCCTTCTGCATCTTCAGAAAGAAGACCAGCAATTGCCTATCACCCTCTACATCAACAGCCCCGGCGGAGAAGTTCAATCCGGCCTTGCGCTGTATGACGTAATGCAGGCCGTCAGCTGCCCGATTCACACGGTATGCCTCGGAATGGCAGCAAGCATGGCAGCATTGCTATTCATCGCGGGAGACCAACGCGAAATGCTGCCCCACAGCCGCGTGATGATCCACGATCCGCTTATTGGCGGCGGAATCGGTGGCAGCGCACTGTCCGTAAAAGCTCGCGCCGATGACCTGATGAGAATCCGCGACATTACCGCACAGGTTATCTCCCAGCACACGGGAATGAACCTCGAAGAGGTCTTCGAGCTAACAGCGAAAGACACCTATTTCGAAGCAGAAGAAGCCATAGCCAATGGCATGGCAGATCGCATCATCACGAGTCTTTAAAAGGATAAGCATATTAGGTTCGCGGTCCCATACCGCAACCAGCACGCAACGCTAAGGAGAGCACATGAAATCGAACATCACTTCAGCAGCTAACGACCGAGCAGCCTATCAGGGAAACATCGTCCTCACCAAACACATCGCCGCCAATACCGACAGTTGGCAAACAGGAATGAACAACAACATCCTTGTGCTGGGTTGCTCTGGCAGCGGTAAAACCCGCAATCACCTCAAACCCAATCTGATGCAGTGCCAAGGGTCCTATATTGTGCTAGACACGAAAGGGATCCTTTATAACGAAATGGGAGCTTACCTCGCCCTGCAAGGCTACAAAGTAGATCAGCTTGACTTCACCACCATGGGTGGCACCTGCGGATACGATCCCTTGCATCAGGTCCGCATCGAAAACGGCAAACCAAACCAGCAAGACATCATCGCCATTGCAAGCGCCATTTGCCCGAAAGAAGCGCAGCAGTCCGATCCCTTCTGGGGACTTGCCGCAGCTAATTATCTATCGAGCTATATCGCCTATGTGTTCGAGGCATTGCCCGAACGCGAGTGGACCATGGCTTCGGTTATCAAGCTATTCGAAAGTGGCAGCGGCAAAATCCAGCACCTCTTTAACGATCTGGCAATGCATAACCCCGATAGTTATGCTGCATCTCTCTATAACCGGTCAAAAGCCACCTGCGGCGCCGAAAAGATGCACTCAAGCATCCTGGGCATTATCGCTGCAAATCTATTGCCGTTCGGATTCGAGGGAGCGCTCAATTCTTACGCCAACCCCAACCGCATCGACTTCAGCTCGTTTGGACGAGAGAAGCGCGCCCTGTTCGTAACCATCGACGACATAGATCACAGCCTCGAGGGACTTACCAGCCTCTTCATCGAACAGGCTTTTACCCGCCTTTGCAGCAGCGCCGATCGCGACTACACCGAGCACAGGCTTCCCATTCCCGTGCGCTTCATCCTGGACGATTTCGCAAACCTGAACATTCCACATATCGATGATATGCTGGCGGTTATACGCAGCCGCGAAATCAGTGCAACGATAATCTGTCAAACGGTGAGCCAGCTAGAAGCACGCTATGGCATGGCGGCGGCAAACTCCATCATAGGAAACTGCGACCGACACCTGCTTCTAGCGGTCCAAGACGAAGCAACCGCCCGCTACTTCAGCCTCAGGGCCAACAAACCAGCGTTCGCCCTGCTCGAAACGCCCGCTGATTCCTGGTGGTATTTCGAACGAGGCAAACGCGGCGTCCGCGACAACGCCTACCGTCTCGAGGAACACCCCGAGTACCCCTTTCTTCAGGCTATTTGCGAATGCAAACATCAAATAAGCCAAGATGGCCAATTCAAGCTCCGTTTTGAAGAGGAAGCGACTCTGGCCAACGAGTGCCCAACCGATGCCGACCCCACCATAAACACCGATTTCTTCGCCGCGTAAGGAGGCACCAATGAATCCGAGCCAGAACAAATGCACTCTTGATCAGCTTCTCGAACATGCAGAATCTCAATCCCTCGAAGATCGGCAAACAAGGTTTCGCACCGAGCGCTTAAAGGAGTTCAAAGGATCAGATATCTATCTGGACAACGCAAGCTTTTTGATCGAACTCGTTGAACCCTTACGACAGCTGTTACCCACCAAAGAAGAGTTCGATTCATACGCATACGGAAAGCCCTTTCCGCAAAACAACGACAAAACGCTTGAAGGTATGCGAAGGATCAAAAACCCCGCCATCGTCATGGTTGATGAGGCCCACCGCTGCGAAAGGGACGATTTCCACTCTTGGAGCAGCATGAGCGATGAATGTTGGGAAGGGCTGCTTGAGAGCGTTGATTTCATCAAGGATTTCTGGGAAATAAACGAGTCGGCAAACACGCTCGAACTCGCAAAGGCCATTATCGTGCACACCGTTCTCTACGACGACGGGTTGAAAGACGAAGTATTCCATAAGGCTTCCGAAATGGTGCGCATTATGACAATTCCCGCCAGCGACCTAAAAGCATGGAAGGACAACCTCCCTGAATAGACAGACGAGCCCCGCCTTGCGCATAATGTCCACCCTGGCAGCAGCCAAGGCCGAAACAGGCACCAAGCGAAACGGGGCTTTTGCCGTAAAGGAAGTGCGTCAGCGGACGCACTTCCTTTCGCATACAATGACGCTACAAAGAAGAGCTCGTCGGATACATAAAAGAGCACTATTCAGAATAGGTTTGCCGAGCCAGTCCTATTCGATACCGATTCTCACAACATCGAGGAACTCAGACAACGCATTTGCCCCGGGAGCTACCGCAGCAATGCCGTCAGGCGTGAAACGCTGCTTCAGAGCCCACGATGACTGCTGCAAACTCTCTAAATAGTACGATTGCGTCCTACCGCACAGCAACCACAGGGCATCCACCGAAGCACCCTTGACGCCACATGTTTCCAGTTTGTATTTGCGTAAGCACTCCAACATACAACTCTTGGCATCGTTTTCCGAGCCATCGAACTTCACCGCTGACACCTTGCGGAACTTGGCGTCGAGCACGAGCGTCCTTGTGCCTTCGCATGATTCGTGGACTATGAGGTAATCAGGCGTCCAATAAGAATCGAAACCTGCAGAGGTCAACGTGGTTCGATGCAGCGAAATTCCATGCTCCTCGCGCTCGTCGCCATAGATAACCGGCTGGTAATACAACGTGATTCGCTCGTCGCCACGAACCAGGCGAAAGACCGTTGCGACCTGGGTTTCATTTTGAAAATAGCGCGAGTCAAGGCTATAGTGCGCCTGCTCAATAGGGCTAGCATCCAATGATCCGTTAGGCGAAAACCCTCTACCACGCAAAACGGATAGCAACTCGTAGAGCACATAGTATTCGTAGAGCTTGTCCATCTTCCAGGTGTGCAGAACCATGCCATCACGCTGCATTTGAAATTCTCCAAATGCATCCCATGCACGCATGAGAGCATGGATTTCGGCGTAAGCAGGGATTTCCTGGAATATCTTGGTTCGCTTCGGCAGACGATAGCGAATGCAACACACATCGGGCAGCGCACGATCAAGCGCCTTGGCTATGCTGCGCATTCTTTTACGGAGGGCAATGGCCTTGCGCAAAAGAGGTTGCTCTCGTTCAAAACAAGTCCTCAACATCAAGAGCGCCGGGATCAGACCCTCGCCATCATCAAGCCCCTCCAAGCGACCAATCATGGCCTCGATATGGGCAATATCATCCTGTGCTCCCTCAATGATGCGGCCAAGCGCTGCAGCAACCTCTTCGGCATAGGACAATAGCGCTCGGTTTTCCTTGGTGTCGAATGTCTTCTTGGGCCGCTCAGTGCGCATATGAGCGGGGACAACATACCTACCATTAATGCGTAAGGGCGTTTTCGTGTCGGTCGCATGAAGCACATCAGGGTTGCCCGCCAACCAAAGCAATTCCTCACGCCCCAAACGGCGCATTTGAAGAGGTGAAACCATGACATTTGTCTTCACGGTGCGACAATGAGCATGGGTACAGAAATAATTAAGATTTGCCTCATATCCGCGAACCACCCTTTCGCAAAGAGCAAGAAATGAGGAAAGCGATTCGGAGGTATCGGAAACCGTGCCCGACTCCACCAAGGCATACCTGTTTTCTCGAGCTTGGCCCTCACCGAACATCCACCGAATCGCTTCGTCATCGCTTCCCGATATCAGGGCATCAACCATGCCCAGTACGGAAGCCTCTTGATCATCCCT
The DNA here is from genome assembly GCA_000436075.1 of Eggerthella sp. CAG:209. Taxonomy (GTDB): domain Bacteria; phylum Actinomycetota; class Coriobacteriia; order Coriobacteriales; family Eggerthellaceae; genus Anaerotardibacter. The sequence goes on along the minus strand of FR884631.1, from coordinate 49,698 downwards.
GTCGCAGGCGCAAGCGATATCCTTCGTTGAAAGGACCCGCAGACCTTCCCCGGGTATGCCCACCTGAAGGGAAATCGATGCAAAGCCGTAGGTCATAGAAAAAGGAAACCACTCATCCCCCTTTTCGGAAAGCAGCTGGTAAAGATGCAGTTGGGAGTTATGGACTTCTTCAACATGATTAGGAACCACGCGGGCGCAAAGAGCTATAGGTTCCTCTCCATTGACCGACCATAAGATGCTCCCCTCTTCAGGCGAGCCAAGAGGAGCATCGGTTGCCAATAGAGCACGATACCCATGCGATTCGTGGACAATACCTTCTGCAGCAAGATCCAAGGAAACAGGCGCATAGTTTTCGAGCAGGGGAAAATCAACGCGGTCGCCGTTTGATGCATCCACCAAACGCAACACCCAATTGTAGGGGCCTTTACGCAAAGTACTGGTAATAGCCACTGTCTTCGCCAGCCTCAAGCATGTGATCGACGCGAGCCTTAGTCAACGGAAGATTACTTACCAAGGAAAGCTCCTCGAGCAGAGCTCCTAAGCGCTCTTCGGTTCCCGAAAGAACCGGAAGCACTTTTTGTGCAATGGCGTAATCAACAGGAGCATATTGGGTTTGCGCAGACGAGCAATCCATAACGCTCGCCGCTGTACAGGCATATGAAAGCATCATTTTCTGGCTGCGCGGACTTACAGGGTAGCGATGGCGAGCACATAGCTCGACCACTTCCTTCAGCTTCGCTTCAAGCTCAACGCTCAGCAAGGCATTGCTCCTTGGACCGAAAGCCGCCTGAAGAGCCTGATACGAATAGGCGCTCGCGTCCTTATGGTTAAAGGGAGGCAAGGGATTGCCAAGGTCATCCAGGTCTAGAGCTTGCGGATCGAGGGTAACCACCCAGCTGCGGTCCAAGAACCGAGGCGACAACTCCTCGGTTGTATGATCGAAGTTTACCGTCGCGATAAAGCGCAAGTAACTCGGCACTTTGAAGGAGTGGTTCCCGCCCAAAGAAATCTCAAACGAACCATCACGGAAGGAATCGCAGGCGCGCAAAAACGGCGACCAATAGTGTTCGATGGAACTGAGGTTGGCCTCGTCAAGCAGGAATAAATACGGCGCCGCATCACCATCCGCAACCCCCTGCTCGCATTCGGCATTCAGAAGTGAAAGCGCATCGAATGCAACGGGATTGGACTTTTCGAGCGACTCGCTAAAGGGGTTGTAATAGCCGATGAAATCCTTGTAGGATGTCCAGCCTTTTTCAACTGGCACCTCGACAAAGCGCTTCGAGGCGGCATTTTTCAAGCCAAGAACCTCAGCGAGAATATTCACAAGAGACGTTTTGCCCGTACCAGGCAAACCAGCAAGAGCTGTAATGTAGCCCTGAGTAAGGCAGATGAGCACATTGGCAAGATCGTTTTTGGCAATATCGCGGCCATACGATGAGCCGATGAGGTCATCAAGTTTCGAGAGCAAAGCCCCAGGATCAGACCCATCTTCCTCTGAAAGCCGTGGCGCAACGGAAGAAGTAGCAGAAAGGTATCCCTCATCGGCACTCACATGTTTAGACCCCGACAATCCGCCTACCGCAGAGACAACCTGCTTCAATGCCGCGCTCTCAAGGACCCGACCCATCAAGACTTCTTCATTTGAAAAAGAAGACACCAGTTCACCAATTTGACGCTGCACTGATTCCTTGCCACATTCCAAGCTGTCTTTTTGCTCTTTAAGGGCATGGACCTCTTCAACTAGTTTGTCTCGCTCCTCCTGGGCAATCTTGACATGCGACGACATCTCTTCTTCGAAACGCTTACGACGCAGATCGAGTTCATCGTCAAATCGCTTGAGCTCATCTTGCACGTGGCTCAGCGATTCCTGAGCCTGTTTTGCAGCAGCCTGAGCCTCCGCGGCTTCCGCGGCATATTGTGCCTTTTCTTTTTCAACACGTTGACGCACCTGATCGCTTTCAAGAACCTTGTCATAGAACGATCTGAAATGCTCATTAGAGAGCACGTATTCAGCCAACTGCTGAGGGTCGGCATTCTCAATGGCGGAATCCCTCACCGATTCAGGAAGCGTCGACCAGCTTTCGTAGGTGCCAAGTAGGCCCAGCATACGCTCACGGCGCTCGGGGATCAGGGCGATTTTCGCATCTTCATCGAGGCAGGAAGCAATCTCGCTTTTCAAAGCGCGCATTTGACCCTTCGTTAAGGGCGTTTCGCCCGAACGAGAAATCCTGCCCAGGGCATCGAGAAGGTCTTTGTCGGTAATCCAATCAAAGATGTTGTCGGAAGCGGCTACGTGGGCATCAAGCTCTTCTGCGCTGATATATTGAGCAACCATGTTGCCCAGATCGTCAACAAGATCAATGGAAAAATCGAATTCGCTCTCATCGAAAACGCCGATACGTAAATCATAAGAATTGCTTGCCTGCAGCTGAACGGTAGCACCTTCAACACAGGTTGCCTCAAAGGGTCCGTAGTACTTGCGTGCGCCCAACTTGCCCTGAGAAACCACGACGAGCTTGGTTTGAGGAAGAGACGCAACCGAGCGGACATGTACCGGCTGCGCCTGCGCATGAGTTAAATCAATGATTTCTTGAATATCAAGCACCTGCACCAATGAACCAGAAAGGGAATGCCGAGAAAGGGGCATGAACTCAACCGACGATGCGCCCTTAGCAAAGTAAGGATCGATAATGCTATTGAAGCGAGATGCTTCACTCTCTGGGTAATTGCGATTACGGCCAGGATGCTCGTCGTTCACCCTCATAACAACAACGTTGCCAAACATACCAAGCAGCTCGTGGGGAGTGGTACGACTCGTAACCATGGGAAGGCAGCCATTGTCGGGGAAGGCACTGTCCTCAAGGAGCGTAAGCGTCTCGTCTTCTACCAAGAACTGGGGATATGCAAAGCATCGAGTAGCCCCCTTAAAAGAGGGATAGCTGACATACGTGAGCAAATCACGGCGAACGCATTCCTGAAAAGTGCTAATTTCGCCTTCAGTGAGAACCATACCCATAGTTACGCTTTCTTCCCGTCAACAATCGATGAGGTTGTAAACCCTCTAAAAGGTACCGCAAAATATCCGCCTTGAACCCCTAGATCGCGGAATGATTTCTAGATGTTCAATGGGTTTCCCGTTCAAAAAAAACGAAGCAGGGAGCTTCGGCGACGACAAACGAAGCCTTCTGGAAAACAGCAGCGACAAGAATCCGTAAAGGCTATATAAAACAACAGTTCTTCGTGCGAGCAGACGGCATCTTGCATTAATCTAAAAGATCGCAACCATATCCCTACTAAAAGGGTTTTCCATACCAAACAGAAGGAACCACATGTCAAGCATGCAAGAAGAAATCGCCTCAAGGCGCACTTTTGCCATCATCTCCCATCCTGACGCTGGCAAAACAACCCTCACGGAAAAGCTGCTCTTATACACCGGCAGCATCCAAACCGCTGGTTCAGTTAAGGGGAAAAGCAGCTCCAAGCACGCCGTTTCCGACTGGATGGATATCGAAAAGGAACGCGGTATTTCCGTAACCTCTTCGGTTCTGCAGTTTAACTACAACGGCTGCTGCGTAAACATCTTGGACACCCCCGGACACCAAGACTTTTCCGAAGATACCTATCGCACTCTTATGGCCGCAGATGCCGCCGTTATGGTAATCGACGCTGCAAAGGGCGTAGAAGCCCAGACCAAAAAGCTCTTCAAAGTTTGTACCTTGCGCCATATTCCCATCTTCACTTTCGTGAACAAGCTTGACCGCGAAGCCCGCGATCCATTTGAGCTTATGGAAGAAATCGAAACGGTGCTGGGAATCGGCACGTACCCCATGAACTGGCCCATCGGCTGCGGTCGCAACTTCCGTGGCGTGTTCGACCGTCGCACACGCCACGTCATCGCCTTCGATGGAGAAGGGCGCGGCAATTCTTCGAAGAAGGTTCAGGAAATTGAAGCCGAACTGGGCGATTCGGCGCTTGACAACCTTATCGGCGAAGACAACCACAACAACCTGATGGACGATATCGAGCTTCTCGACGGCGCAGGCGATGAACTCGACCTGGAAGCCGTACGCAACGGCAAGCTTTCGCCGGTATTCTTCGGTTCGGCCCTTACCAACTTCGGTGTGGAGCCCTTCCTGAAAGGATTCCTGGAACTGGCACCCACACCGCGCGCCTACAACGACTGCCTTACCGATACGCTGGTAGATCCTATGTCGGAATCCTTCTCGGGCTTCGTGTTCAAAATCCAAGCGAACATGGACAAGAACCATCGTGACCGCATTGCTTTCGTGCGCATCTGCTCGGGCAAGTTCGAGCGAGGCATGGAAGCTTACCATATGCAGGGGAAGAAAAAGCTGAAGCTCGCTACCGGCACTTCGCTCATGGCTGATGACCGCGCCATTGTCGATGAAGCTTACGCAGGCGATATCGTTGGCTTGTTCGATCCGGGCATCTTCACTATCGGCGACACGGTATGCGCTGCAAAGAACAAGGTGCAGTTCCCCGCCATTCCTATGTTCGCACCTGAAATCTTCGCTAAGGTTTCACAGGTAAACACCCTCAAGCGCAAGCAATTCGTAAAGGGCATGGAACAGCTTGCTCAAGAAGGCGCCATCCAAATTTTCCGCGAGCTTGGCGCTGGCATGGAGAGCGTTATCGTAGGCGCTGTAGGCGTTCTTCAGTTCGAAGTATTGGAACAGCGCTTGAAAAACGAATACAACGTCGAGGTACGAAGGCAAGGACTGCCCTACTCAATTATCCGTTGGGTAGCAAATCCCGAAGAAGTTGATGTTCCCAAGCTAAACCTTACCCATGACACCTATCGCGTAGAAAACATGCGCGGCGAAAAGTTGTTGCTGTTTACCAGCGAATGGAACTTACATTACGGCATCGAACATAACCCGAACTTGAAGCTATCTGAGTTTGGCAACGTTTCCTTCAAATAGCGTATTTGCAGGCGGCCTTCGGGCCGCCTTTCTTATGTAAATGCAAAGAATACAACTTAGCGCTCAATCAAACGTTTCTGCAGCCTAGAGCAAACAACCACCAGCGCAACGCCCACCAATGCCAGCACACCGGCAATAGTGAAGGCTGGAGCATAGCTACCCAGCGCCTCGAAGGCCGATGCCGCTGCCATAGGCCCAATAAACGAAGCCACCGTGTACCCAGGGTATACAAATGAATAGTTCTGCCCAAAGTTCACCGATCCAAAGGCATCACCAACAATGGCGGGAACGATGCTCATAGTACCGCCAAAACACGCGCCAACCGCAGCAACAGCAACAAGGAAGGTTACGAATGTGGTAGCAGCGTGAATACAGAACAACATCACTACCGCGTTAGCCGCAAGGGAAAGAGCCAACGCTTTATAGCGACCAATGCTGTCAGACAAAGCCCCGAAGCCAAAGCGACCCAAGCAACTGCCCAGAGCAAGGGCGGCAACCATCACAGCACCCTCCGATGCCGTAAGGCCAGCAAGTTCCTGGCCGATATTTGAGGCGTGAGCGGTAATCATAAGACCACTAGTGGAAGCAACCATCATCACCAGGAACAATACGTAATACAGCGGCTGCCGAAACATCTGCCTTGCGGAAAGATTCAGCTCCCGGCACGGCTTTTCCTCGGTTGACTCTTCTTTATTTTCCGTGCGGACGCTAGGCTGCCACCCTGCTGGGGGAACCAGCAGCAACCATGACACGGTAAGGTAAATCACCAACCAGATAACTCCCACAATATGGAATGCCATCTGAACGCTGAATGATTCGATAAGGAAGTTGCCCAAAGGAGCAAAAAACACCGGCCCCAGGCCAATTGCACCAATGCATATACCATTGGCAAAACCGCGTTTATCGGGGAACCACTTCATTACAACGGCAACAATGGTGTTGTATAGAAGGCCGTTGCCCGCGCCCGCAAATCCGCCGAAGAAGAGATAGAGCATTACCAAATTGCTCGCAAACCCGGAAAGAAACCAGCCCATCCCGAACAAAACGCCCGAGCACACCACGATATACCGAGGCTGGATGCGTTGCTGCAACCAACCTGCCAGCATGCTGGAAAAGCAGGTAGTCAGCAAAAACAGGGAATACGCCATAGAAACCTCTGAGGCGCTAAACCCATAGGTGGCCATGAGCGGCTTATTGAAAATGCTCCACATGTAGATACAGCTTGTGCCCATTGCGGCAAGCGTGCCTGCCGCCAAAATGACGTTGCGCTGCGGTTGAATTCCCCTCATTGCAATCCCCTTTGCGCCCCCAAGCACCGTGCCCTACGCGCGAGCTTGTGGTTCTTTCCCTCGTTTTCGCGTTCGGCGGATTTTGCCCTTCCGCCCAACACTCGACAAACAACGAGCAAACCCCATCGTTGCCTTACGTCAATTAATAACCAAGTTGCCGCACCATTAAGGCCAGAATTTCATTGCATCTTTTCGTCGTTCCATAAAAATCGACAATGGAAAACCGTTCAACCAGGTCACGAACGCGTTCACTTGATTTTCCTATGCTGAATCAAAGAAAAGCAAACGAGCGCGATAGAATAAAGCGCTTTCGCATTAATCGCGCAACGCGAAAGCACGTGCGTTCCACTCTTCGAGTGGAACGTTTCTTTTACGGGCAAGTTAGAACACGATAGTCAGGAGTACGAAAACCCCGCCATGCAGCACGATAAGATCAAACCGATTCTATTCAGCGTTATCAAACACAGCAGCAAAGAAGAACTCAAGAAGCAGCTTCCTAAAGACATCGTGTCGGGCATCGTGGTTGCCGTTGTAGCCCTGCCGCTTTCCATCGCACTTGCCATCGCTTCGGGCGTCGGACCCGAAGCTGGCCTATACACCGCCATCGTTGCGGGTTTCCTTATCGCCTTCCTGGGAGGAAGCCGCGTTCAGATCTCGGGTCCCACTGCAGCCTTTGCTACCATCGTTGCCGGCATCGTGGCAACTGATGGCCTCGATGGCCTATTTGCCGCCACCATTATTGCGGGCGTCGTTCTCATCCTTATGGGCGTATTTAAGCTTGGAGCGCTTATCCGCTTTGTCCCCTACACCATTACCACGGGCTTCACCGCCGGCATTGCAGTGACTATCGTTATTGGTCAAATCAAAGACCTGCTGGGGCTTACCTACCCTGCAGGCACCCCTACCGTAGAAACCACCGACAAGATTCAAGCGGTTGTACAGAACATCGCCACCGTCAACACTGAATCGGTGCTGGTAGGCCTAGCTTGCCTGGTGGTGCTGTTCCTGTGGCCTAAATTCAACAGGAAGATCCCCAGCTCGCTCATAGCAATATTCGTAGGCATCGGCATGGTGAACCTGTTGGGCATGAATGTAAACACCATTGGCGATCTCTACACCATCAGTAGCGCCCTTCCCGAGCTGCACATTCCCCAACTCAGCACCGAGCTCTTCCGCGAAGAGCTTGCCAACGGCTTTACCATCGCCATGCTGGCAGCCATCGAATCGCTGCTTTCCTGCGTCGTTGCCGACAGTATGATCAGCTCACATCACCGCTGCAACATGGAACTTGTTGCGCAGGGCGTGGGCAATATCGGCTCTATCCTGTTTGGCGGCATACCCGCCACAGGAGCCATTGCGCGAACCGCCGCCAACGTTGACAATGGCGGGCGTACCCCCATCTCAGGCATGGTTCATGCTGTTGTTCTGCTGCTTATGCTGGTATTCCTCATGCCCTATGCAGCATTGATCCCCATGCCCACCATCGCAGCAATCCTGCTGCAGGTTGCCTACAACATGTCGGGCTGGCGCAACTTCGCGCACCTCTGCAAAACTGCATCGAAGGGTGCCGTAGCAACCCTTTTGCTCACATTCACCCTAACCATCGCATTCGACCTGGTTACCGCAATCGGCATTGGCATGGTTATCACCATCGTACTGTTCATGAAGATGGTCAGCGAAGAAACCGAGGTTAAGGGCTGGAAGTACTATTGCGATGCCAATTCCGAGGTTACGCATCTGCGTGAATTGCCCAAGAGCGTACGCGTGTACGAAATCAACGGCCCCATGTTCTTTGGCATGACCGACCGCATTACCGATATTTCGGTAAAGTCGTTCACCAAGTACCTGATCATCCGCATGCGCGGCGTTCCATCACTTGACGCATCCGGAATGAATGCCCTTGAAAACCTCTACGACTACTGCACCGAAAATGGCGTAAAACTGATCTTCAGCCACGCGAACGAACAGCCCATGAAGACCATGCGTCGCGCTGGCTTTGTTGACCTGGTAGGCGAAGAGCACTTCCGCGTCAACATCGATGACGCCATCGAACACGCACGCGAACTCATCGAACAAGAAGAGTGCAAGCTCTCTGCCTAGAAACATCACAACTACCAACAATAACGCCCCCAATTTCCTCTACAAGCACTCCTGTTTTCTGAACACCGAGAAACGGAAAGCGCTTGGAACGAAATCGGGGGGCGTATCGTTTTACGGGACCATGAGCACCGCTAAGCAGCAGATTGCTTCAGTGACGCAAGCGTCAATCATGCATATTTTGATTTGCCCACACAAGGAAGTACCATGGGTGGCAATTTTGACAGAAACCCGAAGGGGGCATCGCGCTACGTCCTATCCGTCTGTGTGTTCGGGCGAAACACTCTAGGGAGCGGAATAGCCGCCCCAATCACCGCCGCCACAAGCATCACAACAACGCCTTTCAAGGGGAAACACAGCATCAGCAGCAGCGCTGCCATGATAGGCTGACGCATTACCGCTCCCATCAACGCTGATGTGCAAGCAGCCACACAAAACGCAGGAGCTGCCCCCGTAAGCAAGGCGAAACCATAGCCTAAGCTAACGCCAGAGAAGATCACAGGAAAAAAATGGCCGCCTCGCCAACCCAGATTCAAGCACGTTGGCGTAAGAGCGCATTTCACAAAACCAGTAGTTATAAGGACAGCTGCAGGAAGAGCCGAATACCCCTCCATCAAGCGATGCGCCTGCGATTCACCGGCAAACATGGTGTACGGCAATGCCATACCGCATATAGCCAAAATCACACCAGCAAGCACCGCTTTCGCCACAGGACGATTCCCCATTGCATGCGAAAGGCACATAGTGCCCTTATTAGCGGCATGAAATACCCAACCGCAGACCATACCCGCCAAAGCCAACGGCAACAACAGCATCAGTTCGTACGAGCCAACTTCTACCGCATCGAATCTCAGTAAACCAGAGTTTTCACCGAACAGCTGGCCCAAAATCAAAAATGCACTCAAAGCTCCCGCAATAGCGCACAGATACACGACGGCCTTCTGGGCTTTTGGAAGAGCGATGTCCTCTTCTCCGCGTGCACCATCAGCCGTCCCGGAAAGCGGAGCCACAAAACCATAAAGCGGTGCAGTAAACAACGCAGCAAGCGCCGCCTGGGTGCCGGCAACGGTAAGAGCCCTGAAGTCAGCGCCGAACTTACGCATCCTGTCTCCCACCCAAGTGCAAAGCCCTGCGATGACTCCCGTAAAGCCAGCTTCGGGCCCTATACTTCCCCCAAACAGCAACGGCAGCAGAGCAGCTAATGAGAGCTTGCCGATATGGCTGTAATCGTAGCGACCATCTTGCTTTACCTTTGCCATTACGCTATTGAGATCTTCAGGCTCAACTCCTGTATGTTTGGCGTACAGCCCGATTACCAACCCGCCTAGCACACAGACAATCAAGGGGAAGGGCACGAATCCAAATGGACCTTGGGACAGAACAGGAAGCGGTTCTGCAGTGACGGATCCTATCCAACCAGGCAGTGTCTGCCACAAAAAGGAAATGCCCTCATCCATGAGGAAAAAGAACAACCAAACAAAGGCGCCAGCTAACGAGCCGGTTATAAGAACACACAGCAAAAAGAAGACGCGGTTAAAGGGCTTTGCAATACTTCCCATCAGCAAACACTTTGCCACATAATCGGATTCTCGCCATAACGCGCAAGGAGAGTATTCGCGTTGGAAAAGGGCCGCGACCCCATGAATGCGCGCAGTTCACCGGCCTGTTTATTTGCAGAAAGAGGCGAAGGATGGGTCGACCGAAGGATATATTTGTTATCCAAGGCAGCAGATTCATGGCCGGCGGCCTTCGTGCGCGCATTTTCAACAAGCGCTACCGCATGTCTGCCCCATGCCAAAAACACAATAGGTTGCGGCAACATAAAGCACCGCTCAATTACATGATTTGTTAGCACCTGCCACCCCAGTTTTGCATGCGAATTTGCAGCATGCTCACGTACGGTAAGCGTCGTGTTCAACAGAAGAACACCTTGCCCAGCCCAAGAAGTCAAATCCCCGCTTTCGGGCATGGAACACCCAAGATCAGAAACCATTTCCTTATAGATGTTACGCAGGCTCGGCGGTAGTTTTTCGTCTTTTGGAACCGAAAACGAAAGCCCCATTGCCTGGTTGGGACCATGATAGGGGTCTTGCCCTAGAATAACCACCCGTACATCTTCAGGAGCCGTAAAAACCAATGCATTCAAGATTTTATCTTGGGCAGGATAGATAGTTTCCGTTTTACGAAGTTCTTCCACTGCCCCCATAAGCCGCGAAGTAGTTTCAACGACTTTTTGCGAAGCACCACTCAACCAAGCATTGATGTCCTGTTCGTTATTCACTTCCACTCCAAAGAACATGCGAGGGCCAAGAGGCCCNNNGAGGGCCAAGAGGCCCTCGCATTACTAGCGGCTAATACCTGTATACGACAGCCTATTCACCAAGCAGATTCGCAACGGTATGAGCAATACCTTTGGCATCGATACCTAAATCGGCAAATAGCTGATCAACTTTGCCCTGAGCAACAAAGCTATCGGGCAAACCCAAAACTTCAACTTTAGAGGTAGACCCCATAAGCGCTATAGCCTCTGCTACGCCTTCGCCAGCTCCGCCAATGCGTACGCCATCTTCAACCGTTACCACAACCCCGGTTTCTGCAGCTGCCGCAATGGCCTCAAAATCGAGGGGTTTTACCCAACGCATATCAACAACACGCACCGAAAGGCCTTGCTTCGAAAGAATCTCAGCGGCTTCAACGGCATAGTTGACCATACGACCAAACGCCAGAATTGCAGCTTGAGTGCCTTCACGAACTTCACGCGACTTACCAGGCTTCATCATAAGAGCATCGTCTGGCATAGGAACACCCGCTGCTTCACCACGGGGATAGCGCAGGGCAACAGGCCCATCAAGCCTCAGAGCGGTATGCAATGCATGGGCAAGCTCGGCTTCGTTTGAAGGTGCCAAGATTCTCATATTTGGCACGCACCGTAAAAACGCCATATCGAACATGCCGTGATGCGTGGGGCCATCGTCGCCCACCAAACCCGCACGATCGAGGGCAAACACAACATTGAGCTTTTCAAGCGCCACGTTAATAATGGCCTGATCAATAGCGCGCTGGAAAAAGGTGGAATACAAAGCTACTACCGGCTTACGGCCACCTAGCGCCAAACCGCTTGCCATGCCCACCGCATGGCCTTCAGCTATTCCAACATCGAAGCACCTATCAGGATGGGAATTCGCAAAGGAGCGTAATCCCGTTCCGTCAACCATGGCGGCAGAAATAGCGCAGATGGAACTATCCAGCTGTGCTTCTTTCTCGAATGCTTTGGTAAATGCTTGCGTATAAGTAAGGGCCCTAGGGGCAGCCTTCAGTGCGGCACCAGTAGCAATATCATAGGGTCCCGTGCCGTGGAATCGGGACGGATCGGCCTCAGCTGGCCCATAGCCCGCACCCTTTTTGGTAACCACATGTACCAAAACAGGAACATCAGATTCCAGCGCATGACCGATAGTCCACTTCAGTGCGGGGATGTCATGGCCATCAACAGGCGGCGTGCATACAATTCCCAATTGCTCGAAAAGCATGGTGTCAGGCACGACAAACTGCTTCAACGATTCTTTTGCCGTTTTACCCAGTTTCACCATGGCCTTGCCTGCAGGACCAAGAGAGTTCTCCATAAAATCCTGCATGTTGTCACGGTTTTTACGGTAATTGCTCGTAACGCGCAATGCACCCAGGTGCATTGCCATTGCGCCAACATTGCGTGCAATACTCATTTCGTTGTCGTTCAAGATGATAACGAGCGGTGTCTGTGCTTGGCCGATATCGTTGAGCGCCTCGAATGCCATACCACCAGCAAGCGAAGCATCGCCAATAAGAGCCACGATCTTTTGACTGTCACCACGTAAATCGCGTGCACGCGCCAATCCGCACGCTACGGAAAGCGAGTCGGAAGCATGACCGGAAGGATGAACATCATGAGGGTTGCTGTGGGGCTTCGGAAAGCCCGACAACCCCTTGTATTGGCGAAGCGTGGGAAATTCATTTAGGCGCCCTGTGATGAGCATATGGGCATACGACTGATGCCCAACATCGAACAGGAAACGATCATGAGGCGAATCAATAAGCGAATGAACCGCCAATATGATTTCAACCGCCCCAAGGCTCGATGCGACATGACCGCCCGTCTTGGAAGTGACGTTAATGATCTCCTCGCGAATTTCCTGCGCCAATATGGAAAGCTCCTCATCAGTGAGGAGCTTCAACTTGTCTGGAGAATCGATGGAGTCAAGTATGCGGGCCATACGGCACCTCCTCCTATTCGTCCGAGGACGAAGTACCCGAATCCGACGAGGCTT
>FR884631.1:34412-37031 GCA_000436075.1 Eggerthella sp. CAG:209 | reverse complement strand
GGATTCGGCTTCCTTAGCAGCAATCCCCTCTTCGACGATGCGAGAAGCGGTAAGACCGATGCCCACCGCCTCTTCGTACAGGCTCAAAGCCTCATCAAGAGGAAGCTCCTCATCGCTGACAGCCGCCACGATTTCGTCAAGGCGTGCCTTAATGTCCTCGAACGTTTGAGGAGCCTGTGATTCCATTATGCCTACTCGCTTTCAAGCTGGGTAGCGATACGACCCAAGATTCCGTTAATGAACCTCGGGGAATCGTCGCCGCCAAACTCTTTAGCCAGGTTAACGGCTTCGTTGATGGATACCGAAACAGGCACATCGTCAACGTAGCGCATTTCATACGTGGTAAGGCGAAGCAACGAACGGTCAACTACAGGCATGCGGTCGAGCGTCCAGTTGTCGCTCGCAGATTCAATAAGCTCATCGATTGCTTCAAGGTTTTCCTTGGCACCGTCAAGAAGCATCAGAGCATACTCGCCCAAACCCTGCGTTTCAGGAACAAGCTGGCCATTGTCGATAAGCTCACGCGGAGTCTTTTCCAGAATCTCACCCTGATACATAAGCTGCAGCGCATGCTTACGAGCAAGAGTGCGTTCTTCGTGCTGAGAAAAAGCTTTAGACACAAGCACCACTAATCCTGGAATACGATGCCGTCAACGCGGATATCCACACGTGACACCGTAAGGCCAACCTGCGAAAGAACAGCATCAGCGACAGACTTGCGAACATTATCGGCAATTTCGTTTAAAGAGCGACCCGGCTGGACACGAAGGGAAACCGCAACGTCAACCGTGTTGTCATGAGAGACGTTGACGGACACGCCCTGCACGGACTGCTTGAACGAAAGAAGGGAACGGATCCCGGAAGGTGCAGCACCAACCGATGCCACGCCAGCAACATCGCGAACAGCGAGGATAACAATCGTTTCCACAACGCCTGGCGCGATTGCCATGCTTTCGGTATTGATATCTGGCATGTTATTCATCCCCCATTTCGGTTTCGATGAAATCGGTATACACCCTTCCTTCAACGAAGGCTTCCTTTTCAAGAACCTCCAGATGGAAGGGGATCGTGGTTTTGATGCCCTCGATGCAGAACTCACTCAGGGCACGTTTGCCTCGAGCGATGCACTCATCGCGGTCAATGCCCCATACGATCAATTTGGCAACCATGGAATCATAATACGGAGAAATGCGGTCGCCTTGCTTGATGTAGGTTTCCACACGAACACCAGGACCACCGGGAACCTCGAAGCGCGTGATGTTGCCAGGGCACGGACGGAAATCATGCTCAGGATCCTCAGCGTTGATGCGGAACTCCATAGCATGGCCAAAGGGCGTAAAGGGTGCTCGTTCAATACAGGAGATAGGCTCACCTGAAGCAATGCGCAGCTGTTCCTTAATGATGTCGGTGCCCGTAATCTGCTCCGAAACCGGGTGCTCCACCTGAACACGAGTGTTCATTTCCATGAAGTAGAACTTGCCGTCCGTATCGAGCAAGAATTCGATGGTACCCGCATTCTCGTAACCCGTTGCACGCACTGCTTTAACAGCAGCAACGCCCATAGCACGACGGATTTCCTCAGTCAGGGCTGGCGAAGGAGCTTCCTCGAGCAACTTCTGATGGCGACGCTGCAGCGAGCAGTCGCGTTCGCACAAGGAAATACGATTACCATGCTTGTCAGCAAGGATCTGCACCTCGACGTGACGCGGACGGAGAACAAGCTTTTCCAGGTAAACGTCGCCGTTGCCAAATGCTGCAAGAGCCTCGTTTTTCGCGGCCATGAACTGGGATTCCAGATCAGCAGGGTCGTGCACTTCGCGCATGCCCTTACCGCCGCCGCCAGCAGATGCCTTGATGAGTACCGGATAGCCCACTTCTTCAGCGAACTTACGGGCTTCTTCGACCGTTTCGATAACGCCGTCAGAACCTGGCACCGTAGGAACACCGCAGGCCTTCATGGTGTCACGGGCGGCAGCCTTGTTACCCATAGCATCAATGCACTCGGGCGAAGGGCCAATGAACACCAAATCGTTGTCGGCGCAGGCACGAGCGAAATCGGAGTTTTCAGCCAAAAAGCCGTAGCCGGGGTGGATAGCCTGGCAACCAGTGTTCACCGCCGCAGCGATAATGGAAGGCATTACCAGGTAGCTTTTATTAGCAGGAGCAGGACCGATGCATACCTTTTCATCCGCATAGCGAACAGGATACGTATCGGCATCCTCCGTTGAATACACCGCCACGGTTTTGATGCCCATCTCCTTGCAGGCGCGCATGATGCGCAGGGCGACCTCTCCGCGGTTGGCAATTAGGACTTTGTCAAACATTTATGCACTCTCCGGACCAACGGCATCATGACTCGTGTGGGGCTCAATGTAGAAGAGCGGGGTGCCGAACTCTACCGGAGTTGCATCCTCGACACACACCTCGCGTACCGTACCCATTTCCTCGGCGCCGATTTCGTTCATGAGTTTCATGGCTTCAACGATGCACAGCGTCTGGTTTGCAGCAACCTCGTCGCCAACCTGAACAAAAGCAGGTTCGCCAGGAGCGGGAGCAGCATAGAACGTGCCCACCATCGGAGAGGTTACGCAATACCAATTTGCAGGATGAGAAGCGGCT
>FR884631.1:0-34326 GCA_000436075.1 Eggerthella sp. CAG:209 | reverse complement strand
GCAGGAGCGGCCGCAACAGCGCCGGGCATGCGGACAGCGATACGAGCGCCCTCTTCCTCGACTACGATTTCGCCAACGCCGCTTTCCTCGGCAACGCGAACGAGCTCTCGAATCTGATTGATATCCACGTAATCGTCCTCCTTGGTGTTGCTCGATTCCTCTTCAAGAAGGAAATCGACCTTTTCAGATGTACGGTGCTTGCTCAAATACGTACGAGCCTCATTCGGGAAAAGCGCGTACATCAAAACGTCTTCTTCAGTTTTTGCCAGATCGCCGATTTCTTCTTCAAGCTCGGCGAACGTGGTAGTTACCAGCGAACCAGGAGCAACATCAGGATCAAGCATGATGTCGGATTCGCCCACAACACGGTTTACCACCTCTGGGCTCATGGGGCCAGGAGCCTTTCCGTAGTAACCGCAGATGTAATCTTTCATTTCCTTGGAAACAACGCTCCAGCGCTTACCCGTCAGAACGTTGAACACGGCCTGCGTGCCTACGATCTGGGAAAGAGGCGTTACCAGCGGCGGATAGCCAACCTCGGCACGAACGCGAGGAATTTCTTCCATAACGTCGTCGAGACGATCGATTGCATTCTGGATTTCCAGCTGCGACATAAGGTTCGACATCATGCCGCCGGGGACCTGATGCGAGTAGACCTTCATGTGGGTAAGAGAAGAAACGCCACGCTTGTAATGACCGCGCTTGCGAACCTCTTCCCAGTACTCGGAAATCTCAAACAGCAGACCCAGATCAAGCCCAGTGTCGTAACGGCTTTCCTGCATAGCAGCGACGAGCATTTCGACCGCAGGCTGGGAATTGCCAAATGCCAAAGGCGCAGAAGCAGTATCGACAATAGCGGCACCAGCTTCAGCGGCTTTCAGGTAGTTGGCAGGAGCCATACCGCCAACATAGTGGCAATGAACATGAATTGGCAAACCGATTTCGGCATTGAATGCCTTAACGATGCGCTCGGTGCGATACGGGGTAAGCATGCCCGCCATATCCTTGATGGCAATGGAATCAGCGCCAAGATCCTTAAGCTGCTGACCATATTCAAGGAAGCTGTCGAGTGTATGAACTGGGGAAAGCGTGTAGGAAATAGCGCCTTCGAAGTGACCGCCGCATGCCTTAATGGCCTCGGCGTTATCTACCACGTTGCGAATATCGTTCAGCGCGTCGAACACGCGGAACACGTCAATGCCATTGCGATGAGCAGCAGCGATGAAGCGGTTAACGACATCCTTGGAATAGTGCTTGTAACCCACCAGGTTCTGTCCACGGGACAGCATGGAAAGACGCGTGTTGGGGGTCTTCGACTTGATAGAGCGCAAGCGATCCCAAGGGTTTTCGTCGAGGAAGCGCAGGCAAGTGTCGAACGTAGCACCGCCCCAAGCCTCGATAGCCCAATAACCTACGCGATCCATCTTAGGTAAGATCGGGAGCATATCGCCGATAGGCATACGAGTTGCCCAGAGGCTCTGCTGGCCGTCGCGAATGGTGGTGTCCATGATCTGAAGCTTTCCCAAGTGTTTCGCACCTCCTCTTCGAAACGCGTTGCGCGCACTATACGCACGTTAAAACGAAAATTAAGTATAAAGCACGAGGCGCCGTAGCGCCCCGTTGCCAGTAGAGTTTTCAGTTAAGACACATAGAACTAGACGCGCTTAACAAAGCGGCCGTCACGGCTGTCGATCTGAAGAACGTCGCCGATCTCGACAAAGGTGGGAACCTGAATGGTTACGCCGGTTTCGAGCGTTGCAGGCTTGGTGGTGTTGGTAGCAGTGTCGCCCTTGAAGCCAGGCTCGGTTTCGGTAACCTCAAGCTCAACGAACATAGGAGGCTCGATGCTGATGAGTTCGTCGCCAGCGTACATGAGGGTTGCCTCGTCGTTTTCCTTCAGCCAGTTTGCTGCAGAACCTACGGTTTCAGCAGGAATAGAGAGCTGCTCGAAGGAAGACATATCCATGAAGTTGAAATCAGTGCCATCGCTGTAGAGGAACTGCATCTTCTTGGTTTCAAGACGAACGGAGTCGAACTTGGTACCAGCGTTGAAGGTGTAGTCAACTACGCGACCGGTTTTGATGTCGCGGAGCTTGGTGCGAACGAATGCACCGCCCTTGCCAGGCTTAACATGCTGGAATTCAACGATCGTGCAGAGCTTGTTGTTGTACTCGATGCACATGCCATTACGAAAATCGGCGGTAGAGATTGCCACGTTATGCTCCTTCAAAAATGAACCATTGCAAAAATAACCTAAACATTATACCCAGAATGCTACGAGATAATAATCATCTCATGGGTACTTTGCGTAAACACCTCATACGAAGTGTCGCGGACTACGCCATAGTCCTCTAGACGCATACCGAATTTGCCCGTTAGGTAAATCCCTGGTTCCACCGTAACAACATTGCCCGCGCAAAGCGCTTTCGGATTTCTGGGCGAAAGATTGGGCGCTTCGTGTATATCGATTCCTACGCTGTGACCAAGAGAATGGCCCATGGCGCCGCCGAAGCCCTCTTCTTCTAGAACCGCTTCAGCGTGTTGATGGACGTCGGCGCCAGAAAGCCCAGCGCGCAGCATAGCCTCGCATTCCTCGTTGGCACGACGAATGGCCCCATAGGCACGACGAACTTCATCACTCGGCTCCCCCACGAACACCGTACGAGTCATGTCCGAACAATATCCCGCATAGCGAGCACCGAAATCCATCACCACAGCATCGCCAAATGCCAATTTCGTTTCGCCAGGAATCGCATGAGGAGATGCGGCATGAGCGCCCGTCGCCACAATGGTGCCAAACGCCAGTCCTTCAGCTCCCCCTTCGTACATGTAGCGATCCAACTGCAACTGAACCTCACGCTCGGTCATACCAGGCTTCATGAACGCGATAATGTTGGCGAAAGCCGCATCTGTGATGCTTTGCGCTTTTCGCATTGCCGTTATCTCGGATTCGTCTTTAACCTGACGAAGCTCTTCTACAAAGCCCGAGAGTTCCACCAAATCGATTGCCCTGCCCTCAAACGTTCGCTGCAAGGCGCGATATTCCGCCAAAGGCATAGAATCCTCAATGCCAACACGAACGATATCGCCATCGATACAATCTGACACCTGGGCAAGTACGGCACTATGAGCCATACGGCTATTATCGACTTCAATATCGGTATCGGCAGCAGCGGACTTCATTGCGTCAAAGTAGCGGGAATCCGTGTGCAACACACAGTTACGAGCAGAGACAACAAGGGCATGGGCTGGTTCGTCATCGAAAACACGCTCAAAGCCCGTAGCCCACGAAATGTTCGAAAGCTCACGGACGTAAAGCACATCTATCCCCTGTTCACCCATTACGGCGCGAAGACGGGAAAGACGTTTGGGATTATGTGCCATTTCGTTCTCCTTTGTAACATTAGTCCGAAATGCATGGGAGCAATAAAAAGGAACAGGGCCCAAGGCCCTGCCAATAACCTACGAGAGACTTCGCTGCCAAGCTTGAAGGTATTCCAGCACAAACTCATCTTCGAGTTCGCACACTTCCCATTCGCCACAAGCACGAGGAAGCACAAAGCGAAGCTTGCCAGAGCGCACCTTCTTGTCGCCCTTCATAAGATGAAGGAGGCGTTCAGGTTCAGCCTTCAGCCGAAGCTCAGGCAAGCCAAGGGCATCGAGCAAAGCATCCTGGGTCTGTACGAATTCCATCGATGCCCCTAGATGCGCTACTGCCAATCGGGAGGCGAAGCGCATGCCCTGCGCAACAGCATGACCATGGGAGTACACACCATAGCCCGCCTCTGTCTCAATGGCATGGGCAAGGGTGTGCCCATAATTAAGACACTCGCGCACCCCTTTGGTTTCTTCTTGGTCGCGCGCTACCACCGACGCTTTGAACACGATACAACGCTGCACCGCCTCCTTGACCGCTTCCGGTTCACGGGCAGCCAGTTGGTCGGTATGACTGTACAGCCAAAAGAAAAAGTTCTCCGAATCAATAACGGCCGACTTGGCTATTTCACCGCACCCACAAGCCCATTCCCTTTCGGGAAGCGTGGCAAGCGCGGCGACATCAGCACAAACCAGCGACGGTTGACAAAAGGTGCCCACCAAGTTCTTACCCGACTCAAGGTTGATTGCCGTCTTTCCTCCAACAGAAGAATCGACCATAGAAAGCAAGGTGGTGGGAACCTGAACAATGCGCAGACCGCGCATGAACGTAGAACCGGTAAAACCAGCCAAATCGCCCACAACGCCGCCACCCAAAGCAACTACGACAGAATCGCGATTCAAACCGCATTCAACCATGGCATGCCAAATCTCGGAAGCGCATTCAACCGATTTCGCCGACTCCCCCGCCGGCACCGTGATAACAGAAACCTGATAACCAACCTGCTTCAGGGACGCTTTAGCGGGATCAAGGTAGCGCTCAGCCACTTCTGTATCAGTGATGATAAGTGCTTTCTGATTGGCATCGAAGGCACGCATCTCAGCACCAAGCCGATCGATCTGTCCCGCCGAAACAATCACATCATAGGCACGTTCACCAGGGATTTCCACAACAATGCGCGCCATGCACTAATCCCTCTTCACCAACACACCGGCATCAAGCAGAAGCTCAACTACCTCGTCTGCAACATCGCGAATAGTGCGGCCTTCGGTGTCCACTGAAACATCGGCAGCAGCTTCATACTGAGGCTCTCGCTCGACGATGGTTTTACGGGCAGTTTCGAGGTTCTTGAACATAGGACGGGAATCGGTGTTGGGGATACGGGCAGCGGCTCCGTCAGCGGAAACCTTCAAATACACCACATAACCCGCCTCTTTCATGATTTGAGCGTTAACGGGACGCTTGGTAACAACACCGCCACCGCAACCAATAAGACGCGGAGAACGCTTTACCAGGTCACGCAAAACATCAGTTTCGATATCGCGAAATGCCTCTTCGCCGTCTTCGGCAAAGATGTCGGCAACGATTCGGTCTTCGCGAAACTCAAGATATTCATCAGCATCAATAGATGCAACGCCGCACGTTACCGCGATCTGCTGAGAAATACTGGTCTTACCTGCTCCCATGAAGCCGATAAAGAACACCGGCTTGGTGAGGTAGAACTTGCCTGCATGCGTAGGGTGATTTGCGGTCATGAAATAAGCTCCTCGTGATTCGTGGCGTTTTAACGGGACATCGTTTTGATACGCTCTTTGTACGAAGCGATGTTCTGCTTGATATCGGTCATATTGTCGCAGCCGAACTTCCTAAGGTAGGCATCGGCAAGCACCATTGCCACCTCGGATTCCGCAACAACGGCAGCAGCTGGAACGGCACAAGTATCGCTACGTTCCTTCGATGCTTCGGCCACTTCAAGCGTATCGAGGTTAACGGTGTTAAGCGGCGTAGTAAGCGTGGCGATGGGTTTCATCCCCACGGTAATCACCAACGGCATACCCGTGGTCATTCCGCCTTCCAGGCCACCTGCATTGTTGGATGCGCGCACAAACCCTTCCGCTTCGTCGAGAAGGATCTCGTCGTGCACCTGGCTACCCGGGCGACGCGTGGTCTCAAAGCCGATGCCGAATTCGACACCCTTGATGGCAGGAATGGAGAACAATGCGCCACCGAGCTTTGACGTTAGACGATCGGTTGGCGTTTCATACCCACCAACTGCAGGAAGAAGACCGGTTACCACGACTCGGAACACACCGCCCAGGGTGTCTCCCGCGTCCTTGGCCTTGTCGATAGCATCCATCATGCGTTCAGAAGCTTCGGAGCTGGGACAACGAACCTCACTCATCTCGATGTCGAGCGGGGTGTAGGTGGTGGCAGCGGCCATGGGGTCTTCTTCCTCCATGATCTCATCGCCAATAGACACTACATAGGAATAGATTTCAACACCAAGCTCGGCCAGGAATTCACGCGCGATGCCAGCAGCGGCAACACGCATGGTGGTTTCACGGGCGCTGGAACGCTCCAGGATGTTACGGCAATCGTCCATGTCGTTCTTCAAAACACCCAACAAATCAGCGTGTCCAGGACGAGGAGTTACCTCACGAACCAGATCTTGAGGAGGCTCGCCGAACACGGACATGCGCTCGGTCCAGTTCGACCAATCGCGGTTCGCAACAGACAGCGTCACCGGCGACCCAATGGTGTGGCCAAAACGAACACCAGAGGTAACCGACACCTTATCCTTTTCGATTGCCTGCCTGCCGCCGCGGCCATAACCACTCTGCCTGCGGGCAAGATCGGAGTTAATTGCCTTTTCAGAGATAGCCAACCCTGCAGGAACGCCCGAAACTATAGCTGTAAGAACAGGGCCATGGCTTTCACCTGCTGTTATGTATTCCATGCTGCATTCCTTATTCGATGTTAGATAAATCAATCACGATTTTAGCAAAACCACTGTTGCTCCATCGAAATAAAGTACTTTAGGTTTCGAACGTGTTACAGCTCAGCACGACCGAATTCTACGAGCAGCTCTGCGCATTCCGCGCCCCACGCCGTCATCACCGATGACGTTGCCAAAAAATCACAGCCTGCAGCAATTGCCGCATCGCTATAGCAAGCGCTTTCGCCACAAAGGTCGCACACGATATGACTGGGCTCAAAAGCAATACCGGCATGACTAAAATCCTCGGTGCAGAAAACAAGATCCGCCGCAGCAATACGAGAAGCTGCCGCAACGGTTCCAAACAGGAACGAGGCGTTGTCGTAGGCACGGGTTGCGGAAAGGTGACCAACGCGCTTCTGCTCAGTATCGATGATCTGGGTACGTTCCTTGCCAAACGCCTCCAAGAAGGCAAGCAGGTTGTTACGTGTGCGTTCTTTTTCCGCCCCCAGCAAGGTAATCTCACTCACACCTGCACGCGCGCATTCGTACACCACGTCAAGAGCCGAACTGCCCGATCCCAGAACAACAGCCTTCGCACCGTACAAGGGAAGGAAGAGCCGCTCCATTTCATCAATAGCAACACGAGCATATTGGCTAAGGGCAAGAGTGTTCTTCCCGCCACGATAGAGAATATCGGCACCTTGCGCCAAACGTGCCGATGCACCCTGAACCTTACCAGCCTCGAATACCGCCTGACGAAATTGGGCGGAGACCACAAACGCATGGCTCCTCTTTGCCGAAAGCAGGGCCGCAACTTCACTACGCGTGTGGCACTCTTCGATTGCCACACTCCATGAAGCGGTCTTTTCCATAAAGGAGCGACGAAACGAAGCAGCAACAGGCGCTATGGCAGGCGACGCTAGGAATGTAAGGTTTCGCATGCGCTTGCCCCCTCTGGCTCTTTATCGGAAATGAAGGCACGCTCAATAGAGCGAACGAACATCGTATGCTTTAGATCTTCCTCCACCAACGGACATACCAGATATGCTTTCATGCCGGCAAGATGCGCCCCTATAACATCGGTTGAAAGCTGATCACCAATCATCAAAGTGTTTTTCCGTGTGCCCCCAATTTTATTGCGCGCCATGACGAATCCGTGCGGAAGAGGCTTGAGGGCCTTGGCCACGATAGGAAGATCGAGCTCGCGAGCAAGGTCGAATACGTTACCGTGAAAATTATTCGAGAGAAAGCACATCTTCACACCAGCAGCACGAACACGCACCAGCCACCGATACACATCAGCAGGTACCTGATGGTCGGCGCGAGAAAGAATGGTGTTATCGATATCGAGCAGCACGTGCGTAAAGCCCTTGCCGATAATGTCCCATTCAACATTGATGGCACTCGTTCGCGAAAAATAGCGATCAGGTTGGATAAGAGACATCGCTACCTCAATAAAGCCTACGAATGATCGGCGATGGTCTTCTGGTGCTCTTCGTAGGTTTTATCGAAGAAGTAATCGACCCCACCTTGATCGTTGGTCCAAAACGAGAAGAAATAATAGTCACCGAAGTTGCGTTCAGGAGAAAGAACCGCGTGCAGCGAATCGATGCTCGGGCTGCAAATCGGCGTGGGGGGCAAGCCCTTGGTTACACGGGTGTTGTACGGACTCTTAGTTGACCAGTCGTACGTATCGAGATTGTCCCCCACCTCATAAGCCGTGGTTGCATCGCTGCCCAACATGCCATACGACGGATCGCCGGAATTGCCCAAGCGATTGTAGAAAACGGCGGCTACCTTGGTGCGCGTGTCGTTAGTGGCTTCCTTTTCCACGATGGAGGCAAGAATCAATGCGTCATAGTTAGACATATCCTTGCTACGCGGATACGAAAAATCGAGAGACGCCACCTCAGAGCGATATTGATCGAGCATCTGACGCACCACGTCTTCAGCAGATGCGTTAACAATCAGCTCGTACGTTTTAGGGAACAGGAACCCTTCGACCGAGTTCTTGCCAGCATCGGTTAAGAACGTGTATTCCTTTGCGTACTTGGAAGCGTCCGAGGCTGCGGTTTTGAATTGGTCGGCGGTGATAGAACCGTTATAGGCTTTTTCCACCGCGGCAGCTATTGAATCGAGCGTAGCTCCTTCGGGAACCACCAAATTAGTTATGTTGGCAGTGGGACCGGCAACGAGCGCGTCCACCAATTCTTCGTTGCTCATGCCGCCTTCGAAGGAATAGACGCCTGGTTTGAGTGAAGAGGCAGCGCCCTTGGCATTCGCGACAGCGGTGAATTCGCCCTTACGAATGACAAGGCCCGCATCGTAGAGGTTGTCTGCGATAACGGGCAATGTAGAACCTTCGGCAATCTGTACTGTGACCTGCTGTCCATCGGGAGCCAAGTGATCATTTGCGGCTTCCGCGCAACTGGTGTTCACGAAGAGCGCCACGATGATGACAACCACGACTGCTACGGCGGCGATTAAGGCTATGAGCGGAGCTTTCGACTTCTTCGGGCGAATCGCCGAAGTGTCGTATGTACGGAATTCCTTTTCGCCCCTCGCATGAGCAGCACGAGCCGCATGTGTGGACTTGCGGGAATACGTAACCTTCCTAGGACTCATTTGCCTCACCTTTCAAAGAACCAGCCATGCGCTTGTCGAGCCACGACTGGAGAAACAACGACGCAGCGATCATATCAACCTTACCGCGCATTTCCTTTTCAGAAAAGCCTTGCTCGCGCAAAGAGCGCTTTGCCTCTGAAGAACTGAGCCTTTCATCGGAAAACTCCAATGGAAGACCAAGCTTGGAGGCAACTTGCTGGGCAACCTCACGAATAGACTGCGCTTGCGGGCCCTTTGCGCCACCCATAGTAAGAGGCAAGCCAGACACTATCAGTTCCGGTTCCCAATCTTCGCACAAGCGGCGAAAACTTGGTGCGTTGGCACGCACTTCTTCGGTGGGAAGAACGCACAGAGGGGTGGCAATTTTTTCTTGAGGGTCACTAATGGCAATACCGCAGCGAACCTTGCCGATATCAAGAGCCATGATTCTCATGTGTGCGTTCCTCCCTTCCGTTACCTGTTTTATGCGAACAGCTTGCGTGCGGCATCAAGCGCAGCATCGATGCCAGAAACATCCTTGCCGCCAGCTTGCGCCATGGTGGGCTTACCGCCACCGCCGCCCTTGATCTCGCGGGAAATCTGTTTGATTACCGCACCAGCATTGAAGCCCTTTTCAACTGCTTCGTCAGTACCTGCAGCAAGCAAAATAGGTGTGCCCTGATTGTCGGAAGCCAACACACAAGCGCCGGCTTCAGGAAGGCGAGAGCGTACGATATCCCAGGAATTACGCATACCGCCAGCATCGATGCCGTCCTTGCGGTAGATAAATACCGGGTAGTCGGAACCAACGGTGAACTGGTCGAGAGCTTCAGGGAGCTCACCCGTTGCAGCAGCAGCCTTATTAGCCTTGCGTTTGGCATTAAGATCGCGCAGCTGCTTGATATTGGCCTCAACGCGGGCCTGGACATCGGATGTGGGCACACGCAAAGTAGCGGAGAGCTCCTTCATCTGATGCTCAAAGCCATTGAGATAAGTCAAAGCATCGTAGGAAGTAAAAGCCTCGATACGACGAAGGTTTGCACCGACGCTGCTTTCAGAGACGATCTTCACCAATCCAATTTCAGCAGTGTTGGCAACATGGCAACCACCGCACAACTCGCTGGAGAAATCGCCCACCTTAACAACGCGAACTACATCGCCATACTTTTCGCCGAACAGAGCGGTAACACCCTCTTCGCGAGCCTTGGCAAGCGAGGTTTCGAAGATGTTCGTTGCGGTAGCGGACATGATAACGCTGTTGGCGAGTTCTTCGACCTGCTTCAGCTGCTCAGGCGTAACCGACTCGAAGTGAGTGAAGTCGAAGCGAAGACGATCAGGGCCAACATAGCTACCAGCCTGCTTGACGTGAGCACCAAGAACCTGACGAAGGGCAGCATGCAGAATATGAGTACACGTGTGGTTGCGTGCAATGCAAGCACGACGCTTAACGTCAACCTGCGCGGAAACGGCCATGCCAACCGTAAGCACCCCAGAGGCAACGGTGGCAACATGACATACCAAGCCCTTTTCAGGTGCTTTGGTATCGGTTACCTGAAGCTCCACACCATCAGCGGTGATGGTGCCCGTATCGCCAACTTCGCCGCCCATTTCAGCGTAGAACGGAGTAACGTTAAGCACAACTTCACCCTGTTCACCAGCAGAAAGAGAGTCAACGCGCTCACCATTGCGGATAATCGCGCAAACCTCAGCATCGGCAGAAAGACGTTCGTAGCCAACAAATTCGGTTGTGCCAAGCTCCTTCAAGAGATCGGCGTGAACGCCACCATAGGTGCTCCATGCAGCTTCGGCATCCTTAACATTTGCGGCACGAGCACGATTACGCTGCTCTTCCATGCAACGAGCAAATTCTTCTTCGTCAATGGAATAGCCACGCTCTTCACAGATTTCCGTAGTTACCTCGATGGGAAAACCGTAGGTGTCATGCAGGACAAAGGCGATAGAACCGGAAAGCACAGTGCCTTCCATTTCGGAAAGGGCATCGTCGAGATATGCCTGACCCTGACGAAGCGTTGCACCAAAGCGCTCTTCCTCGGAAAGAACAACGCGCTTGATAAGCTCTTCGTTCTCGACAAGTTCGGGATACACGCTGCCCATAAGCTCAATGATCTTGTTAACGTAGTTGGTAAGGAAAGCGCCTTCAATACCCAGAGAATGGCCCTTCATAACCGCGCGACGAAGCAAACGGCGCAGAACATAACCGCGACCCTCATTGGAAGGAAGAATGCCATCGGCGATCATAAACGTGATTGAGCGGCTGTGATCAGCGATGATGCGAAGACACACATCGGTTTCCATTTCCTGGCGGTACTCCTTGCCAGAAAGCTCTTCACCAACGCCAACCAAGCTACGAAGGATATCAGTGTCGTAGTTATTGGTTACACCCTGCATGATTGCAGCAATACGCTCAAGGCCCATGCCGGTATCGATGTTCTTCGTCTGGAGCGGAGCAAGGGTGCCGTCCTCTTGTCCATCGTACTGGGTGAACACACAGTTCCAGAACTCAAGGTAGCGATCACAGTCGCAGCCAGGCTTGCAGTCGGGGCTGCCACACCCTACGTCGGGACCCTGATCGAAATAGATTTCAGAGCAGGGACCGCAGGGGCCGGTAGGACCAGCGCGCCAGAAGTTATCTTCTTCACCCAGCTTGGAAATATGATCCTCTGGAACACCAAGGCTCTTCCAGATTTCAATGGTCTCGTCGTCGTTTTCGAAAACGGTAAAGTAGAGCTTTTCAGCAGGAAGCCCCAATACCTCGGTAGAGAATTCGTATGCCCAAGCACACATTTCGTTTTTGAAGTACTTACCAAAACTAAAGTTGCCCAGCATTTCAAAGAAGCTTAGGTGGCGAGCATCACCGATATTGTCGATGTCGTTGGTGCGTACGCACTTCTGAGCGGTGGTAGCGCCAATGTAGCGGCTATCAAGCTCCTTCTGATGAAGGAAGTAGGGCTTGAACTGAACCATGCCAGCGCTGGTAAGCAGCAGTGATGGATCATCGGGGATCAGGGAAGAAGAAGGCATGCGCTTGCAGCCCTTTTCCTCGAAGAACGCCAGGTACTTCTCGCGAATTTCGGCGGTAGTCATATAGTTCATACGATATTGTTCCTCTTCGAAGTGTTCATCGTTTAGTAATTTGCCAAATGCAGATTCTATCATTTTCCGTGCTTTGCCCCACGCGAAGTAACCTGAGTCGCAGAAAACTCACCAGTGGCATCGGCAACAGGATTCGCCTCTTCGCCCGAAGGTTCCCCCTTGAAGATAACGCCATCAGGCGAAACGATAACGCGACCCGTGCGCTTCTCGAAGTAGTACACGAAAAGCGATTTAATGGCAGCAACCGCAGGGATCGAAGCAAGCATACCCACGATGTTGCCAACAACGCCGCCAACGGCAAAACCTAAAGCAGAACCCACCATCAAGGCCATAATGACTAGCGCAGGATGGATGTCCACCGAATTGCCCATGATCTTCGGCGAAATGAAGGTGTAGATGAATTGCTGCACGGCAATGGTGTAGACCAACGCGATAACAGCAATAAGCGGACTTGAGAAAACACCCACGATTGCAGCCATGCCGCCGCCCAGCCACGGGCCCACAACAGGAATGATGTTCAGCAGACCGGTGATAACGCCCAAAGCCGCTGCGCTGGGGATGCCCATAACGGCAAAACCAATACCGCAGCACACACCGATAAGCATGCATTGGACCAACGTACCCTTGATATAGCCGCCCATAACGCGGGTGCCCGTGAGATAGATGATGTCTAGATCCTCCCGGAATCGGGGGCCGAACACGCGTTTGATTTCAGCACCCAATGCGGGCAGTTCCATAAGAACCCAAAATGCCACCACCAGGGAAAAGCCAATAACCATGGCGGAAATGGCAACACCAGAGCCCACCGAGACCATACCCTCTGCACTGGCGGAGGCCATGCCAGAAAACCAGGTTCCCACCGACGAAAAAGCATCATTCATCCAATTGGAAATGCGCTCGTCTTGAAGGATGTAGGCGTACTGCGAATAGACGTCATTCCAGACGTTGCGCACCTGAGAAATCTGGTCAGAGAAGGTTTGAAGCAACGCAGTGAACTGTTCACCAACGCCGAACATTGGCGAAAAGAGCATCCAGCTGAGAGCCGTTACCACCACGCCCATAAGGATATAAGCCACACATGTTCCCCACAGGCGGCCAATGCCTTTACTTTCCAGATAGTTAACTGGGCCCCTCAAACAGAAAACGATGATGGTCGTCCAGACAACAATGGCCACGGGAGTGGCCAAAATGTTGAGCGCCCGCCCAAGCAAATACAAAAGAACGAACATCACGATAATGAAGGTGCTCGTGTATAAGCGGCGACGCGATTTTACCGTTTTCAATTCCTCTTTGCGAAACTCGCTATCCGAGAGATGAGTATCGCTGTTCGTCATAACTGGTTAAGCACTCCTATTAGTTTTGAGCGGATTCGGAATCGCGAGAAATCTGAACAGAGAAAGCGTCCTTCAAGTTGGAAGACATCTCGTTTGTCTGAGCCTGTGCCTCTTCGCGAGCGGCAACGGCTTCAGCGGCTTCGGCGCGCTTTACATCGGCACGAGCCTGAGCGCCAGAAACACACGTCTCGACGCTGTCGAGCTTCTGATCGACCACCTGCACAACAGCACCAACGCGAGAATCTTCCGCCTTAGCGCCCAGCGGAGCGATGCGGCTGCGAAGACGGCTGGTCACGTTGGAAAGCGCGTCCAAAGGGAGCGATGTGATATTGTCGAGGGACTCAGTTGCCTTGGAGACATTACCCGTGATGGTGTTCACGTCCTCCAAGATCTGATCCACCCGCATGATCTCTAGATTTGCAGCATCAACGGTAAGGGTAATGCGCTCCATCAACGGATCGATACGCTCAAGAGCAGGCTTTGCCGTGTCGAGTGCTTCCTTAGCCTCCACAACCAAAGGATCAACTTTTTCAAATGTTTCCTTCATGGATTTCGTAAGGGTGATGAAAAGATACGCCATGGCACCCAGCGCAACAACGCCGGCGATGCACAGCAGCACGATTCCCACAGGAATCAGCGATTCGAAGATTTCCATCTTTCCTCCTCTGGTCAGGAACTTAAAACTCACATGTGCAGATTACATTCTATCGGATAGA
The DNA here is from genome assembly GCA_000436075.1 of Eggerthella sp. CAG:209. Lineage (GTDB taxonomy): Bacteria > Actinomycetota > Coriobacteriia > Coriobacteriales > Eggerthellaceae > Anaerotardibacter. The sequence continues at coordinate 20,244 of FR884631.1, read as the reverse complement.
GGGGCGTCAACGCGATACCTCTCCCAACCTCGTTCCCCAGGCGTGAAAAACACCCCACGCTCCAAGCCTTCGGGGAGATACCGCTGCTTAACATAGCCCTCGGCATAACTATGGGGGTACAGATACTCTCCGTATTCTTCAGACCCCGGACGATGGCGATCGCGCAAGTAATCGGGCACGGGGCGAAGCGGGCCGTTACGCACCTCGTCCAACGCTTTGCCGATGCCAGCATACGCGGAGCAAGATTTTGGGGCTAGAGCCATGTACACTGCCGCCTGAGCCAGATTGATGCGACATTCGGGCATGCCAATAACCTCAACGGCCTTAAAGCATGCTTCGGCGACCAAGAGCGCTTGCGGATCGGCATTGCCAATGTCCTCGGATGCAGAAATAAAGATACGGCGCGCAATGAACTTCGGATCTTCCCCGCCATCGATCATCCGAGCAAGCCAGTACAAGGCTGCATCGGGGTCTGATCCGCGCATCGACTTGATGAATGCCGATATCACGTCATAGTGCATATCCTGTTTCTTATCGTAAGGAAGAGTGCGATGGGGGACCGCCGTACGTACCATTTCCTCGGTAATGGTCTCTGCCTTTTGAGCGCGAGCCAAATCGGAGGCAAGCGATAGGGTGTTCAAGCAGCTGCGCGCATCGCCACCCGCCAAAAGCAGCAGCGCCTTACGAGCGTCTTCGTCGAGCGAGTAATCGCCCTTCAAGCCTCGGCTGCTTTCCAGGGCGTGGTCCAAAATCGACGAAAGGGCATCGTCGCTGAGCCTATGAAGCTCAACGATACGCGATCGGGATATCAATGCCGAATTCACTTCGAAAAAGGGGTTTTCCGTGGTAGCCCCAATCAAAACTACCACACCGTCTTCAACCGCGTGAAGCAAGGCATCTTGCTGTGCGCGATTGAAGCGATGGATCTCATCGACGAATAAAATGGTGCGAATGCCCCGATTTATCAGACGCTTGTCAGCATCTGAAATTTCACGACGCAAATCGGCGACCGTACCACCGATAGCCGAAACCTCAACAAAATGGGCATGGGTGGTTTCGGCGATAACGTGGGCAATGGACGTTTTCCCCGTTCCTGCAGGACCGTACAAGATAACAGAAGAAAGCGTGTCAGCTTCGATGGCACTACGCAGCCACGTTCCCTCGCCTAACGCATCCTCTTGACCGATAAGATCGTCGAGCGTTTGCGGCCGCATGCGCACCGCCAAAGGGGCATTTGCCGCACGCTTGGTGTTTTCTATGTCTGTAAAGAGTGTATCCATGAGTTGACCTTAACACGGGCGCCGAGAGAACCGCTCCCAGTGCGCCAAACCCCATACCGATCACGCAGAAAGGCTTTGCGCATAGGCGGAAAGAACAGCCTGTTCCAGCACTTCCCTGTCCTCTTCCGTAAAGGCATATTCCACCGTTTGCGGCTGAGACGCGTCTACGATACTTTCCTGCTCTACGCGTACAAACGTTGCCGTAACGCGTGGGCTTCCCTGAGCCATAAGTGCCAACGCGTAGCATTGAGCCTGAAGGAGATGCTTGCCGAACACCCGCGCAGCAGATTCATCGGGCGAACCTCCCGTCTTGTAGTCAACCAAGAAGGCCGAACCGTCCCCATCAAACGAAACCGCATCGATTTCACCTTCCAGATACACCGCGTTCGAAGCCACACCTAGGCACACCATGAACGGCACTTCAGCCTGGGGAGCGCCCTTGGCCACCAAGGAGCGAGCGACATCGCTTGCAAACCACCTATCGAGCGCAGCACTCAGCCGCGCCTCTTGCGAGGGGGTTAATCCCTGGGCACGAACCTGAGCGGCAACGGCTTCATTCGCAGGACGCTTGAGCGCAGACCCGTCGAACTGCGCAATAGCGCGTTGCGCCAAACGGTGAAATGCCGTGCCCAGCGCAGTGGCGTTTTCCTCGAAGAAGCCTCGGTCGACATCGAACAAGGACGACTCCGTTTCCTCTTCGGGCCCTGGGGCCTGATGGGCAGCATCGCCAATCGATGAGTACGAAAACACCTCTTCGCAAGAAGCGTGATACGGCTGACAATAAGGAGCAGGAGGCAAGGGAGCCGCTGGAATGGTAAAGGGTTTTTTCTCTTCTACGACACGTTCTTGCTGTTCGGCGGGGGTATCAAGCACCGTGAGCTCAAAACCCATAGGCGCGCTTCCGCCGTAGTTGAGCTTCTGTATCGGGGCGGTTGCCGAAGCTTCCCACTGAAGTGCCTCATGTAAATCATCAAGGATACCCTTGCCCTCATACGAAAAGCTTTTATTGCCCGAATGCGCCACGCCAATGAACAGCGACTTGCTGGCACGAGTCAAGGCAACGTACAGCAAGCGGCGAGCCTCGGACAGCTCCTGTGTGGCAACATAGCCTTTCAAGGAAAGCATCAAATCCTGATAGGTCGATGCCTGCATGATATCGGCACTCGGCTCGTCGCCCTGCTCAATAAACTCATGAAGACCCTGAATGGTTTTACGAACGGGACGCAGCATTGGCGAATCAAGCGCAACATAGGTTGAAGCCGCAATGTTTTCGGCAACTAAACTTTCAGCCTTTCCCGAAAGACGCAGATCAGCCAAGGCAACATGAGGAAATTCAAGGCCCTTGCTCGCATGAACCGTCATTATACGCACAAAATTAGAGCTGCTAGCAGAAAGTGTTCCAGGGGTAAGCTTCAACGTTGCTAAGTCGCTCTCGAAACGATCTGCTGTACGGGCAAGACCCAATCCCAATTTTTCGACGTCTTCCAGCATTCGCAGCGCCTTGCCGAGGTTGCCCACAATAGCCTGGCCCTGAGCCTGCTCGCTATCAAGGCGAATAAGCCAACCACTCGAACGCAGCAAGGTACGAACCCCCGCCGCCATGCCGAAGCGACGGATCGAATCGAATGCCGCATTGAGGCAGATATGAGCGAAGTCTATTTGGTCCTCCTGCTCAGCGGTAAGACCAGTAAGCCCCTTTTCGTCCTTCCAAGCCGCAAATCCATCGGATAGAGCCCTGCGAAATCTATGACCCTGACGGCTGGTGCCTGTAGCCAAATAAAGCAGGGCGTCATCGCCCAAAGCAAACAAGGGCGAAGAGAGCACCGTATAGAGCGCCTCATTATCGGTGCAACTCGAAAACAAACGCACCATCGAGGCAACCAATTGAACTTCCAAGGAATCCGAGAAGGTGGAACCTCCAGCAACCAGACACTCAAAGCCAGCGTCGCGCAAAGCTTGAGCATAGACATCAACATTCGACATATTCCCCAACAGCAAAACCATGTCAGAGGGCGATGCTGGATTGCTTGTGTCATCACGCAAGCCAGCGAAATGCTCGGCAATGCGACGAGCGCACGCAAGACGTCCCGCCCCTAGGCCGGGACCCCCCACCTTGCAGTCGAATAGAGCCATGGAAACACGGGGGCGCGTTTCGAAGAGCGGATCCTCTTGATTATTCACTGCTCCCCTAGGCGCCAACGAAAGGAATCGATCGCCGAATACCTGCGGCTGCGAAAATACCTTGTCTACAAAGGAAAGCACATCGGCATGGCTTCTAAAATTATCAGGGAGACTCACGAACTGAGCCTCAGGACACTCTGCTTCAAGGCTTTCGCGGTAACCGAAAAAGACATTCACATCGGCGCCACGGAAACGGTAGATGCTCTGCTGGGCATCACCAACCGTGCACACATTGGAAAGGCCTGGCTGAGCAAGCGCTCGAACCAGAGCAACCTGAAGCTCGTCGGTATCCTGGAACTCATCAATCATGATGATCCTGAACTGGGTTCGGTAGGCATCGGCAATTTCAGGATGATCGGTCAGCGCGTGGAAAGCCATACGAAGCAGGTCAACGTTATCGATGCCGGCAGCGCCCTTCAAGCATTGATATTCTTCATCAACAGCACGAGCTATGCGCAGCAACGCTTGGACGTCGCGAGCCGAAAATGCTGCCTCTACCTGCCCCGCAGCAAAAGCGTAGGCATCGCGGTACTCGGCGAAAAACGTAGGATCGCTTTCCTTCACATGGTATTTGGGGCTGGTTTTAGGGAACGAGAAAAAGGCCTCGACAAAGCGAGCCGCTTCGAAATTCGGATCCTCAAACGAAGTACAGCCACCGTACTCCAGGAGATATTTGTTGGCCACCTCCAAGGCTTTTGTTGTCGCTTCGTGATTCTTGGCGTCGGTCTTCCCCGGCTTGGGCAATCCTTCAAGACAGGAGATGAACGTCTCCCCCAGCTCAACCATCTGACGCATAAGCGCTGAAGGATCCCCCTCTACTTCGGGAACCACGACAGCATCAAAGCCCTCCGGCAGAGCGAGGGCACGCGAAGTGATCTTGCGAACCCACGTTTCAATACTCGGTGAAGCAGGACCCTGGGAATAAACATCGAGAGAACTCACAAAGCCCCTCAACGCTGCATCGTCGCTTTCCTGGATTCGCTTAATAACAGAATCGAACGCCTCTTCGTAATAACGCTTAGATTCCGTTTCGGAGATCACCGAAAATGCAGGGTCTATGCCCAACTCAAGAGCATGTTCGCGAAGCACTCGAGAGCACATGCCGTGAATGGTGGAAATCCACGCATCATCAACCTTCAGCGCCTCTTCGACTAAGCCCATGCCCGCAAGCTGGCGCTTAATACGCGACTTCAGTTCCGCTGCAGCCTTCTTGGTAAAGGTAATTGCCATGATCTGGCTGATGCTCTGCACAGGTTGAGCATCAGGGGTATCCTCCGAAAGCGCATAGGCAATGCGCTGGGTAAGCGTAAAGGTTTTGCCGCTGCCCGCACCGGCGGAAACCATGAGCGGTTTATTCAGGGTCGTGATGATCTGGCGCTGGCCAGGGGTGCAGGTGTCAAGATTCACGAGAGCCTCTTTTCACAGTAACGAACCGGGCAATACGTACACGAAGATTCGCAGAGAGGATTGGGGGCAATGTCACCTTCCAGAAAATCGGCAATGCGCTTGCCCACTTCCAGCTCAACCATATCCAAATACGATTCGAAATTCATATTTACGCCCGAAGCGCTCCGCGCAAACCCCGTAACATCAAGCATGGACGAATCAAACGAGCCAGCAATTGATCTAGCTGGCTCTTTGGCCCTATAGCTTAAATAGAGAGCCCCGACAGGACGTGCGGATTCAACAACACCACGCAGCGCTTGCGCATAAATAAGTGTCTGGATCTTGGATGGGATGCGGAAGCCCTCTTGTTCATCGGGGTCAAACCCCGCATCATGCCCCGCAATACCGCCCTTGTAGTCAATCACCACGTAATGACCGTGTTCGGCATCAATGTCAATCCTATCAACGCGACCCATGAGGCGCACGCCCGCATAATCGATGGCTTGACCAGGCTCAATGGAGAGTTCGAACCGCTGAGGCGTAAAACGGGGCAGCATACGCGCCTGAACGTTAAGGTTGTCAATCAGCGTCTGCTTCAAGCGATTTGCCTGAGCGCATTCCGTAGAAGAAAGAGGAAGATAACGCACGCCTTCAACCTGCGCTTGTCTCGCAAGTTCCGCATCAAATACGCGGCCCAAGCAGAGCTGAGCCTGCTCCAGATTTCCGAGAGTAACGCGTTTAGAGGAAATTTCCTGCTCCAAACAACGGTAGAACGATTCCCAAACAGCATGCACGAATACGCCCTGCTCCAAAGGCCCGAACAATTCATCGGGAGCTTCGGGGCGCAAGCGTCTTGCCGTATACCAACGATACGGGCAATTCACATACTCTTCTATTGCGGAAGGAGAAAGCACAACGGTGTCTGGATTGTCAGGCGCTCGGAACAAGGAAAGGAGCGGCTTAGAAGATACACCAACGATGCCTGGCGCAAAACCAGGTATCACTATAGAATCGGGCTCTTCCCCACCTGCCTGATAATTTGCCGCATAAGTGTCACGCGAACCGCCCTCATCGCGCGTAGCGACATAATCATGCAGGTGCTGAGGTACCCCAAAACCGTCACGTTCTTCGTCCCCCTCTCGCAAGCATTCGCAGAACTCATCGAGCACAAACGAAGGGTACACGTCTTCGTCACCACCAGCATTCAGAACGCGCTCACACGCAAAGTACTTTGTTGCACATCCCTTTACGCGCTCAAAAGCGAGACGCGCATCCTGCAGAGCATGACGGGACACCTGAATACCAAGCTTGTCTTCAAGCGTAACTAGCGCATTATGCGATTCGCTAGCAGAAACATAACGTGCGTCCAAATCGCAACGAACAACAACGTCAAAGCGGCTCTGCGTGGAAAGCGAAGAGGCTTGCGATGCATCTAGCACTACAACCCTATTGGAACCAGACCCGCACGTACGTGAAACGTCAACAGCAAGCGAAGACAATGCAAACGTGAATGCCTCGGGGCCCACCTCCCAGCGACGAGCAGCCTCGTACACACCGCGCAATGCCATAATGGCAATCTGCTGTTCGAAAACAGAAGCCGCATCAAGCCCACGCAGCTCTTCGGACAGATCGATAAACCTATCAAGCAAAAGCGATGCATCGGCATCAGCGACTAATTCCTCGAATAGATCGTAAGTTTCGGTGACCAAATGCATCATGGCCTGAAGCTCTTCAAAGGAAAGGGCTCTATCGCCACGAACCGAAGCATCGATTTTGGCGGCAGCCTGAACGGAAATGCCGGAAAAAGGAGATGACACAAAATCCATCAAAGCACGTGGATTGTGATGGTCATCGAGAATGAACTCACGGATTGCCATGTAGGCGCGACCAAAATGCGTCTCCGTAAAAGGCTTTCGGGCTTGGAGCACACATTCGCATCCGCGGGCCGAAAGTGCTTCGGACAGCGTTGCGTACACAGAATAGGGGCGCGAGGTAACCACTAAAACACTCCCCGCCCTTCCCTTGGAGGACAGCGCCTCGCATGCCTGGCGCACATAACTGGATATAAGCGCATTTTCCGCAGAGGGTCCTGATGCAAAAAGGAATTGGGGCAGCACGCCCTTCGGCAAACCGGTAATGCGCTCAGTTCCACTGCCAAGAATGGTGCAGGGTATTCCCGCCTTTTCGGCGAACTGAGCAAAGCATGGGGGCAATTCCACCCCTTCAGCCAGCGTAAATGAAACATCCCAATCTACGCCCAGGAGCACATTGAGGGCATCGCCCTCTTCAACAAAGCCGCGCTGCAAAAGAACGGCACGATATGGCTCCACCAAACCAAGAAACTCACGCTCTTGAGCCGAAAGAGAAGCCGGAGGATTACCAATAGCCGCTTCAAGAGCATCAAGACCAATTGCCTCGGAAAAGAAACGGCACACAAGAGCAATGCCTCCGTCTGTAGGCTCAAGAGACCCAACTTCGGAAGATTGCTCCAGCAAAAAGCGAACGGCAAAGGAACGATCAAGCGAAGAAATCAGCACACGACCATCACCATATAATTCCCAAGCATCAGCAAGCCATGCGGCAAACGTGGTTGCGGTAACGCCGAAACAAGCAGCAGAGCCCTTGGCGGCGAGCTGTTTTCTATACGAAAGGGCCTGATCGTGGGTGCTGAATATAGTTACATTCCTTGTCACTGAACATTCCTCTGTACTTGATGGCCATTGCGGGCTTCTAAACATTGCAACACGTTACGTGTCAAGACTTTTTCTTTTGCGCGATATACCTATACTGAAGTTAGCCGATCCCGTGTCTGCGATGGACCGATGACATTTAATTGGGAGCCTCAGATTGCGTGCGGAATGGAGATTCGTATCTGTTGATGCGAAAGCCAGGAACCAAGCTGCGGGCACCCACCTAGCTAGGTGGGTTCATCCAATTAGCGGGGTCGGTTTTTCTATGCCAAAATTCGCTACCTTCACCAGCATTTGCCCCGAAAACCCGCTTCTTCCGGAAACGCGAAACCCCGAGGCCAACCTTTGCTCACAGATCAACCTCGGGGCGAATGCCTAATGAACCGCGCCGTATACATAACCCCATCCGTGAGAAGAGAGCGATGAATTGATCTGGCCGCAAAGACGATCTCGGGTATAAAGACCAGGAGGCAGAAGGTTAAGAACTTCCATGAGCTCGCCGTTAAGCCCGTACGCCTCACCCTCCAACACTACTTCCAGCCTCATATAATCTTCGCGACCATCAAAGAGTCTGTCGATAAATTCCTGGAGCACACCATAGTCGGGACTTTTTTCTCGTGCCACGCTTTCCTCTTTCTATAGCAGTAACGCAGGCAGCAGGGACGCTACTGCGGCACCACAACATCGCTGCCGCCAACCGTTGCGAGCAATGCACCCGTATAAGCTGGGGTGGCGGCACCCGATGCTCGAAGGAATTGAACCCCCTGGGCACGAAGGCGCACCGCAAGCTCTACTACTGCATCGGCAGTGGGGTACGGATTTTCATCGGTGGGCTCAAACTGGCGCCTATCTTTGCGACGGACCGAAACATCAACGAGCAGAGGCTTGTCGGTAGACGAAGCCATTTCCTTGGCGAAGCCAACCAAAACACGCGCAGGAACATCAGAAACTACGCCGATAGCGTCAGCCCCATACTCGTCGCACAAGGCAACGCCTTCAGAAAGCGTACGCCCACCAGAAAACATGCCTTCCTCATTTGGCGCCAAGCTGATCAACACAGGGCCATCGTATACCGCGCGAGCTCCCATAAGCGCACACTGAGCATCATCGAGGCTCTTGAAACCCGTGAAATACAGCGCATCAAAAGGATACTCGATTAACGCCAGAACGGCATCGTGATACTGCTTCTTCGACTGTTTAAGCGAAACAGCAGAAGTTGGGTCAAGCGGCAAGCCGGTAGGACCGATTGCTGCAATAAGATGCTGCGGAGAAAACTGAGCTGAAGTTTCATAGGCAATGCGCGCCATTTCTTCAGCGCGACCCTCGAAACGAGCATATGCAAGACGGGCTTCAGTGATTCCCTCTGTCGGGGTAACGAAACAGGGCACATCGATGGATTTTTCGAGCTTGAAAGCCTCTTCAATGAGTTCAGGCTCGCACAGAACCACATATTCGCGATCGGAAGGATCAAAGCCCTGGGAAGCAAGTTGGTAATCAAGCGGGGTTGAAAGGACAAGCATATCCTTATTGAAACGCATTTGAATATCAGGCATAGCATCCCTTTCATTACAACCGTGGTAGAGTATTCAACTCATTATATAGGGTTACGGCAAACGCTGTGACCAACCAAGTACCCACTAACGCGTTTGCCCCTCAATGATTCTGTAGACACACAAATATCTGTATTTGTATGAAGCAGCATGCATCTGCTTTTGCGATTCGCCTATTCCATTGCATAATTCCCTCCTTATTATTCAATAAAATGAAGAAAATGAGGAGAAAATAGCGTTTGAACCCGTTCATGGTGCCTTTTTTGCGCGTTCACCGTGGAAATCATTCACAAAGGGTTGGCAATTTAGGTGAGAGATCCTATTATTCTAACCAGCAAATGTGGTCCCCTCCCAATTTGCAACTGCTTTTCCCCAAAAAGCAGTCGGTGCTAGATCCCCAAATAATAGGCACCGAAACTCCCTCCTTGTGGGCCTGACGAGATCCCCTCTCGCAGGCCCCTCCTCTTTTTTAGGGCTTATTTATTTTTTCGTACGCCTCCAAACCGTTTGCTTAGCTAGGCAATTAAAAAATTGGATATGGGCAAAACAGTTCCCGGTATTTCATTTCAGTTCCAGCTTTTACGCTTGATCGAATTCGTTAACAATCTCTACCCATTTAGCAGGAACATCGATAACTGCATCTTGTTTTTGTTCGACAACGCAGGTCAAGCCAGACATTCAAACCGTCAAAAGCGGCAGACGAAACCAAGGCGATAGCAGTAAACTGCATACCCCTCACTTTGAAGAATTTGCACAACATCGTTACTAAGGCGTGCGTTTTTTCGGGTCTGCCCGTTGCGAAGATCAACTCGTTGCGAAAGAGCAGCCCATTGCGGTAGATCCGCTTGTTGCAAAAACAAAAAAATTGACTCCTCTGCAACTTTTTTTCGATTAGGGACTCTTTCCTGTCCCCGAAAAACGGGAATGGCTCATTTTTACGGCTGATTTCCTGCGCTTTTGCGCTTCGATCCGCGATCGGGGGCCACGCAACAATCCCTAATCGCAAAAAAGTTGCAATTTGGGCCGCAATTTTGTTTTTAGGTTTCCGGAGCGGGCTCGGGGCAGCGTGGAAGCGGCGCACGCGGAATCGATTGCCGTACGGGAAAGAAAGCGGTGCCATGGGGCGGGCCTGATAGGCGTCACGGGATATTCAGGGCGGCACTTGGAGGCAGGTTCGGTCGCCCTGTTGATCGACAAGGCTCGGTATTGCGTGCCCCATCCCCCCATGCTTTCCTTGCCGTTGCTCGATGCCAGCTCATCGTTGTTATCCGCGGTTCCATTCCATACTTTTGTGGAGAGGGTTACCTAGCTGGCAGAATTGGAGTACCCTAAAGAAACCTGTAGTACAGGGTGTTTCATTAAAAGAACTCGCGCGGGTATCCGCGTTGGGCGATTAGATCGAAAGAAGGCTCAGCGAAATGTTGAAGGTCGGTATCGTAGGCGCAGCCGGATATGCAGGAGCAGAGCTGGTGCGCATCGTGCTGCGACACCCTGAATTCGATCTGCGTGTTATTACTTCCAATTCCGATGAAGGCGCAACCCTCGCAAGCGTGTACCCGGCGTTTTCCGGCGTAACCAATCTGGCTTTCTCTCGCCACGACAACGCCGAGCTGTTCAATTGCGATGTGGTGTTCCTTGCTACGCCCCACACGGTTGCTATGAAATCCGCCCCTGGTCTTCTCGACTCTGGTGTCACGGTTGTTGATCTTTCCGCCGACTATCGTTTGCGCAGCCAGGAAACGTACGAAAAATGGTACAAGGTGCAGCACACCTCGCCTGATCTTCTTGCTACTGCCGCTTTCGGCCAGCCAGAACTGAATCGTGAAGAGCTGAACGCCGCCGCCGAGCGCCACGCTAATGGCGAATCCGTCTTAGTGGCTTGCGCGGGCTGCTACCCAACTGCCACTTCTCTTGCTGCGGCCCCTGTCATTGCCCTTTCCGAGGGCGTCGTGGTTGCCGATGCAATCTCGGGTGTTTCCGGCGCTGGTCGCAGCGCTACGGCACGCACCCATTTTGTTTCCGCTAACGAAAACCTGGAGGCTTATGGCGTTGCCAGCCATCGCCATACTCCTGAAATCGAGCAGATTCTGGGCATCGAGGGTCGCCTGGTGTTCACGCCTCATTTGGCCCCTGCAACCCGTGGCCTCCTTTCCACGGTAACCATTCAGTTAACCCAGGAGGCTCAGCGAAACGAAACTGCTGAGTCGATTCATCGACGATACTGCGACGCCTACGCAAACTCGCCGTTCGTTACCGTGCTGCCTTTGGGCCAGCAGCCTAAAACCTCTTCGGTTGTGGGCACGAATCGTGCGCATGTAGGCGTCGCTTATAACGCTGACCTTGGCTGCGTTGTTGCCACCTGCGCTATCGACAATATCGTTAAAGGCGCGGCTGGCCAGGCAGTTCAATGTGCAAATATCGTCTGTGGCCTTCCCGAGGCTACGGCGATCGATACTGTTGCCAATCCCTCTTAGGAGTGAAAAATATGACTAAAGCGAACCTGATCACCATCGAAAACGGTGGCGTCTCGTCCGCCAAGGGCTTTCGCGCCGGTGGCATTCATGCCGGTTTTCGCGATGACCCCAATCGCCTTGACATGGCATTGGTCGAGGCAGACGAACTATGCCCTGCTGCTGGGGTGTTTACCCAGAACGTGTTCTGCGCGGCTCCGGTAACCGTTTCTCGCGAACACCTTGACGGAGTCGGTTACGGCTTTGCTCGCGCTATGGTAATCAACTCTGGCATCGCCAACGCTGCAACTGGGTCGGTTGGGCTCGAAAACGCCCGCAAGACTGCCGGCATCGTTGCCTCAGCGGTCGGCTGCATGTCCGAAGACGTGCTGGTTGCCTCGACGGGTATCATCGGTCAGCAGCTTGATATTGCTCCCTTCGAAACCGGCGTTCCTGCGCTGCACGGAATCATCGGCGAAACCACGGGGAATAGTGCTGCTCGCGCCATCATGACCACCGACACCGTTTCGAAAGAGGCTGCTGTTTCTTTCGAAACTGCCGATGCCGAATATGCCGGCTGCACATTTACTGTTGGCGGCATGGCGAAGGGCTCGGGCATGATCATGCCGAACATGGCCACCATGATTTCGGTGCTCACCACCGATGCACCCATTCCTGCAGCGCTGCTGCATAAAGCGCTTTCTTCAGCGGTAAACCAGAGCTTCAATAAGGTAACCGTAGACGGCGACACTTCCACCAACGATACCTGTGTTCTGTTCGCTTCCGGCAAGGCAGCTGCTGCGTCTGCTCCCTTGGCGGGGGAAGAAAGCATGCTGTATGCCGAGTTCTGCCAGGCGCTTAATGCCGTAACCCAGAAGCTTGCTCGCAAGATGGCGAGCGACGGCGAAGGCGCCACGAAGCTCATAACCGTTACGGTACGTGGTGCCGCAAACGATGCGGAAGCCGATTTGGCTGCGCGCACCGTAGCGAATTCGCCGCTGGTGAAAACGGCTATCTACGGGCACGATGCCAATTGGGGCCGAATTGCCGGTGCCCTGGGCCGCTCTGGCGCGAAATTTGCGCAGGAAAACGTCGACATTGACATCATGGGCATGCCTGTTCTGCGTGGCGGCCTCCCCGTTCCCTTTAGTGAGGAAGAGGCGCTGCGACGTTTTGAGGCCGACGAGATCGTGCTCGAAGCAAGCCTTGGCGCAGGTGATGCGGAAACCACCGTATGGACCTGCGACTTTTCCCACGAATACGTTTCGATTAATGGAGACTATCGTTCATGAAATATGCAAGAGACCGAAAGATAACTTCTTCTCATACCGCTGAGGTTCTTATTGAAGCGTTCCCGTGGATCAAGAACGCCACGGGCAAAACCATTCTTATCAAATATGGCGGCGCTGCTATGGTCGACCCCGAGCTGCGCAATGCCGTGATGAGCGATATCGTTATGCTGAAGATCATGGGCGTCAATCCCGTTATTGTTCATGGTGGTGGTGCCGCCATTAACAAGAACATGGATAAATTCGGCATTGATGTCGAGTTTAAGGATGGCCAGCGCGTAACCTCCGACGAAGCCATGGACGTTGTGAAGATGACCTTGGTGGGCAAGGTGAACGAAGAGTTGGTTCTTGCCATGAACGAGCATGGCAACCTGGCTGTAGGCGTAAACGGAACCGACGCTGGAACCATCATCGCCAAGCAGCGCAGCCCTGAACTGGGTCGTGTGGGCACGGTTACTGAAGTGAACCCCGCCTACATCAATGCGCTCATCGCCTCTGATTATGTGCCGATTATCGCTTCGGTGGGAAAGGGCGACGACGGCGGTTCCTACAACATCAACGCAGACGCTGCGGCATGTGCAATCGCTTCTGCAATTGGCGCCCATAAGATCATTTTCCTCACTGACGTTGACGGCTTCTACGAAGACTTCTCGGATAAGAGCTCGCTTATTTCCCAGATGACGGTAAACGAGACACGTGAAATGCTCGAATCAGGCAGCGTAAGCAGCGGAATGATTCCCAAGCTGCAGTCGTGCGTGGAAGCCATCGAAGGCGGCGTGCCGCGTGCTCACATCGTCAACGGCACCAAGCCTCATTCGATTTTGGTGGAGCTGCTTACCTCAAGCGGTGCAGGCACCCTGATCTACGACGACACGGTGGAATTCTCCAAGGAAGAGATGCGCCCGCTGGGCATCTTGGCATCTCGTCTGAGTGAGAACTTGTAGAAAACACTGTGCGTGGGGTATTCGCTAAACCCCCAAACTCGTAAAATGAACGGATGGGCTTCGACGCTCGGAAACGTTTGCGCCGATCCCCATCCGCAAAGAAAGGAACACCATGAGTTTTGAAGAAGCAAAGAAGCTCGACGACCATTTCGTCATGCATACCTTCGCTCGTAAGCCGGTACTGCTGGTCGAAGGCTCTGGCATGGAAGTTAAAGACGACGAAGGCAAAACCTATCTCGACTTTATTGCTGGCATCGGCGTAGACAGCCTGGGCCACTGCCATCCTGCCGTTGTGCGCGCCATCCAGGATCAGGCTGCCAAGCTCATTCACGTTAGCAACTACTATTACATCGAGCAGCGCGGCGAGGTTGCGAAGCTCCTCTCCGACATGCTGAACGTTTGCGTGCCTAAGTTCTTCCGCGCTCCTTGGCCGGTATTCTTCGCCAACTCTGGCGCAGAAGCCAACGAATGCGCCATCAAGCTTGCTCGCCTGTATTCCAAGAAGATGGGCGGCGGCGGCCAGACCATCATTACGATGGATCGCAGCTTCCACGGCCGCACCCTGGCTACGCTTGCCGCCACGGCACAGCCCGCAAAGCAGGAAGCCTTCCAACCTTTGCCGGGTGGCTTCTTGCATGTGCCCATGAACGACTTGAACGCGCTTCATCAGGCGGTTTACAACAACTTGGCAGATGTTTGCGCTGTTATGATCGAACCCGTGCAGGGCGAAGCGGGCATATATCCTTGGGATCCCGATACGCTCTATGACGTTGCTCAGTTCTGCCGCAAGAACGGTTTGCTTCTCATTGTTGACGAGGTTCAGTCGGGCATCTTCCGCTGCGGCGAATTCCCCTTCGCCTTCCAGAATCTGGGCATTACACCCGACATTATCACCATGGCTAAGGGCATCGCTTCTGGCTTTCCCATGGGCGCTTGTGCTGCTCGCATCGAGGTTGCTGAAGCATTCGAGCCAGGCGACCATGGTTCCACCTTCGGCGGCAGCAACCTGGCTATGGCTGCTGCTCACGCAACGCTCGCAACTCTTTCGCGCGGCCATTACGACGACCGCGTAACCGAAGTGGGCGACTACTTCGCCGAGAAGCTTGCTCAGGTTGAAGGCGTCACCGAGGTTCGTGGCATGGGCCTGATGCTCGGCGCCGACTTGGAAGAGGGCATCGATGCTCATAAGGTTGTAGCTCAGGGCCTGGAAGAGGGCTTCCTGCTGAACGCAACCGGCAGCAATACGCTGCGCTTCCTGCCCCCGTTGATCGTCACCGAAACCGAGATCGACAAGCTTATCGATGCGCTGCCTGGCATGATCGCTGCGGTTCGTGAATAGCTTAAAACTTCGGGAAGGCGCAAACCTTCCCTCCTATACCCCTTTAGTGGGTTTGAATTAATGAATAATTGCCAAGTGAAAGGTATTAAGGAAATGGCAAAGGATAAGTGCGTACTCGCATATTCTGGTGGCTTGGACACCAGCGTCTGCATCAAGTGGCTGCAGGACGAAAAGAACCTTGACGTTATCGCCGTAGTGGGCGAAGTTGGCCAGGAGCACGAAGGCCTCGAGCAGGTTAAGCAGCGCGCTCTGGAAACGGGTGCAATCGACTGCATCATCGCCGACATGCGTGAAGACTTTGCCGCAGACTACCTGTCCAAGGCTCTCTATGCCAACGCAAACTTTGAGAACAAGTATCCGTTGGTTTCCGCTCTTTCTCGTCCGCTGATCTCCAAGTACTTGGTAGATACCGCCCATAAGTACGGCGCCAAGTACGTTGCTCATGGCTGCACGGGCAAGGGTAACGATCAGGTTCGTTTCGAGACCTCCATCCAGGCTCTTGATCCTACGCTGGAAATCATCGCTCCCGTTCGTGAGTGGGATATGCATACTCGTCAGGAGGAAATGGACTGGGCAGAGGCTCATGGCGTTACCGTTCCTACCACCAAGAGCAAGCCGTATTCCATCGACGACAACCTGTGGGGCCGCGCAATCGAATGTGGCGTTCTGGAAGACCCGATGAACCGTCCTCCGCTGGACATCTACACCATGACCACCGATCCCGAAAAGGCTCCTGAAGAGGCTACCGAGATTGAGGTTGAGTTTAAGGCCGGTCTGCCTGTTGCTATCGACGGCGAGCAGATGAGCTATCTGGACATCATCGCAAAGATGAACCAGATCGCCGGTGCTAACGGCTTTGGCCGCATCGACATGATCGAGAACCGCATGATCGGCGTTAAGAGCCGTGAATGCTACGAAGCTCCCGGTGCTCTGGCTCTGATCGTTGCTCATCGTGGCCTTGAGGACATGTGCCTCGAGCGCGAGGTTCTGCGCTACAAGCTTCACCTCGAGCATGACTGGGCAACCATGGTATACAACGGCCAGTGGTTCAGCCCTCTCAAGCATGCTGTCGATGCTTTCATGGCAACCACTCAGCAGTGCGTAACCGGCACCGTTCGCCTGAAGTTCTACAAGGGCAACTGCACCGTTACCGGCCGCAAGTCCGACTTCAGCCTTTACGATTACGGTCTGGCTACCTACGATGCAGCCGACACCTTTAACCACAAGGCGGCTAAGGGCTTTATCGACCTGTACGGCCTGTCCACCAAGGTTTGGGCTAAGAACCGCCGTGAGCAGGGTGTTACTGACGGCGAATAGTTCGCTTTAGGGGCGCATCGCGCCAATCGCCCTCTTGTGAAAATGAGCTCAGGACCCTTCCTTCGTAAAGAGGGAAGGGTCCTGTTTTGTTATTATTGGAACGTTAATCAAGCAATACTCGTATAGGGCGCAGTTCTTGAAGGTTAGGAGCTCATATTATGGCGTTGTGGTCTGGACGTTTTGAAAAGGGTGTAAGCGAATTCACGCAGGAGTTCGGTGCATCCCTTCCGGTTGATAAGGCAATGTATCATCAGGATATTGCCGGCTCCCGCGCTCATGCACGCATGTTGGCAGCTCAGGGCGTAATTTCTGAAAAAGACGCCGAAGACATCGTTGCGGGTCTGACCGACATCGAAAAGACCATCGAAGAGGGCAACTTCACCTTCGACATCAACGACGAAGACATTCACATGTCCGTGGAAAAGGTGCTTACTCAGAATATCGGCGATGCGGGCGCTCGCCTGCACACCGGCCGCAGCCGCAACGATCAGGTAATCACCGACACTCGCCTGTATGCTAAGGAGCTTGCTTCCGAGCTCATGGCAGACGTGAATGCCATGCGTGAGACGCTCATCGAGGCTGCTCGCAAGAATATGGGCACCATTCTGCCTGGCTATACGCACATGCAGCATGCTCAGCCTGTGCTCCTTTCGCACCATTTCATGGCTTACTACTGGATGTTCACTCGCGACTTTGCTCGCCTGAAGCAGGCATTCGATGCCGCCAACGCCAATCCTTTGGGCTCTGCGGCGCTTGCTGGCACCACGTACCCGCTCGATCGCCAGAAAACCACCGACGAACTGGGCTTCGATCACATGATTCCCAATTCCCTTGACGCGGTTTCTGATCGCGACTTCCTGCTTGACCTTGACTATGCATGCTCGGTTGCCATGATTCACCTTTCCCGCCTTTCCGAGGAAATCATCTTGTGGTCCACGTCCGAGTTCGGCTTCATCACCTTGGCAGACGAGTATTCCACGGGTTCGTCTATCATGCCCCAGAAGAAGAACCCCGACTTTGCCGAGCTTATCCGCGGCAAGTCTGGCCGCGTAGTAGGCGACCTTATGGCGCTGCTCACCACCATGAAGAGCCTTCCTTTGGCCTACAACAAGGACCTTCAGGAAGACAAGGAAGGCGTAATGGATGCCTGCAAAACCCTGCATGACTGCCTGGTTTGCATGGAGGGCATGATCTCCACCATGAAGGTGAATGCTGACGCAATGCGTGCTCAGTCGAAGAAGGGTTACCTTGCCGCAACTGACGTTGCCGACTACCTGGCCAAGAAGGGCTTGCCCTTCCGCAAGGCTCATGAAATCGTTGGTCATCTGGTTCTTCTGTGCGACAAGCGCGGTTGCGACCTGGACGATTTGAGTCTGGAAGACTTCAAAGAAGCATCCGATCTCTTCGAGGCCGACATTACCGAGGCTCTCGACCTTGAATCCATCGTTGCTGCCCGCACCACCTACGGCGGAACCGGCAACAGTGTAGTTGCTGAGCAGATCGAGCTCGGTGCTGCGAAGCTGGCAGAAGACAAGAAGCTTGCCGAGTAGTACGTTCCCAAAACAATAATTAAAAGCCGCAGTGCCTTAGGCGCTGCGGCTTTTTTTTGTTGCATCGATTGGTTCATAGCGCCATTTCTATTCAAGATCTATGGTTTGTGCAGATTGGTGGCGGCAACAGTAAGCGTGATAAAATGCAAAGAACTATATTTAGGGAGGTTCGATGGCTTCACGAGCTAGAAAAAGCAAGCACGGTGCTCGCCAGGAAAAAGCAGGTTTAAGGCTTGGCGTTGCGGGTGCTGTAATCTTGGGCGCGCTTGCTGCCTGCTGCATCGCCGTGGTTGCGTTGTGCACCGTTTGGTTGCAGGACTTGCCCGACTACAACGATGCTTCCGCATATAACTATGCCGAGAAAACCAAGGTTTACGCTAACGATGGCACGACATTGCTTGCCGAGTTCTACCTTGAGAACCGTGATCCCATCGATCTCGATGAAATGGGTACCTATGTAACCAAGGGCACGGTTGCCACGGAAGACGAACGCTTCTACCAGCATAACGGCATCGATGTTTTGGGCATTGCGCGCGCGGTTTGGGTGAACGTTACCCATACCGGCCACGAAGGCGCGTCAACCATTACGCAGCAGTTTGTCCGAAACACTATTTTGGCTGATGAGGCTACGGAATCTACACTGAAGCGTAAGGTTCGCGAAGCGTATATTGCCATTAAGCTGGAAGAATCGTACTCGAAGGACGAAATCCTCCAGATGTACCTGAACACGATCAACTATGGTCAGGGCGCTTATGGTATCCAGGCAGCTGCGCAGCGCTACTACAGCAAGGACGCGAAAGACCTCACCATTGCTCAGGCGGCAACGCTGATTGGCATTCCCCAGTCGCCTACGTACAACAACCCCATCGACAATCCCGAAAACTGCAAGAACCGTCGCAACTTGGTTCTTGACCGTATGCTCACCAATGGCGTAATCACCCAAGAAGAGCACGATGCGGCACAGGCTGAAGATTTGAACCTGAACGTTTCAGAGGTAAGCACCGGCGACGGCATGTACAAGTACAAGTACTTCACCAGCTATGTTCGCGAAACGCTTTTGAAGGATTATTCGGCTGACGAGGTATTCAAGGGCGGCATGACGGTTGTCACTACGCTTGACCCCGCCATTCAGGAGGCGGCAGAATCCGCTGCCGATGCGAAGATGAGCGGCCTCTCCGATAATCTTGAGCTCGCGCTAGTTTCCGTTGATCCCGATACCGGCTTCATCAAGGCTCTTATCGGTGGACGTGACTACGACGCCAATGAATTCAACTTGGCAACGCAGGCAAAACGCCAGCCGGGCTCTTCCTTCAAGACGTTTACCTTGCTTGCTGCTTTGAATGAAGGCGTTTCTCCTGAAACCAACCTTAACTGCGCCGGCCATGTGAATATCAACGGCTGGCAAGTAGAGAACTACGGTGGCACCGACTACGGCACACGTTCCATCAGAAGCGCTTTCGCCGTTTCCTCTAACACTGGTTTTGCTGAGCTATGTACCGAAATCGGTCCTGAGAAAGTAGCGGACATGGCGAAGAAGTGCGGTATCGAATCCGAGTTGGACGCCTATCCTTCCATCACGCTGGGCTCCGAAGAGGTTACGGTGCGCGAAATGGCCCAGGCGTACGCCACTATTGCCAATGGCGGCACCAAGCGCGAAGCGGCATGCATCGAATCCATCAAGGATTCTAACGGCATCACCATCTTCCAGGCCGACACCAAGGGCGAAAAGGTTCTTGATACGGCACTCACTCAGGCTGCAACCGATGTAATGAAGGGTGTTGTTACCAACGGTACTGGCCGTGGAGCAAACATCAGCAACGGGCAGCCGGTGGCAGGCAAAACGGGTACTTCGGAGAATTGGCGCGATAAGTGGTTCTGCGGCATCACTCCGCAGCTTTCCACCGCAGTGTGGATCGGTGGCCGCGACGAGGTGCGCATGCCTTCTTCGGTCGCATGTGACGGTGTGTACGGCAACTTTATGAGTCAGGTTCTTGCGGGCCAGCCTATTGAGCAGTTCCCGACATCCGACACGAAGCTCACCTACAACACAACGGACTTCGGCAATGGTAGCGGAAGCACTGGTTCGTCTCCTGAGCATGAAGGCGATACAGAGATGACGGACGGCACGTCAGCTTCCGACACTACGAACAATGGGCAGCCAGGCACCAAGGAACCCGAGAAGGGGACCACAACCCCTAGCGGTGGCTCAAGTGGTGGAAGCAGCGGCGGTTCAGGTGGCGGCTCTGGCGGCGGCGGAACCTCTGGCGG
>FR884630.1:33578-34664 GCA_000436075.1 Eggerthella sp. CAG:209 | reverse complement strand
CCTTCCACCAAGGAAGCTTGGTTAATGTCTGTTTTTTGATTGCCGCTGCAACACCATCCACCGCAACACCTGCAGTAATTTTCGTTATCGTTCCAGCAACGCCCGTCACATTAAGAACTACGCCTAGAAAAGCAATCAGCAACCCCACGGTTTCATCGTCAACCTCGTTTTCTTTATCCAGGAAAGACTGCCACCCATAGAGATATGCAAGTTTTTGCTCTATCCTCATAACATGCGCAAAATACTGAGCGGCATCAGCGGTTATAGAACCCGCAATGGCAACACCACCAGGCAAGCCTGCAAGGAAAGACAATGCAGAGCATTTCTTCGTCTCAAAATCGATAACCTCTACCGCAATTCTGTCTAGTTCCTGAGGGGAAATCCCTGCCTCGATAGGGGTCTTCTCAATCGCAAGCTCCGCATTAATCTCAGGACAACGACGTTTTAGCTCAGAACGAAGAAAATGAGCTCTGTCAATTTTTACCGATTTCAGCGATGCAACGCACCTTAAAACCTTGGTAACGAATTCTTCCAGTTCTTCATTTGTAGCGCTCCCGACATCAGGGAGTTCGATTGCACCTACTGCCCCTTCGGCCTCTTTTCGCAATTCATCATCTTCACATTCGCCTTCGGCACCATTTTTCTCACTCATCTCAATCCCCCTCTTAGTCAAGCATGATCCTTTCGGCACAGAATACAAGCCTACCGCCTCCCATTAAGGAGACGATAGACCCTGATAGCAATGCTTTTTTGCTGTAGCTATTTGTTGCCCAGCGTCTTATCTACATCATATTCCTTGTTGTAGAACGCAGACAGCACATCAGAATAGTCGCGATACAAATCAGATTGAGCATCGGAGTAGCTTCGGTACAGGTCAGACTGCGCATCAGAATAGGCGCGATAGAACTCTGTGCATTCATCAGAGAGCGTCTTATAAGCGACCTTTCCCGATGAAGACTGCAGCACACCAGCATAGTAAGTGTCATACATGTCGGACATTGCGTCCTGATAAATACCACGATAGAAGTCCGTCATCTCGTCTTCGTAAACAGCTCGATAGAACTTTGTCATTTCATTTTTAAGCTC
>FR884630.1:31474-33544 GCA_000436075.1 Eggerthella sp. CAG:209 | reverse complement strand
TTTCCCTGTGCGGCAACGAGCTTGTAGTAGCTCACAGCGTTCTGATTAGTCCGTTCGAACAACTTTCCTGAAGCATCCTGCGTTGAAGCATACCAATCAGTTATCGCTGCCTTTCCAGCAACATAGCTATCAAATGAGTCGCCCGCAGCCTCTTTAGCCTTCGACTCTTCACTCAGGATGCCTTCCTTAGTTGTCTTAAAATCGTTTTGAATGTCCTCAATGATTCCGTCCGTTGTTTTTGCTGCCGACAAACCGTTGTCCTTGGCTTCTTGCTGTTGGGCGTCTTGACTAGATCCGCTGCACCCTACCAGGCATAATGCCAAAGCACACGCTGCAACAATAATCGCCAACCACTTTATTTTCTTCATCTTCTTTCTCCTTCTTTTCGTTGCCGCAGGCACATTCCGCCTGCGGCCTTTTCTCGCGGCCCGAGCTAAGCTTTCGCTGCTAGTGCCACGTTTAACGCTTCGTCTATAAATTCGTAGGATCCCGGACCAAGCCACAGTTCAAGGGTTGGTTCCATACTGGGCGAATCGAGCACTTCGCCGAGCGCCCTCGCCACTCCAGCCTGCGTTGACTCTCCAACAAGCCGGGCAGTGCGTTCGAATCCTTCGCGAAGAAAGCCCTGCACACATTCCGCATCGGGCCTTTCTCCTTTGTCTAGCCATTTCCTAATGCTCTTTTCAAGCTCGTCAACTTCGCCTGTGCTTATCAGTACGCATCGCTGCAGCAGAGCAAAATACACGTTGGCGCCAGATTGCCCCTGAACACTTGCAGCATCAACAACGGCTTTCATCACATACGAGCGAACCAACTTGCGCAGCGGCGTCCTGCCTTTCATCGCAGCCACCAGTAACCTTCCGCAGGCAATTTGCCGCTCCAGCTCATCGCGCCGATCGAGCATGAGAGATACCTGGTCTTCGAGCATCGCGCAACCGCCTTCGCTCGCTTCGGAGCGTTCGAACACCCTCTTGATTTCGACCAGACTCAGGCCACGCTCTTTATGACACTTCACCACAAACAAAGTCGCAACATCTTCAAGGCTGTAGTTACGCCTTCCCCACGAGCTATCCTTTGGCTGCAAGATGGCAACGCCACCGCGCCCTTTGTAGCACGCTCTTTGGATATCGCGTCTCGATAGTCCAATAAGCTTTTCAACCTGGGAAATCTTCCATTCTGCTTTTGACATTTCAGGTTCTCTCACCTCCCCGTCTCTACAAAAGCTGTTCAACTGTTGAACAGCAAGCACAAACCATTCTTCTGCGCGACAAGCGGAAGCTGCAGCTTGGCGAGGAGAGATGCCCTCAGTTGGGTACTTCATTTTTGCCTCCATAACAACGGGAATACGTGCGACAGGGGCAGGCCCCGTCGTTATAGGGCGTGTAAAAATTGCGAGGGAGACAGCGAAATGGACGCCGAGGGCAACACTTCGGGGCAATTGCAAAAAAAGAAGCGATGCAAAGAGGGACAACAACCAGAGCCGATTCCGGCATTTAGCCTGAAAAGCAAAATGGCAGCGCATAATAGACAAGCAAGACATAGAAGCAAAACCAGGAAGGCTGCAAGCGAAGCATGGACCAACCAAAAGCCCAAACGCCGGAACAGCGCAAAGCCGCACCTTTGTTAGCAAGCTGCGTAATTTTCTTGGTTGCGTTGAATCTGCGTCCCGCCATCGTTGCAGTGGGTCCCTTGCTCTCCAGCATCGGAACCACATTCGGCTGGGGCGAATCGCTACAGGGGCTGCTTGGCTCCCTGCCCCTTCTTGCCTTTGCGCTGTTCAGCATGATTGTCGGTGCACTGACCGCAAAACTCGACAGCAACAAGGTGCTGCTTTGGGCACTTATCACCCTTGCCGGTGGATGTATAGTGCGCTCGCTCTCAAGCGAAAGCATGGTATGGCTAGGCACCCTGGTGATTGGCGCATCCATTGCCGTAGGCAACGTGCTGGCACCCGCCATCGTTAAGCGCGACTACATCGCTAACGTATCTTTTGCAACTGGAGCCTATTCCGCCTGCGTTACTGCAGGCTCAGCACTTGCCGGCCTAACCGCCTCGGCAGCCGCCGATGCC
>FR884630.1:30602-31462 GCA_000436075.1 Eggerthella sp. CAG:209 | reverse complement strand
CGATGCCCTCGGAGGCTGGCAACCTGCATTGGCGTTCTGGGCAATTCCCGCACTTCTTGCAGCATTCCTGTGGCTGCTGCGCACAAAACTCGCTCGGGACATTAAAAGCAATCAGGCTGGCGAAAAGGGCAGCGCTGGCAAAACGCACCTAGAGCGAATGCCCGAAAGCACGAAGGCCATTCGCCCCATCAGAGAAAACGCACAGGCAAAATCTCCACTTCGCGCGTTACTGAAAAGACCATCGACCTGGCTTGTTACACTCTTCATGGGGCTTCAATCTGCAGCGTTCTACAACTTCTGCAATTGGCTTCCTAGCATCGCTGGAGCTGCAGGTTTTTCCTCTGGCGAGGCAGGTGTGCACCTCTTCATATTTCAGGCGCTTGGCATCGTATCCGGTCTTCTAATCCCGCGCTTCATGTACCTTCGCGGCAATCAAGTACGCGCAGGGCTCCTAGCAAGTGCGCCGCTGCTAGTCGCCGCATTGGGGTGGCTCCTGAACCCGCACCTTTCCCTTCTCTGGAGCATTTTTGGAGGAATAGGGCAAGGGGCTTCGCTGGTAGTGGCGCTCACCCTTATCTCTCTGCGCGGAAGAACCCACGCCGAAACAGTTGCCCTCTCGGGTTTTGCCCAATCGCTTGGCTATCTTCTTGCCACATGCGGACCCTTTGTATTTGGCGCACTTACGGAAACAACGCAGGGGTTCGAAGCACCCTTGGTATTTATGGCAGCCCTCGCCACAGCTCAATGCGCACTGTCGTTTTTTGCGGGACGAATTCCCAAAGATCAGTAACATCCACGCGGTTTTTTGCCGCGAAACACCGAATATGCCGAACTGCACGAGACCAGCTCATTTCGTACGG
>FR884630.1:27876-30541 GCA_000436075.1 Eggerthella sp. CAG:209 | reverse complement strand
CGGTGGCGTAGAAGACAATTACAAGCATCAACCAGTTGGCAGCTCTCTTAAAAAAGGCAAAAGAAAACTGAGCATGCAAAGTTTACAGAGCGCGGATCTTCTCAGCCAGCCAGTTGGCCCACTCTTCCACGCCATCGCCGCTCGTAGCGGAAATAGGGAAAATGGGAGCCTGGGGGTTCAGATTGGCAATATGGCTATAGAACAGGTCTTTGTCGAACGTGAACACGGGCAAGGTATCGACCTTGTTCAGTACGATGGCGGAAGCAGCCTGGAAAACGCCTGGATACTTCAGCGGCTTGTCGTCACCTTCGGGCACCGAAAGGATCATCGCCTTCATGTTTTCGCCCAAATCAAAATCGGTTGGGCACACCAAATTGCCCACGTTCTCGATGATGATAAGGTCGAGTTTGTCCAGGTCGAGTACGTCAACCGCACGACGGATCATGTCGCTTTCCAGGTGGCATGCCCCACCCGTGTTGATCTGCACAGCGGCAATGCCCTGGGCTTTTATCTTCTCGGAATCAACCGAAGAGGCAATATCCCCTTCGATAACCGCAATGTTGAATTCATCGCGCAATGCCTCGATAGTGGCAAGGATGGTTGAGGTTTTACCGGAGCCAGGCGATGCCAAAAGATCGAGCACAAACACCTTCTTTTCGGCGAACAGCTCACGATTACTCTTTGCAAGCTTGTCGTTCTTATCTAGGATGGGTTGTTTCATATCGATCTGCATTGGTTGCCTCCATGTTCTTTGGGGAGTTACCTACTGAATGGTAAAGCATCGCACCGATGCCAGTTTGCTCATGCTCGTTTGATTGAAGCTACGACTCCTCGACGGAATCATTTTCATCGGGTATATCAACCTCGATTGAGTCGATCTGCATTTCTTTGCCAGCAATAAGCTGCGTGAATCCACTTTCGCACTGGGGGCACGTTACGTGGTAGCGGTCGTGTTCGAATTCGTTTCCACACTCCAAGCAAACGCTTACCGGCTGAATCATATTGATTTTGAAGTCGGCACCTTCGCACATGGTGCCTTCCGAAAGCGCCTCGAAGGCGAAACGAAGGGCATCTTCCACGGCTTCGGTCATAACACCCACGGAAAGATCAATTTCCAAAACCTTGGTGGCGCCAGCGTTGCGAGCCGCTTCCTCGACCGACTCCATAACGCCCGTCATAATGCCTAGCTCATGCATGGCTACTTGCCTTCGCTTTCTTCTTCGCCCCACAGATGCTCGCGATAGCGCTGCTTCAGATCCTTAAGTTCAGCACGAGCCTCCTGAGCTTCAAGCTCTTCAGCCTTTTCCGCTTCTTCCTTGCGTTTGATGCGGTGGCTGAGGCCAACGCGTGCGGCAAGCAGACTGATCTCGTACAGAACCACCATCGCGGCGAACATGAGGCCCATAGTTACAGGAGACGCATCGGGCGTTACCGCTGCAGAGAACACCAGCAGGCCGATGTACACAGCGCGCCAGCTTGCACGCAATTTCTTATAGGGCACTACACCAAACATTACTAGGTAGAACACCACAAGAGGCATCTCAAAGCCAATGCCGAAGCCCAACTCGAACTTGATAATGATGTCTACCCACTGGCCAGCTTCGGGAAGAATGGTCGCAAAACCCGATGCCTGGTCGGTAAGCCATTGGAAGGCGGGGTTCAGGATAATGCAGTAGCAAAATACCGTGCCGATGATGAACAGGGCCAGAGCGGCAATAAACGTAGGCAGAAACCACTTACGCTCACGTGGCTTCAACGCTGGCAGGAAAAATGCCAGAATCTGCCACAGCGTGATGGGGGCAGTTGCAACTACAGCAGTCCACAATGCCACAGTAATGCGCACCGAAAAGGCATCGAATGCGCCCAAGACATTGAGCATCACGTCGCCGTTGCCATCGGTGGGCATGAACTCAGCCACGGGAGCCAGCAAGAATTGAACTACGGTACCCGTGGAAAGATAGAAAACGCAGGTTGCCGCAATGAGGCAAACAATTACGCGTACAAGACGCATGCGCAATTCGCCTAAATGCTCCATGAGCGACATGCGCGCCGGTCCGATTGCCATACGCTATTCGCCCCCTTCCGTCGCCGCTGCTTCCTTTTGCGCAGCACGAGGAGCGGGCTTCACCGGCTTGGTGCCGAATAATTCGTCGGGGGTAAGCGCCGGCGCGGACTTTGCCGAGGGCGTGGGTTTGGATGCAGGTTCCGTATGATCGGACGACTTCGCCGCGGTCTTTTCGGACTTGCCTTCCGCAGCTTTTTCGAGCTCTTCGGCCTTTTTCGCCGCCTTCGCCTTCATGGCGGTGCGGTTGGCGTCAATCTGCTGGCGCTTCAATCGCTCGGCACGCTCTTTGTCGTAGCGAGCCTTGCGCTCAGCAAACGATTCCTGGGTTGCATGCGGTGCCGGCTTCGAGCCAGAACCAGACGCGGCCTTTTTGCCTGCATCGGGATCCAAAACCTCGTCGTTGATAACCGCCTTCATTTCTTCCTGCGCCTGCTTGAATTTGTTGAGCGCAACACCCAACGTTTTTGCCATTTCGGGCAACTTGTCGGGGCCAAAAATCAAGAACGCGAACAGCAGGATTATGAATAGCTCAAATCCGCCAATGCCGAACAACTGGTACTTCCTTATCTCTTCAGCGCTACCAAGCCGCGCAACGGCGGG
>FR884630.1:22343-27868 GCA_000436075.1 Eggerthella sp. CAG:209 | reverse complement strand
GCGCAACGGCGGGCAGCGCTTAGTGGTTTTGCCGCTTGGAGCCTTTATTGGTTTCCGCCAAGGAACATAAGGCCCATGGTGGGAAGAGAGAGAGCCAAGATCAAAATCACGCACACCGCAATAACGAATATGCGCTTGAGAAGCTCTTCGCGCTTCTTCTTTTCTTCGGCAAGACGCTGGCGCTCTAGGGCACGCTCCTCGCGCTCCTTCAGCTGCTTTGCCGTCATCTTCTGCTTTTTACCGTTAGCCATTGAATCTCTTTCCGTATGCGTGTGGTCACCTTAACGCACGGTACGCAAAACAAGCCCCTCTTTTCGACAAGAGGGGCTTACTGGTGCCAATAGGCATTAAGAGCGGAGGCGACCGCGAATCTCAAGAACGTGCGCGATGTTCTTCGCCACTTCACCAGCAACGTGCAAGCGTCCACGTTCGTAGAGGACCTTGCCGTCAACCATGGTCATGGATACATCGCCGTTGCCCACTGAGCCTAAAAGGGCAGAAACAGGGTCTGACGTGGGGGTAGAGTGTGAACCGGACAGATCGACCGCAACGATGTCGGCACGTTTGCCAACCTCAAGAGAACCAACCTTGTCGTCAATGCGCAGTGCCTGGGCGGCACGCAAAGTGCCCATTTCCATAAGCGTGCGGGAATCAAGGAATTCGCCGGTAACAGCACGCTGAATGAGCAATTCCATGCGCATTTCGCTAAAGATATCCATCGTGTCGATAGAAGCCGGAGCGCCAGTGCCCAGGCCCACACGCATGCCAGAGCGCAGGTACTCACTCACAGGAGCAACGCCCATGCCCAACTGAGCATTCAAGCTGGGGCATGCGCATACGGCAACGTCGTATTCCTTCAAATGCCTGATGTCTTCGTCGTTTACGCGTACGCCATAGACGATCATCACGTTCTTTGCGTCGAACAAGCCCCAGTTCAACACATAGTTGACAGGAGTTGCAGAAGTGGGAAGCCATGGCGGAATTTCCATGAAGCCCTGCATTCCCAGATCTTCGTCCAGGCCAGAGGGAGCGCCGTACTTCACGAAGCGGTACTCTTCGCTGCTGCCCGCCAAATCCATTGCGATAGGCAGATCGCCGTTATCAGAGGCATACTTCACCACACTGCGATACAGCTCGGGATGGCATTCGTACACCGGATCTGGCGCAACACCCAGGGTGATGCGGTCGGGGTCGATGGCCTGCGACCACTTTTCCAAGTCGCTATCAGCCTTCTTGATGGCGTAGTTAACCAAGCGCTTGTCGATTGCTCCTGCCTCGCGATAGAACATACCGCGCAAACCAAGCTTCTGAGCAGCGGAAACGCAAGCACCCGTAGATGTGATGTCCGCCACGGTGGTAACGCCCGAGGAAAGCGCCTCAAGGCCGCCCAGGAACGCAGAGTCGAATGCCTCCGCATAGGAAATGCGCTTACGCAACGCAGCAATTTCCTTGCGCCACTGAACAAAGGGCAGGTCGTGCACCAAACCGCGGAACACAGCGTCTTCCATGCGTGCATGCAGGTCGATAAAACCCGGGGTAAGCGCAGCCATGCCGAAGTCTTTTACCTCTTCGTTGGGGTAACGCAAGCGCATCATTTCTGCATCGCCGATGTCGGCGATAGCACCGTCTTTAATGAAAACCGCACCGTGCTCGATGGGCTCGGATGAAACCGGAACAACGTATTCAGCGATCAGTAGCATGCGCATCCTCCCGATAGAGTAATTCTTTGCAATGATAGCATTGCGGCGATTATATCTTGCCGTTTTTCACAGACCCCTAACGAGCCAGATACGCAAGCGTGCCGTTCTTGTCTATAATCAGCTAACGCAGACGGCAATACTCGTACTTAAGGACGCGATAGCGCATGAGCAACACCCCTCAAACGCCTGAAAAGCAAGCAGACCACTCCATCGACACCGCCACGGGTCAGGAGGCCCCTGCTGAGATTTCTTCTGCTCGCGTGAAGAAAATCTTCACTGATATTGCTTGGAAGTACGAGCGTTTCAACAAGCTCTCCAGTTTCGGCCAATACCGCAGCTGGCTGCGCACGCTTATCGATAAATCGCCCATTACCAGCGAAACGCTGATGCTGGATATTGCCGGAGGCACGGGCGATGTGACGTTTACGGCCTGCGAACGGAAGCAGCCCAAGCACATCATCCTCTCCGATTACACGCCCGCCATGCTCGAAGTAGCCCAGAGCCGACTCGATGCAGGCGAGGCAAACGGCGTTCCCGTTGAGCTTGCCGTGGTTGACGGGCAAGACATTCCCTACGAAGACGGATCTTTCGACATAATCACCATGTCGTACGGCATTCGCAACATGCCCGAACGCGAACGTGCGCTTTCTGAGATGTATCGCGTGCTGAAGCCAGGCGGCGCGCTGTGCGTGTTGGAATTCTCAACCCCGCCCAATCCCCTTATGCGCTTGGGCTACAACCTGTATTTGCGTTGGGGTATTCCCACCTGGGGAAAGATCGTCACAGGCGATGCTTCGGGTTTTGTGTACCTGGCGAAGTCGATCAAGGCGTTTCCCGATCAAAAGGGCTTCACGCGCATGCTGAAGAATGCGGGCTTTTCCCGTGTCGAATACACCAATGTAACGTTTGGCGTTGCCGCTGTTCATATCGCGTACAAGGAATAGCGGGCAAGATGCCCGCATATGGTGTGCTGTACATACTCGTCATACATGGTGACGGGACGGTCAAGGCACTAAAAAATGGACGCGGGCCTCGGTTCTTAACCAGGGTGCGCGTCCATACTCATATTTTAGTACATCGGGGCGTGGCGAAATAGGCAGACGTGCCAGCCTCAGAAGCTGGCAGGCGCCCCGGCGCATAGTACGCTGTGCCGGAACTACTCAATAACGTAGGCCGCCACGATTTCGGCGTAATAGGCCGTGTGCTTGTTGGGGCCACCCAACGTTTCATCGACGGGATACCACTTTTCCGCGTCCGCGGCATCAAGATTGGCAAGATCCTGTTTCTGCTTGAACAGGACGCGGCACTCCAACGTAAGGGGAAGCTCGCGAATGCCCGGCACATTAACCTCTTCGGGATCTTCCAGCGTGAGTCCCAGCTCGGCAACCTTGTCCATATCGCGACCCGACTTTGCGCCGCATACCGCAGTGATCTTCTTGTCGAACTCGCCCATAGGCAGGTTCACCGTGAACTCACCCGTAGCATCCAAGAATTCCTTGGTGAAACGGCTTTCGCGCACATAGGTAATGAACAGGGGCTTTCCCCACTCAATGGCCATACCGCCCCAGCTGATGGTCATGGCGTTAACCTGGCCGTCTTTCTTGGTGGTGAGCAAGACGGCATCGTTGACCTTCTTCATGATTTCGCCAGCATGTTCAATTACATCGATAGAGCGCTTCATACCAATCTCCTTTACGCGTGTTTTCGCGATCGATTATACCGAAGAGGACGCCGAGGCTGCGAACGCGCTGCGTTCCCCGTATGCGACGGGCAACCCTCTCCAGGGCGCCTATGCCATGAGCGATTCCTAGCACTATGCGATAAGCGATCCCAAGCCCCGACTGACATGCCCCGCCAACCAGGACCCGAGAAGCAAGGCCTAATACGCCTCGTCGAGCGGGGCGTGGGCTTTCACGTCGCAATCCAAGCCAAAGAACTTGCCCTGCTTATAGCGATCGAGCGCCACCAGGGCGATCATGGCAGCATTGTCCGTGCAAGCGGAAAGCGGAGGCATGGTAAGGCGAACGCCGATTTGATGGCACATGGCCTCATAGGCGTGACGCAGCTCAGGGTTGGCAGCAACGCCACCGCCCAGGCAGAACTCTTTTGCACCCGTCTGGCGAAGCGCCGTGCGAGCCTTGGCCACCTGGACATCGATAACTGCAGCCTGAAAGCTTGCCGCTACATCAGCCTGATTGATTTCACGGCCTGCCTGCTGTTCTTTCTGCAAGTAAGTCATAACCGAGGTCTTCAAGCCTGAAAGCGAGAACTGCAAATCGCCCGAATGCATCAGCGCACGGGGGAAACGAACAGCCTTAGGGTTGCCCTTTTCAGCCAAAGCAGAAATGAGCGGGCCGCCAGGATACCCCAGCCCCATTGCCTTTGCCACCTTGTCGAAGGCCTCTCCTACCGCATCGTCAAGCGTTGAACCCATAGTTTCATAGCTTCCCCAGTCTTTTACATGCACCAACATGGTGTGACCACCCGAAACGAGTGAAACCACCATAGGCGGCTTGATATTGGGGCAGGCGATCTTGTTCGCGTACAAGTGGCCCTCCAGGTGGTTCACGCCGATAAGCGGCACATCGCAAGCCCAGGCCAAACCCTTTGCGAATGCCGCGCCCACAACCAGGGCGCCAACCAAACCAGGCGCATAGGTCACCGAAACAGCGGCCAAATCGCTCCAAAAAAGATCGGGCTTGCCTGTGCGCTCGCGCGCTTGGGCCAAGCACTCGATCACTACCCCACCGATAGCCTCAATATGCTTACGGCTGGCAATTTCGGGCACTACCCCACCGAAACGGGAGTGAAAATCGATCTGAGAAGCAACCACATCAGCGACAATGGTTCCCGCTTCATCGATAAGCGCTGCGGCGGTTTCGTCGCACGAAGACTCGATAGCCAAGATGAGCTTGCCCTCAAGCGGCACACAGTCTCCTGCAGCTTCGCCCGCATGTGCAGCTGCAGCATTCAAGCGCAGCTCCATTCCGGCAACGTCGTGCTCGGAAAGAGGAAGCGGGCCTTCATAGATGCAAGCGTTTTCCCCATCGGAATAATAACGCGGGCGAATACCGATATCCTTCAAGCCCAAACGCTCATAGAAGGCATGCGCGCCCGTATTCGACGCACGGACTTCAAGGGCCATTTCCTTTGCACCCAAATCACGCGCGTCAAGGGCAATGCGTGCCAAAAGCTCTTGTGCAATGCCCTGACGCCTATAAGCCGGATCGGACGCCACCTTCAGCAACTGCACCTGACCATCGTTTATCCAGCCACCGGCATAACCCACCAGCTTCGCTTCGCCAACGTTCACCGTGCGCTTGCGCGTATCGGCAACCTCAAACGCCGCCCACCACGTGCGGTCGGGACGAGGCAGTTCGTCGAGCACCTGTGCCTCGCTCCAGGCATCCGTGCCCATAACCTGCGACTCCATGGCGGCAACCGCAGGCACCCATACCGCTTCGAGTGGCTGATAGCGAATCACCGATCCGCCCTGCACACCCGACTCAAGGTCCTTCGCCTCAACGGCGTTGGCTTCGGCATCCTGCTTGGCAAATTTGATGCGCTCATGCTCTTCAGCGTCGGAAAGGCGCGTGTACACGGGAAGAAGCGTGCAAGGGTCGCCCAGCACACCACCGTCGGGATCGAACGTCCCCTCCGCCCAAGCCTCCTGCGCCGCAAGAAGAAGGCCGGCGCCTGTTGGGTAGCGCTCTTCTTCGCCCGCAATGTTGCCGTGGCCTTCGCACAGAGCGGAGTATTTCTTCAGCGCATCACCCACGATGCGCTGATCGCTTCCGCTTCCCAGCCACTCGGGCAAGGCAGCTG
>FR884630.1:6746-22292 GCA_000436075.1 Eggerthella sp. CAG:209 | reverse complement strand
TACCGCTATCGGTTACGTGATAGCGAACAGGATAGACTTCTTTGCGCATCGCATCGCCCAATACCACCACCGATCCGCGCGCCCCATTGGCCCACTGCTGCCATGCCTGAGCGTCTGAGGTGGAAACGCCGAACAGCGGCACGCCAAGACCGATGGCAACGCCTTTGGCGCTCGCAAGGCAGATGCGCACGCCAGTAAACGAGCCGGGACCACGGCCGCACACTACGCACGCAACTTCACCGCGCGAAATGCCCATATCCGCCAACAAGGCATCGATTTCAGGCAAAAGCTTAACGTTCGACGCGCGAAACGCACCGACCTCGCGCGAAGCGATGCAGTCAATGGTTTTCTTGGCACGATCGAGAAGACCTATTCCCAAGGAAATCATTTCATTTGCCGTGTCGAAAGCAACTACGTAGTTGTTCATGCGAATCCTGTTCTTATTGCATTGCGGCCGCCGATGCCATCTCCGTAAAAGCAACGGGGGCGGCACGGGATGGGCAAGCGACGTTTAATGCCTGTTTTCTTTCGCTAGCTATCCTAGCGCATGCCCCTGAAAACAGAAAAACCAGGCGCAATCCTTCCGAAAAGAACGCGCCTGGCAAAAAGCTAAGCCAACGCAGCCCGCCAACTCTGAAGCATTGATTCTGCCGATCCGTGGGCACATGCCCGAATTGCCCGAACGTTTTCGCCCTCGACGGCAAGATACACCTCGAGCCTATCTTCTGGCATTTCTTCGGGAAATTTCGAAGCCCACTCGATGCAGGAAACGCCATCGCCTTCGACGTATTCGTAAAATGCCAAGTCTTCCAATTGGTAAGGGGAATCAAGGCGATACAGATCAAAATGGTACAGGGGAAGACGCCCATCGGTGTATTCAACCACCAAGTTGAAGGTGGGGCTCGTTACCGCCTGCGCAACGCCCAAGGCAGCTGCCAGCCCCTGGGTAAAGTGCGTTTTTCCCGCCCCCAGATCTCCGTCAAGCGTCACAACAGCACCTGCATCAAGCACGCCAGCCAGTGCCGCTGCGCAAGCTTGAGTTTCCTCTACCGAAGAGGTACGTGCTATTTCAACCCATTTGCCGGACATAAAGATTCCCTTCGGAAAAGCAGGATCCAACAAGAGCGCTCAATGAGGAACAACCCCATTGAGCGCTTTGGCGCCTTGGCGCCCATTCATTCATTTAATGACAAGCAGAATTACCTGATAGTCTTTTCTGCAGCCGAAACCGTATGCTCCATGGTGATAGAAGTGGTAACAGAACCGAGACCGCCTGGGACCGGGGTGATGGCATCGACAACGGGCTCGACCGATTCATAGTCGACATCGCCGCACAGGTTGCCGTCCTTGTCAAAGTTGATACCAACGTCCAAAACCGTCTGGCCTTCGCAGAAGCACGATGCATCAAAGGCACGTGCGCGGCCCGTTGCGCAAATAACGATGTCTGCCGTGCGCATGATCTTGGGCAGGTCCTCCGTGCGGGAATGGCAGATGGTCACGCTGGCATTACGGCGAAGCAGCAGCATGGCAACAGGTTTGCCCACCACAAGACTGCGACCAACAACAACCACGTGCTTGCCCTCTACAGGGATATCGTAAAAATCGAGCGCCCTTACGCAAGCTTCTGCGGTGCTAGGAGCAAAGCCTTCCTTGGCATCGGTAAACACCGCACCAAGCGATGCGGTGGAAACGCCGTCGATGTCCTTCGCCATAGCAAGCTCATCGCAAACAAGCTTGTCTTCCATCTCAGAGGGAAGAGGGCGGAACACCAAGCAACCATGAATGCTTGAATCGGCGTTGATGCGGCGAATTTGCAGGAGCAGTTTTTCCTGGGAAACCTTTTCATCGAGCTCGAACACACGTGTGGTCAAACCCAAAGCCTTTGCGCGCTTGCAAGCAGTGCGCTCGTAGCTCAGGTCGTCGGGGCGGGACCCTACGCGAACGATAGCAAGCGTAGGTTCGATGCCCAAGATCTTCAGACGCTCGACACGATGAGCAAGATCAGCGGCAATCGCATCAGTAACTGGTTTCGATTTCAAAATGCGGGTCATACTTATCTGAGTCCCTCCAACACAAATACGTAAATATCATCGGCACGCTTGCCCCATTCAATAATGAGACATTCCGTTTCGTCAGTGTAACGCTTCGCAAGCTTGCGATCCTCGAGCATTTTGGCATTGACGAAGATGTTCAGGGCAGCGCCCTTTAGTGCCCCTTTCGCAAAGGAAACACCCGTGGCAACATCGGAAAGCGCCATCTTTGAGCCATTATGAGCCATAAAATCGGAAAGATCGATAACGCGAGCACATGCTTTCATGATCGACAGGGGCACTTCGATGGCATCGATGAGCGCCTTCTGCATTGCTTTGGTACGCTGCGCCTTTTCTTCTTCGGTAGCGCGGGGCATTTTATAGCATGCCGCCAAAGGGGCAAATGCCTCAGAGTCCTTCTTCGACAAGGCAAGGAGCTCTTCGCGCACCCGCTGAAGCTGCGATAGGCATTCCTTCACCTGGTCTTCCACGTCGGCATAGCTTTTCTTGCCAACCGTCAGGTTTCCCACCATGGAATTCAACGCCGACCCCAAAGCTCCCACGTATGCGGCGGCAGCACCGCCACCAGGGGTTGGGGTGCCAGCGGCAACCTCGTCAATTAATGTCCACTCGCTCAAGATGTTTCCTAATCGTTTATTACCTATGACAACGATACGGGCCAGCGCACCTGCGCCAGCCCGATAATACCTTGCTAGTATTTCCAGCTATTTTCTAGCAGCCTAGAACAAGCCAGAGATCTTGCCCGTTTCATCAACGTCGATCTTGAAGGCAGCAGGGGCCTTGCCCAAGCCTGGCATGGTCATGACATTACCGGTAAGGGCAACAACGAAACCAGCGCCTGCAGATACCTTAACCTGACGAACCGTGATGCGGAAATTGCGCGGAGCACCAAGCAGTGCAGCATCGTCGGAGAAGCTGTACTGGGTTTTCGCCATGCAAACCGGCATAGATCCAAAGCCCAATTCTTCAAGCTGTTTGATTTCCTTCTTTGCAGCAGGAGCAAAGTCTACCCCATCTGCATGGTAAATGCGCTTGGCAACTGCCTCGATCTTTTCCGCAAGGCCCATATCATCTTCGTAGGTGAAGGTCAGAGAGCTTTCCTGCTCGCACAGACGCATAACTTCCTCAGCCAGCTCTACGCCGCCTTCACCGCCTTTTGCCCAAACCTGGGAAAGGGCAACGTTGACACCGAGCTCCTGGCACTTGGCGCGAACCAGATCGATTTCTGCCTGAGTATCAGTGGGGAATTCGTTGATGGCAACAACGCATGGGAGGCCAAACACCTGAGTAATGTTTTCCACGTGCTGAAGCAGGTTGGGAAGACCCTTTTCCAGCGCTTCGAGGTTTTCCTCGTTCAGGTCGGCCTTGGCAACGCCGCCATGGTTCTTCAGCGCACGAACCGTGGCAACCACTACAACAGCATCAGGCTTCAAGCCCGCAAGACGACACTTGATGTCCAGGAACTTCTCGGCTCCCAGGTCGGCACCGAAACCGGCTTCAGTTACCGCGTAGTCGCCCAGAGCAAGAGCCATGTTGGTTGCCATGATGGAATTGCAGCCATGTGCGATGTTGGCGAAAGGACCGCCGTGCACGAATGCGGGGGTTCCTTCGAGCGTCTGAACCAAATTGGGCTTCAGCGCATCCTTCAAAAGCGCAGCCATAGCGCCTTCAGCATGAAGGTCATGGGCGGTAACGGGCTTATCGTCGCGGGTGTAGCCAACAACGATGCGGCCCAAGCGTGCCTTCAGGTCGGTGATGGAGGTTGCCAAGCAGAAAATGGCCATAACCTCGGAAGCAACCGTAATATCGAAGCCGTCTTCACGGGGAACACCATTGGCTTTGCCGCCCAAGCCGCACACGATGTTGCGCAGCTGACGGTCGTTCATGTCAACAACACGCTTCCACGTAATGCGGCGAACATCGATGCCGAGCTCGTTGCCGTTGTGGATATGGGCATCGAGCAATGCAGCAAGCAGATTGTTTGCCGCGCCAATGGCATGGAAGTCGCCCGTGAAATGCAGGTTGATTTCTTCCATAGGGATTACCTGGGAATAGCCACCGCCTGCAGCACCGCCCTTGATGCCGAACACCGGTCCCAGGCTGGGCTCGCGCAAAGCGATTACCGTCTTCTTTCCCAAGCGGGAAAGGGCATCGCCCAAACCTACCGTCGTGGTGGTTTTACCTTCGCCAGCAGCGGTGGGGTTGATTGCCGTGACCAGCACCAACTTACCAGGCTTATGGTCTTCGTTGCGGAGCAGGTTGTAGTCAACCTTTGCCTTGGTCTTGCCGTAGCACTCAAGGTACTCTTCCGAGATACCTGCCTTTTCAGCGATTTCGGTAATGGGGCAAGGCGTTGCCGCCTGCGCAATTTCGATATCCGTCAGCATAAACAGTTCGCTTCCTCTTCTTGGCTTATTGCTCTGTCCTACTGGGTTTTACTGGGCGATCTCATCGTAGATCATACGCAAACCCTGCAAAGTGAGTTCAAGGTTGATTTCGGCGATGTGCTTCGATGCGGGGGCGATGCGGTGCGCCAAGCCACCGGTTGCCACCACCCTGGCCTCGTAGCCCAACTGATCGAAAACGCGCTCGACCAAGCCGTCGACACGAGCGGCCTCGCCGTACACCACGCCAACCTTGAGCGCATCGGCGGTGTTGGTTCCGATTGCCGTGCCCGGGTCTTCCAATTCTACGGAACGCAACAACGCTGCACGGGAAAGCAGACTACGCATAGACGAATCGACACCGGGGGCAATAATACCGCCCACAAACGTGCCTGTCTTGTCGATGATCTCGATATTGGTAGCAGTACCGAAGTCGACCACAATGACGGGCGAACCGTACAGGCATTTCGCAGCAGCAGCATCTGCCACGCGGTCGGCGCCCAATTCGGCGAACTTCTCCTGGTCCATGTTGATAAGGTGCCCCACGGTTTGGGCGGAAATGACAAGCAGCTGAACGCAGAACGAGCGATAGCACGCCTTTTCCCAATTATGAGTAAGAGCGGGAACCACCGAGGCCAAAATGGCGCCGTCGATGCACTTGGGATCAACGCCTTCGGCCTCCATCAGAACATGCAGTTTAATTCGGAGCTCATCACTGGTGTGATCTACGTTGGTAGCCACGCGCCACATATGAACCAAGTGCTCACCATCGTATACACCGAGCACGGTTTGGGTATTTCCCACGTCAATCGCAAGTAACATGTTTCTGACAATCCCTTCAGGTTTAAGCGATACGAGCGAATGCTACCATACTATTGATTTTGGACGGCAGTCCCTTAGCCGTAACCGTAATTAACGCATCCGCAGAAGGTGGCGCAATGGAAAATCCCGCTCGCATACTCATCGTAGACGATGAGCCTTCCATCACTGAATTTGTAAGCTATGCCATGCAGAAGGAAGGCTACCTCACCGAGGTGGCTTCAAACGGCGAAGATGCGCTTGAGAAAATCGAGAGCGACCACTTCGATCTGTTCATCTTAGACATCATGCTGCCCGGTATTGACGGATACGAACTGTGCCGCCGCATCCGCGCGAAGATGACCACGCCCATCCTGTTCCTTTCTGCGCGTGACAGCGAACTGAACAAAGTCGTAGGACTCGAGCTTGGAGCCGACGACTATCTCGCAAAGCCCTTCGGCGTGCGCGAGCTCCTTGCACGCACCCGCGCCCTTCTGCGTCGCAGCCAAGGCCTAGAAAACGCGCAGCCCTCGAATGAGGTAACGGCAAGCGGCATCACCTTGAACGAAGACACGCACGTTGCCCAAGGTGAAAAGGGCCCCATCGACCTCACCCCGCGCGAATTCGAGCTGCTAAGCTGCCTTATGCACAATGCGGGTAAGGTGGTTTCCCGCGAAGATCTTCTCCACGATGCATGGGGATGGGAATTCATCACAGAAACGAAAACAGTCGACACGCACATCAAGCGTCTTCGCGATAAGATTGAGGCAGCCGGGTACGACCCGAAGCTCGTTGAAACGGTGCGCGGATACGGCTATCGCTTCAAGAAATAAGGGGCGTTCGCAGACCGGCGCATGCGCTATCTGCCGCTTCGAGGGGATTCAATGAGGCTGTTTACCAATATTTCTTTTCTCACCGCTTTGCTGGCTATTTTCGGCAGCTCTGTTACGGCTGCCATTGCCGTGCTGGCGTTCGGCTGTTCGCGCTTCATCTTGGCATTTATCATCCCCGTTTCCTGCCTCTGCTATTTCCTGAGCTTGCTTATTGCGCATTTCATCGCCCAACCGCTCACTGAGTTGGCGCAGAAAACGCGCGCCTACCGCGAAGGCGACAAGAGCATCGTGTTCGAACCTACAGGCGCGCTGTACGAAGTTGACCAGCTGTCTGAAGATTTCCGCGAGTTGAACCACGCCTACGAGGCAAAGCTCGACGAGCTTTCCAAAGTGCAGGATCGTCAAGATTCTTTCGTGAGCGATGTTGCCCATGAGTTCCGCACGCCCCTCACCGCCATCAGCGGCAATGCCGAATTGATGCTTGACCCCGATATGCCCCAGTCAACACGCGAGCATTTCTGCGAGATCATCCTGAGCGAGTCGGAACGCCTGAAAAAGCTCACAAATTCGCTCTTGGCGCTGCAGCACGCAAAAGAAGGCGTTCCCGCAGCGGCCTTGAAGCGCTTGGATATCGCACCCGTTGCCCAAGAAGTTGTCGAAATGCTTGAGCCCATCGCCCAAGACAAGAACGTCACCTTAAGCGTAGAGGGCGCTGCCCCCGATATCCTAGGCAACACCGATCGTCTCAAACAGGCGATCATCAATTTGGTTGATAACGCCATTCGACATGTTGAAGAGGGGGGCCATGTCCGCGTCTTGCTTTCCGGCGTAAACAACCAGGCAATAGTTGCCGTAAAAGACGATGGTTGCGGCATCGAAGACGACCCTTCCCTCCTGTTCAAGCGCTTCTATCGCAGTGATGCCTCGCGTGCAC
The DNA here is from genome assembly GCA_000436075.1 of Eggerthella sp. CAG:209. Taxonomy (GTDB): domain Bacteria; phylum Actinomycetota; class Coriobacteriia; order Coriobacteriales; family Eggerthellaceae; genus Anaerotardibacter. The sequence continues at coordinate 15,292 of FR884630.1, read as the reverse complement.
GCAACAGCGGAGGCGCAGGCCTCGGACTAGCCATTGTGAAGGNNNGGACTAGCCATTGTGAAGGAAATTGTAGAGAGTTTCGATGGCACGGTAACCGCGTTCAACGCCCCCGAAGGCGGCGCCGTATTTGTGATGGCGTTCCCCGCCCTGTAGCGCCCCTTCGGGAATGCACCGCGACGAAACATTGCCATGACTTGCCGCTTAGGAATGCATCGCAGCTAGGTCTCACCCAAGAAGGCACCTTTCGGTGCACGCGTTTTTTCGTTGCCGTACTGGCATCCCCGCGGAAAGGACATATCACAGCGCTGACACCTCCACGTAGAGAACGGACGGCGACGCTGGCGCCTCCACATAAAGGACGAGCCACAGCGCTTGCACCTTCACGCAGGGAACACGCTAATACCGCAGTGAAGGACGAACCTCAACGCTGGTCGCGCGCCGAACCTCGCACAAAAGGCAGAATTGCAAAAGCGTGGCAATATTTGCCCATTGTGCATGATTTGAGGGATTCGGACGGCAAAAGGGCGCCTTGATGGCAAGATACCCGCGAGATGTATTCCCAAACGGCGCTTTGCAGGGCATTTTGAATACATGGGGAGCATATCTTGCCAAAACCAGCTCATTTCGCATGCATGGCGGCGATATCTTGCCACGAAAGGGCGTTTTTCCTGTCCAGGACCCCTTCGGGGATGCACCGCGACGAAATATTGCCACAACTTGCCACTTAGGAATGCATTGCAGCTAGGTCTCACCCAAAAAGGCACCTTTCGGTGCACGCGAATACACAATGGTCGTTTCTTGCCAGGCTTCACCCAGTATTTACGCATATAAAGGAGGGCCGCATGATGCGGTCCTCCTTACCTGACAGCCAATCAGAGCCAGTCTGATATCCGAATTAATCGAAGTCGGTTCGATAACCGGGTTCCCCGAATTCAGTCCAATATTCGCAATGCAACATCGATAGCTACGCCCGAGTACTCAGGCGAAACGACCAGCCTCACGGGCCGCAAAACAGCTTCGACAGCTACGCCTGCAAACCTAGCGAGCGACTACAGCGCTTACTGCCTGGGCAATCAGCACAGCGGCAATCATCTTCATTGCGTCAATCAGGACGAAGGGCGCTACCGCAGCGGCAAATGCAGCCTCAGCGCTAAGATGGCCCGCCACCATGAGCCACGCCCAACCAAACACATAGAGAACCGCCAGGAACACCACACCCATAACCACATTACGAGCAAGAACGCCTGCGGCAATGTGAGTTCCAAAGAAGGATTTCTGCTCCTCGGAAGCAAACAAGGGAGTGCGCTTCAGAAGAGAAGCAGCGGCGATAGCAACCACAGCAGCAACGAAGAAGCCGACGATGAAACCACCCGTGGGGCCCATCAGTGCAGCCAAACCACCCTTGAAGGAAGAGAACACCGGAAGACCCAGACCACCGAGAACGATATAGCCGCCGATTGCGACCAGCGCCTGCTTGGCGGGCAATGCGAACAGCACAAACATTACTGCCAGCGTCTGCAAGGTGAAGGGAACCGGTCCAAAGGGAACCGTAACCCATGCCGCAACCGCCATAAGAGCGATGGACAGGCCGCAGAACGCGACGGAACGAGCACGTGCGGTGGAATGCTGCGTCATTACTTCGGACATTATTTTATTCCTTCCTCGATTTGAACAAACGCATACTACGTCATGATCGGGCAGTATAACGCACTTTTTCAAATTACGTTAATACACAAATAGGTATGATATGTTGCCTTTTGTGAATAACCAGGCATTTTCCAAATCAATCCGATTCGGCGTAGTTTCGCGTTAGACGTCATGCGGCACAAAATTGCGGCAGGTATGCAACTGGATTCTCCGATGCAGTTTGGCTTTAGCGGCCACTTGGCGCAAGGGGCTAAAGCTCAGCGTTAACGGGCATTTAATACAAGCACCCAAGAATGCTTTGCGAGCTACAACCGCCGTTCGTCTACAGGCAGCCATGCCCTACATCGTGCTCTTCGGCGCTGCGCATGACAACCACCACCAGCCCACAGGCTGCCAACCAACCCATAAGCGAGACCACATGGAATTTAAACGACGCCTACGAATGCTTTGCGCCCTTGCCAAAGCGAGACATTTCCTCTCCCGCCTCAACACGCTTCAAACGGCGCATCTCGAATGCGAGGAACGCCGCCGCGGTAACAACGGAAAGACCATCGGCGATCGGCACCGCAAAATACAGAGCGTCCAAACCGGTAAGTGCAGGCACCAGTATAGGCAGCACGATGGGCAGCACAATATACAGAGGAATAAGGAACAGAACCTGACGGGTAAGGGAAAGGATGATAGATTTCATCGGTTGCCCCGTTGCCTGGAAGTAGTTGCCTACCACGATCTGGAATCCGACAACCGGAAGCACAAGCAGCTGGACTTTCAGCGCAAAGGCGGTAAAGTCGCGCAGACCGTCAGCACGAATGCCAAAGAAGCTTACGATATCACCCGAGAACAGCATGATCATGATCCACATGCAGGTGCCAATAACCGTGGCCATCAAGATGCCGAAGCGCACAGTTTCGCGCACACGCGGGATAAGCCCTGCTCCGTAATTGAATCCCAGCAGCGGCTGAATCGCCACTGCGGTACCGATAAGGGGCAGCACGGTAAACATGGCACAACGCTGCACAACGCCAATAGACGCCAGCGCAGCTTCGGCGCCCAAGGGGCTCTGCGCACCGTAGAACACCAACAGGTAGTTAACAAGGAAGTTGATAACTGACATGGCCATCTGCATGATGAAGCTGGCAGCGCCCAAAGAGAAAATGAACCCTACTACTTCAGCATCGAGCTTCAAGTTGCGTGCGTGCAGCTTAAATGCAACGTTCTTGGTGAACAGGAAGTACCACAATACACAAACGCAGGAAACACCCTGACCGAGCACGGTTGCCAGCGCGCTGCCCACAACGCCCCATCCAAAAACCAACACAAACAGGTAGTTCAGAATGATGCAGGAAAACGTGCCGATAACCATGGTAAGCAAGGCGCGGTTTGGTGCGCCTGCCGTACGGATGAAGTTATTCACGCCCATACCGATGATCTGAAAGATAACGCCAAAAGCGACGATCTGGATAAACGAGTAGGTGTAATCGTGGATTTCAGGCGTAGCGCTGGAAAGCGAGAGGAGCGCCTCCATACAGGGAGGGATACAGGCGATTATCGCCACCACAACCGCAATGATAATTCCAAGGCACACCGTATTGCCAAGGCTCTTTTCAGCAGCCTGCTTGTTGCCTTCGCCCAAGCGCAGTGCGGCAAGCGCATTGCCACCGTTGCCGATAAGCATGCCCAACGCCATGAAAATGGTCATTAGCGGCATGGCGGCAGTTGCCACCGAAAGGCCAATCTCGCCCATGGCCTGACCAAGGAAGATGGAGTCGATTACGTTGTAGGCACCGTTAACCAACATACCCACGATAGAGGGAATGGCGAATTCCAGCACCAATTTCGGAATGGGGCCCGTTCCCATACGCGCAGTACGGTCGTTGCCTTTAGCGGCTGCTCCCCCAGCAGCATGTTTGCGCATAGTGCCCTCTTCGAAATGTGCCCCTTGATGTTCTTTCCGTTCTCCCTGAATCTGCTCTTCGGCCATGCGGGCTCGGTACCTTTCGCTCATGTTTCATTATTGTGCCGGGCCACCCGCATCAACGCGTGCAGCCAATCAATTGCTCTGCCTATTCTGATAACGCAGCTTAAATACCGCCATATCCCCTAGGCAAAATGCATGTATTTATCAAATGTGTGTCATGCTGACCGCCTAGACAACAAGCGGCTTGCCTTGGGGGAAAATACAAGTTTGCACTGAAGAAAGGGCGGCCGTGAGCGTTTTCGAAATCGTCATACTTGGTCTAGCACTCGCTATGGATGCGTTTGCCGTTACTATCTCCAACAGCTTTGCCTATCCTAAAATCTCACGCACCCGCAGCCTTTCCATGCCCCTCGCTTTCGGCTTTTTCCAGTTTCTCATGCCCGTTGTAGGGTTCGTTCTGGGTCAGTTGGTGAGCGATTTCATCACCCAATATGCTGGCATCATTACCTTTGCGATCTTGGGATTCATCGGCGGAAAGATGATCTGGGACGCCTTCCACGAAGAAGAGGGCGAAGAGGCATCCGAACAGACACTCACCATGCCTGTACTGCTGTTCCAGGCAGTTGCCACCAGCATTGATGCCCTGGCCGTCGGCGTAAGCTTTGCCGCCCTGGAAGTAAACGTACTCACCTCTTCGGGCATCATCGGCATCACTACGGCACTTACCTGCATCGTTGCCCTAATTATCGGCAAACGCTTCGGTAACGCGCTCGGCGAAAAGGCAACCATCATTGGCGGCGCCGTGCTCATTCTTATCGGCTTGAAATCCTTGCTGCTTTAAACCAGCAGCTACGGACTATCTTTGAAGCGAAGTCACGTGCACTTCGCCAGAACTCATGGGCACAATAATCCCAACGTCGTTTTCAACAAGCAAACGCCCCAAGCCATCAACGCCACGAATAATTCCCTCGATGGTTTCATCTCCATTGATAAGCGCGAGGGATGCCCGCTTATTGCGATAAGCAAAGCGCTGGCTGTACTCATCGATAAAAGCCGAGAAGCCCTCCTGGAGCCAGCGTCCGTAGCGGCATTCCATTGCTTCAAGCATGCTTTCAACCACCTGGGTCATGACAGTACGCTGTTCTGCAGAAAGGCCCGCTTCCACAACACCATCTTGCAAATACGCCAAGGAGTACTTCCCCTCAACTTCGCGCTTGGCGAAAGGCTCATACACATTGACCCCCACGCCAACACACACACCGCCAGCTAAAGCCTCAAGCGAAATGCCCGCAAGTTTCCCCTCTGGACAAAGCACATCATTGGGCCATTTGATAAGTGGGTTACAGCTTGGACGCACCCGCTCAAGTGCATCGGCTACTGCCAATGAGGCGACCAAGCTCAAAGTGGGGAGCATTTGCGGCAACACGTTGGGTCGCAATGCGAAGGAAGTGTATACACCACCCAAAGGGCTGGCCCAAACCCTTCCCTGACGTCCATAGCCACCTTCTTGCTCCAAGGCCGTTGCACAATACCCCTCAGGCACACCCTGGCGAAGAGCTTCTTTTACGAGTTCATTCGTCGAGCGGACGCACGCATAGGCGTGCAAATCCCAAAAAGAAGAAACGGCCGGGCGCAAAGGCGCCGCCACCGAGGAGGCGCCTTTCGCAACACGACCGTTGTTTTGATGCTCAGACTGGCTTAGCACTTCCATGCCTTGCCCACTGTTACGGTATCGAGCGTGACTTTCGTACCATCGGAGAGCTCATGGTTGGGAGCAATCTCAAGCAGCGGTTTCACCACGAAATCACGTTCGGTAAGAAGAGGATGAGGCAAAGTCAGTACTTCCAAGTCGGACACATAGCCCTGGTAATCAAGGATATCCAAATCGCACGTGCGCGGACCGTTCTTCTTTTCGCGGATGCGACCCAGCCTGTCTTCAATGATATTCAGATAGCGCAAAAGCTCTTGCGGGGGCAGGCCCGTACGCAAGATAAGCACCGCATTAACGAACGAGTCCTGGTCTTCCACATAAGCAGGCTCGCTTTCGTAGAAGCTGGAAACATCGATGATCTGAGAATCAGGCAATAGGCACATATCGGTGATAGCCTGGCTGAGCATTGCCTTCTTGCCCTCAAGCTCCTCGCCCTCGTCGGCAACCAAAGCAACGTTGCAGCCAAGGCCGATAAACGCATAGGGTCGCAGGTTTTTCTTCAGCGACTCTTCGGTTAACGCCACGTTATGGGTGCGGATTACCGAAGCGCCCAATTCGCATGCCATCAGTGCCTCTGCGGCAGACGCGGCATCGCGCTCCTTGGGGTCATCGATGTCGTAGGCGTAGCCGATGTAGCTCTTTCGGGAAACGGCAACCATTGTGGGATACCCCAGATGCACTAACTCCTGGAAGTTGCGCATAAGCTCGATGGTCTGCTTGGCGGTTTTGCCAAAGCCGGGGCCAGGATCAAGGCAGATTCGATCGTGGGCAATGCCGGCCGCCTCAAGCCCGGCAGCACGCTTGGAGAGGTACTCGCATACTTCCGCCACCACATCATCGTATTGGGGTTCATCCTGCATGGTGCGAGGATCGTCGCCCAGCATATGCATTACCACCAAACCAGCATCGCACCCCTTGGCAACCTCAACCATAGCAGGATCGCGGAAGCCCGTTACATCGTTGATGATGCTTGCACCCGCTTCAACCGCCGCCTTTGCCACCTCGGCATGGCGGGTATCGATGCTTACGCATATATCCTTTTCAGCCAGCTGCTTCACTACCTGAATAGTGCGAGAAAGCTCTTCTTCGACAGACACGGGATTTGCACCAGGGCGCGTTGATTCACCGCCCACATCGATGATAAGAGCGCCCTCTTCAACCATTTTCTGAGCGGCAGCCACCGCTTCCTCGACGTTGGCGTACGAGCCACCATCGGAAAATGAATCGGGGGTCACGTTCAAAATGCCCATGATAACGGGAGTGCGGGAATCGAAGGGAAAGCGTCCACAGCGCCAAATCATAGTTTTGCTCCTTATAAACCACGCCCCAGGCCGTATGGCCCGGGGCGTTGCTAACCATTATTGTTGGTTGCCCGATTCAGGGCCCGACGCTGCCTCATCAGGGGCTTCAGGCTTTACGGATGCTGCCTCGCTTACCGCGGAGGCCTGCTGATCCTGTTGCACAGCCGCATCGGCGGGGGCATCTTCAGCAGTTTCAAGCTCTGGCTTTTTGTCTTCAGCTTCCTTGTCCTGCTCTTCCTGCAGGTACTCTGCCCAACGGTTGTTGAGCAATGCCTGGCAAGCATCGCCGTCAATCGTTTCGCGCTCAAGCAAAACGGTAGCCATAAGGTCCATCTGGTCGCGCTTGGAGGAAAGAATTTCCACCGCACGGTCGTGGGCTTCCTTCATGATGCGAGCAACCTCGTCGTCGATGCGGCGAGCCGTATCGTCGGAGTAATCCTGCGTGTTGCCGTAATCGCGGCCCAAGAACACTTCGTGATTGGGCTGGCCAAACACCTGCACGCCCAAGTCGGAGCTCATGCCGTAATTGGTAACCATGGCGCGAGCCATTTTCGTTGCACGCTCAAGGTCGTTGGAAGCACCCGTGGTGATGTCGTCGCAGAACAGCTCTTCGGCAACACGACCGCCAAGGAACACAGCCAACTCGTCGCGCATTTCGTTGCGGCTGTTGAGCACCTTGTCTTCGTCGGGAATGGAAAGCGTGTAACCCAAGGCACGACCACGAGAAATGATCGAGATCTTATGAACGGGATCGGCGCCTTCAAGCATATGGCCAACCAAAGCATGGCCCGACTCATGGTACGCAATAGTCTTGCGCGTACGTTCATCGAGAACGCGGCCTTTGCGCTCAGGACCAGCGATAACACGCTCCATGGAGTCCTGAACTTCCTTGTTGGTGATGATGTGCTTGTTGCGACGAGCCGTAAGAATTGCCGACTCGTTGAGCAAGTTGGACAGATCAGCGCCCGTAAAGCCAGGGGTAAGCTTGGCGATGCTGGCAAGGTCGACGTCATCGGCCAGGGGCTTGTTGGCGGCATGAACGTTCAGGATCTTTTCGCGACCCTTTACGTCAGGAGCGTCAACAACGATCTGGCGGTCAAAGCGGCCCGGGCGAAGCAGGGCCGGGTCAAGAACGTCAGCACGGTTGGTTGCCGCGATAAGGACAACAGAGTCGTTGGCCTCAAAGCCATCCATTTCAACGAGCAACTGGTTCAAAGTCTGCTCGCGTTCGTCGTGGCCACCGCCCAAGCCAGCGCCACGCTGACGGCCGACGGCGTCGATCTCGTCGATGAAGATGATCGAAGGAGAAGCTTCCTTTGCCTGCTTGAACAGGTCACGTACGCGGGAAGCGCCTACACCTACGAACATTTCCACGAAGTCGGAGCCAGAGATACTAAAGAATGGAACGCCCGCTTCGCCGGCAACGGCACGCGCAAGCAGGGTTTTACCAGTACCTGGAGGGCCCACCAAAAGACAACCACGAGGAATTTTTGCGCCAAGGGACTGATACTTTGCAGGGTTTTCCAAGAAGTCCTTGATTTCCTGCATTTCCTCAACCGCTTCATCAACGCCGGCGACGTCGGAAAAGTGAACGTCAGGATGTTCCTCAACGCTCTTCTTCGCCTTTGCCTTACCGAATGACATCTGCGAGTTGTTTGCCTTGTTCATCTGAGAGAAGAAGAACAGCAGCAGGCCAGCAATGATCAAAATGGGCAAGATCGATGCCAGGATGGAACCCCAAGGCGATGCCAGGCGCACGCTGTACTGAATGGTAGGATGCGCTGCCATAAGCTGACCCAGCGAATCGGAGCCAACCCATGTGCAGGTGTAGTTATGCTCGGAGCCAAGCTTAGAGGCTGCAAGCTCCTGCGTCTGCACGATGGTGGGACGAGCGCCCGTGGTGCTTGCCATGCCAGAGTTCAGCGCATTGAATGCGGTGTTGAACGCGTCCGTCGTGGCCTCGCCCGCC
>FR884630.1:5723-6725 GCA_000436075.1 Eggerthella sp. CAG:209 | reverse complement strand
GCAGGGTAATAGGTGCCCGTAATGGTATAGGAGCCGGTGTCGTAAACAGCAGTGTTCACGCGGCCCTGCTCGACAGCTTGGGTAAACTCAGACGTCACCAATTCGTCGGTCTGAGTAACGCCATTCGTTGCCGTCATGGTGCGGGTCATCATCACGGCAAAGAAAATGCCGACAGCCAAGAATACAACCAGCGTAACGATATTGGAGCGATTGGGCTGCTTGGGCAATGGGGGCTTGCTGTGATTAGGCTTCTTTTGATTGGGTGTTTGTGCCATAGATTATTAGTTCCTTATGTTCTTCGATCGAACCAACGGACGTTATTCCTGAGCTGCTTCGGGCTTCAGCACGCCGATACACGAAAGGTTGCGATAACGCTCGGCGTAGTCGAGGCCATAGCCAACGATAAATTCATCGGGGCATTCAAAACCAATGTACTTGCACTTGATATCTGCCTGATTAGGGGTGTCCTTACGAAGAAGCGTTGCTACTTCGATGGAAGCAGGATTGCGCGATTCGAGGTTCTTAATGAGGTAGCGCAGGGTAAGACCGCTGTCCAAGATGTCTTCGGCGATAAGCACGTGACGGCCTTCAATCTGGCTGGAGAGGTCTTTGATGATACGAACCACGCCGGAGCTCTTCATGCCGTTGCCGTACGAAGAAATGGCCATGTAGTCCATTTCAACCGGCAGGTGGATTTCGCGAACCAAGTCAGCCATGAAGATAGCTGCTCCTCGCAGCACCGAAATCACCACGATGCTCTTACCTGCATAATCTTCGGTAATCTGTGCGCCCATTTCCTTTACGCGCGTACGAATCTCATCCTCAGAAAAAAGGATGCGCTCAAGATTGGGATGCTGCTCCACGAAAGCCTCTTTTCCCACCTCTAGGTGGAGTAAATACGGGTATAGACAGTATTTCAGTGTAACAAAAGCTTTCCTTAGCGCATTTGCGGAAAGGTGCCTGTGACTGTTTTGCAATAAATCTTCACTGTACAAAAGCGCC
>FR884630.1:4622-5695 GCA_000436075.1 Eggerthella sp. CAG:209 | reverse complement strand
CACCCCTTTTTGAGAGGTGGCGGCGCTTAAGCAATGCATAAGCCGCGATTATTCTTTTGGCTTAACCTCGGCTTCGATGGTTTCCTGCATGATTTCAGGGAAGTTCTTTAGAAGCGTATCAACAGGCAAACCGACAATGTTGTTGAAATCGCCGTCGTAGCTTTCTACCAACCTGCGACCCTTGCCCTGGATGGCGTAGGCGCCTGCCTTGTCGATGGTTTCACCCGTAGCAACATAAGCGTTGATGTCTTCGGTCGAAAGCTCTTTGAAGGTTACTGTGCTGGTCTCGGAGAACGAGCGGAAGGCCAACGAAACATTGCCGTCGCCTCCCTTTTCCTCCGATTCGTTGAGCATAACGAGCCACACGGAAACGCCCGTGATTACCTCATGCGTTCGACCTGAAAGACGACTCAGCATCTCGCGCGCATGATCTGCACTGTAGGGCTTGCCCAGCATTTCTCCATCGAGCACCACCGTGGTATCAGCGCCGATAACAATGCCCAAGCCTACAGGGTTTTCAGCCAAAATATCTTGAATTACCGAACCAGCCTTGCGCTCTGCAAGCTTCTTTACCGCTTCAGAGGGCTGCGAGCGTTGGTCCGCATCAAGCGATTCGTCCACTTCAGTGGAACCGGTATACACCGTAAACTTAACGCCAGCTTCTTCAAGCAGCTGCTTTCGGCGTGGGCTGTTCGAAGCCAGGATAACGTTTACGGGAATAGTGGTTGTATCGGGCATGTAATTCTCCTTTTAGGCCAATCGGGCACATAAGCTTGGCAGGTGCGTTTAATTGCAGTTGGCACAGTTTCGGGCAACTTCAGGCAGGCGTCACGCTTCAACGCCTAAACGCTCATTACGCGCGGTTGGGTTTCCGGCGTGCGCGGAATACGGCCATCGGCTCCACCAAAACACCTTGCTTGTTAGCACTCACCGCTAAATTTCCCTGCACATTGGTAACGAAACCGCTGATGGGAGCACCTTCTTCATCGAAGGCAGATAGGATCGCCTCAATCGATGCCGATTCGATGCGCCCCTCGTTCCCAATAAAGGCCTCGAGCACGGCCATCACCACA
>FR884630.1:978-4588 GCA_000436075.1 Eggerthella sp. CAG:209 | reverse complement strand
GGACGTGCAACCGCACCGAAAGAGGGAAGCAAGCGACAGCCATCGAACGAGTCTCCCCCGTCACCGCCGATCCACTCCAAATTGTTCTCGGCTGACTCGCTCGCCAAAGAGTCAAGGAAATCGTCTTCGTCGGCAATAAGGTTCATGGTTCGGCAAAGGGTATCGAGCAGCTGCCCATTGCGCTCTTTCGCCTTTGGGATTATCTCATGGCGCACAAACGCACGGAATCTATCGGTGTGGGCGTTGGTAGCGTCTTCGCGCCAACGGTTCCCCTCTTCGTCGAGCACTACCTCACCGACGGGAATTTCGTTCACGAAATCGCGTAGCGCCTGACGAGATACATCCAACAGAGGGCGCACCACCGGCCCGTTAGCGTACAGCATAGAGCGAAACCCACCAGGGCCCGTGCCTACGATGGATCGCATGTAGAAGTTTTCCACCCTGTCGTCTTGGGTGTGCGCGGTAACAATACGCCCTTCCGAAATGGGGATCATCACATGGCGGCACAGGCTTTCGAGGGCTTCATGCGCTGCCAGGTAACGCTCATTTCGGCCGACAGCTTCTTCATTGCCACCGGTCGCTTTAGCCACCACCGGTCGCTTTAGCCAAAGCCGCCACGTCGATCTCGCACGAGAAGAACGGGATTTCCAAATGGGCGGCAAGCTTTTCCACGAACCTCTGATCGGCATAAGCGTCTTCGCCACGAAGAAGGTGGTTGACGTGAAGGATGGCGGGCTGCCCCACAAGGCCGCGTTTGTAAAGGTCGCTGATAAGGTATGCCAGTGCGGTTGAATCCGATCCGCCCGAAACCATGGCAACCACGGGAGTTGCAGCACTGAACAGGCCCTGGGTACGAATGGTCTTTTCTATTGCGTCTATCATCAAGGGTTTCCTCCCAATTCCTACCCAAGGGAAACAAAGAGGCAGTGCGCCTTGCGCTGCCGTAAGATGCTTTGCTAGCGTGTTTATTGTAAATGATGCCCACAAGGGAAACGGAGCTTTGCCATGCAGTTCATCTTGCGCACAATTGCGATTTTCGTTGCAGTCGGCGTTGCCGTCTGGCTTGTTCCGGGTATCGACATCGTTGGAACGGGAAGCTCATGGGGTCCCATTGCCGTGATGGCTCTCATCATTGCTCTTTTGAACATGACCATAAAACCCTTCCTCCAGCTTATCGGCCTTCCCATAACCGTGCTTTCGCTGGGCGTGTTCTACCTGGTAATCAATACCATTCTTCTGTATGTTGCCGCTTCTATGGGCAATGCGTTGTTCGGCGCCGGATTCGTTATCGATTCGTTTGGATCGGGATTTGTTGCCTCTATCGTCATTTCCATCGTCTCAGGCTTCATGAACTCCATCCTGGGAACCGACCAACACCAGTAATGGAACCTTTTCTGTTCCATTTAGACCAAAATCAATTCCTTGCCCCAAAACGTTAGATAGGACTTCGGCAATTTGGCATAATAAAAGCTTGGCAGAGACACAATTGAGGAAGGGGGATCATGGCAAACTCACGCACTAAAACCCGCGCGAAAAGCCAGGAGACCCGCAACAAGATTATTGCCGTTGCCATTGGACTTTTCCGCGCCAAAGGTTATGCACGCACCTCCATGAGCGAAATCGCTCGCCAAGCTGGAGTTGATCCTTCGTCTTTCTACTACTATTTCGCTTCGAAAGAAGCGCTTATTGAAAGCATTCTTAATCCCAACGAGCGCATCCCCACCGCCGAAGACCTTGAAGCGCATAGCTCAAATCGCGCAGCGCAGCTTTATGCCCTTATCGCTTTCGATGTTGTGCACAAATGCGAGCTTCCCTTTGATTTTTGGGAGCTTGAAACCATTGCAAACGAAAATCCTTCTGGATTTGAGGCCTTCTTCGACCGTTACCGCAAACTCTACCGAACGCTGATCACCATCATCGAGCGCGGCATCGAGGAAGGTGTTTTTTATGAACGTCCCGCAGACGAACAGACCGTCGTTATCCTGTCCACCAACGAAGGCCTGCAGCACCATTACCACGCAAAGCACCGCAAAGAGCTGATCTTGGAAGCATCAGGATATTCGGTTCGTGATTACACGCCAGAAGACATCGCCTCCATGACGGGAGAGTCTATTCTGCCCTCCCTGATGAAAAGCCCTTCCGAACTCGAAGACGCCATCATCGAAGGCCGGCGTCTCTACTACATGTTGGAAAACGAGCTGGGCAAGCAATAACGCATTACCCTGCACCGTTTCCCAGGGCAAAAGCTAGCCTACAATAAGGTTTCCCTCACGGACAGCAACGTTCTCAAGCGTCGGCGCCACCAGACGAGCGCGCTTCTCCACTTCCACTTGAGGCACGCCATGCGCCTCATCGTAAAGGCCAAATACGGGGTAACCCGCTTTTGCAAGGGTGTCCATGGCGTACAGGGCATCCTCGAATCCCCAGGTAAAGGCCTTTTCTGTTCCCATTGCCTCACGAGCACGATCGTACACTGCAGGCTCGCGCTTCGAGGCGCCCACTTCCTCGACCGAAACGATAGCGCTGAAGTAATCGGCGATACCTGTTGCCCTAGCACCTGCCCATAGAAACTGCGGCTTGCTGGAAGAGGCCATGCTCATCTTCACATTGTTTCGTGCACACGATTCCAGGATAGCCTCAGCGCCAGGCATAAGATGGGCACGCTCGTAGTAAGACATCATGTACTCATCCATAATACCCATAACCGCTTCCACGCTCGAAGCAAGCCCATACTGCTCATGGAAGTAACGCGCTACTTCGGGGATGGTGAACGTGGTGAACATCTTGTGCTCTTCGGGCGTTACGGTAACGCCCGCCAATCGGGACACCTCGTCCTCCAAGCCGCGCCAAGCCCCCAGAGAATCAAGAAGGGTGCCATCACAATCGAAGATGGCACCCTTGATGGGATCGAGTTCCCTATTCATAGTCACGCTTAAGCGCTGCAAAAGCAGGCATGGAATTGCGGATAACATCGGCGGAAACGCAGTAGCTTACGCGCACCCAACCGCCAACACCGAAGCTGTCAGAGGGAACCAGCAGCAGCTCGTGCTCCTTCGCCTTGTCGGAAAACGCCTGGGCATCGGGCTCTAAGGCCTGCATCCACAGATAGAAGGCTCCATCGGGAGCGATATAGTGATAGCCCAGATCATCGAGGCCCTGAGTGAGCAGCTCGCGGTTAGCAGCATAGGCGGATGCGTTCACCGGCTCATCGACGCATGCGGCAATCACGCGCTGGAAGAACACGGGAGCGCAAATGTAGCCCAGTGCACGACCTGCGCCAGCAACGGCAAACATCACACGCTCAGATTCCTCAACTTCGTTGGGAACCAAAACGTAACCGATGCGATCGCCCGGAAGGGAAAGGGATTTCGACCAGGAATAGCACACCAAGGTGTTGTCGTAGATAGAGGGAACCCAGGAAACCTCCGGGCCATACGCAAGCTCGCGATACGGCTCGTCGGAAATAAGGAACAGTGAGCCGCCAAACTCCTTGCGCTTCGCGTGCAGCACCTCTGCCAGGCCTTCAAGGGTTTCGCGCGTATAGACCACGCCTACCGGGTTGTTGGGCGAATTAATGATAACGGCTCGAGTACGCTCGTTGATAGCCGCC
>FR884630.1:0-971 GCA_000436075.1 Eggerthella sp. CAG:209 | reverse complement strand
CTCGTTGATAGCCGCCGCAAGTGCGTCTAAGTCGATCTGGAAGTTGTCCTCGCGCGCAGGAACCTCTACGCAAGTACCGCCGTCAGCCTCGATCCAGACACGATACTCGGGGAAATAAGGCGAGATAACGATGATCTCGTCACCTGGATCGACAATAACTGCCTTGATGCAGCAAGAAAGGCAGGAAGCAGCGCCCGTGGTGAGGTAGAAGTTCTTGGCAGCGTAATCGGTACCGAAGCGACGATTAAGATTATCTGCAATCGCCGTTTTCGTTTCATCCAAGCCAGAAGCAGGGGAATACGCGTGTAGCTGAGCAGGAGGCATATCGGCCAACTCATGCATGGTTTTTGCAACTTTGTCAGGAGCTGGGACGCTGGGGTTACCGATGCTGAAATCGAAAACCTTGTCTTCGCCAATTTCGGCCTTTCGCTCAAGGCCGTACGCGAAAAGCTCGCGGATTGCAGAAGGGGCGTTGCCCAAACCGTACATGGTTTCATTGATCATGGTATTTAATCCTCCTAACATGAGCCAGAAACTGGCTAAAAAATTATTATGCGCCTGCACTAGCGCACACTGCAAGAAATCCCGCTCTACGGATTGTTTATAGCTAGTTAAAGGAGACTGATAGAAGGCCAGAAAAAATTTCCCGCAAAGGGATTATGAATAATTCGTTTCTGATGACGAATTCTCTGGTTTTAGGTATAATGCAGTTCTGCGCCCGAGTGGCGGAACGGCAGACGCGGCGGTCTCAAAAACCGTTGTCGAAAGACGTGCGGGTTCAAATCCCGCCTCGGGCACCACTTCACATGATAAAGGCTTGCTTTCAGCAAGCCTTTTTTGTTTTCCGCACTTCTTTGATGCACCAATTCGTGATACAGGCAAATGTACCTCGGGGCAATTTGGCCGATAGAGCCGTTTTGGAACCTCGAAAAACAATAATGCGACTCGATTTGCAACTTTTTTGCGATTAG
>FR884629.1:11286-11459 GCA_000436075.1 Eggerthella sp. CAG:209 | reverse complement strand
TACGCGGCGCTTTTGTCGCCGCTGAAAAAGTAAGTTGCGGGTTACGGGTGTCAATGAGGTGAAACGAACCACTTGTTTCGGTTTAAGTGCTATCGTTCCACTAACGTATTAGCCCGATCGGCGTGCCTGGATCGAATGGTCTGGATCGAAGGGCCCGGAAACAAGGAGGAATC
>FR884629.1:10716-11255 GCA_000436075.1 Eggerthella sp. CAG:209 | reverse complement strand
AGAAGCTCTTGCTGATTGCTGGATTCGTTTGGCTTGCTGCTGGGCTCAACATCGCTATCCTCGGCGTTTCCGCATTTACCGAAATGGGCGAGCACGCAATGTTGGTACTTGTGCCTGCTGCAATCGTTGCCTTCACGGTGTTCCATGCAGGAATGTTTTCCAAGCTGGTTGGCAAGCATGCCGGCCGTATTGAAGCTATGGAAGAAGATCGTGTGCCGTTCTGGAGGTTCTTCGATGCCAAGGGCTACCTCATTATGGCGTTCATGATGACCATGGGCATTGGGTTGCGTTCTTCGGGCATTGTCTCCACGTGGTTCATCGCATTCTTCTATGCTGGTCTTGGCATCGCGTTGGCTCTTTCTGGCTGCTGCTTCTTGGTTCGCTACTTCCACGACGGCGGCATCGCCTGCCCCTTGGTGCCCCATACGGCTAACAAGTAGCAAAACTCCAGCGTTGGTTTCGCCGCCCCAATCGGGCGCCTGCCTTAGCTGAATCCCAGCAAAATAGCTGCGCATCATGAGAGCCATTCAAGGCGGTTG
>FR884629.1:10383-10676 GCA_000436075.1 Eggerthella sp. CAG:209 | reverse complement strand
ATCCGAGTCATTCGGGCTTCAGGCTTGGCGAACCTTTCGGGGTCGCAAGGCATCAGTCCGCGAATCATTCGAAGCGCTCGAGCTCCAAATCCGGCACAAACCGTTCAGCTCGGTCAGGCTTTAAACTTGGCGTGAGTCCTTCAGCGCGATCAGGCTTCAATCCTGATGCGAATTGTCCAAGGCTGTCAGGCGCCAGCCCAGCCGAATCATTTAAAGCGGCCAGGCCTCGAGTCTGGCCGCTTTAGTGCAGTTGGCCCCTTGCATGGCTCCCTTGCTTTGCTAATGTAGCCATA
>FR884629.1:6895-10372 GCA_000436075.1 Eggerthella sp. CAG:209 | reverse complement strand
TTTAGCCATAAAGCAAGAATGTACTAGAATAACCCCCATGGATAAAGACGAGCTGAAAGAGCGTATTCACGTCCCACTTTTGGGCTTTTCGGCGGTGCTGATGAGCATCGTCGCTTTTTTGCTGCTCTTATATGGCATTACCGTTGTTGTCCGTTTCCTTTTTGCGCTGGGGTCGCTTGGGTAGCCATGGCGTATTCCAGCAGGCAAAACAACGTTTTCAAGTGCGGAGGGCGGCGCTTTGCCCTCGTTGTCGCATGGCGCATTTTCGGCAAGGCGGGGCAGTAACATGTGGCTTCGCTTTACCCTGTTTGATGTGCGTGTCGTAGCGCACTACCTTGGCGTGCTGGTTTCTTTCTTCACCATTGCGCTGGCGGTGCCGTTGGTGGTTGCCATTGCAATGCAGGAATGGGAGCCGGCTTCGCGTTATCTGCTGGCGGTGGGCATTTCGCTTATCGTTGGGTCGGGGCTGCGTCTTTTGTGCGTACAGCCGGGCAAACTCACTCACCAGCAGGCGCTTGCGGTAACGGGGCTTTCGTGGATTGTTCTGGCGTTTGTGGCTTCGGTTCCCCTGGCGCTTTCGGGTCATTACGGTTCGTACCTCGACTCCCTTATGGAAGCGGTTTCCGGGCTTACCACCACGGGCGTTACGCTCGTTATCGACCTGGAGCACCTTTCTACCGCCGACAACATGTGGCGCTTCGTAATGCACCTTATCGGCGGCTTGGGCCTTATTGTTGTAGCTCTTTCACTGGGCCTTTTGGGCAAGGCAACTTCGGGCCTGTATTCTTCGGAAGGTCGAAGCGAACACGTGCTGCCTAACATCGTGAACACGGTTCGCCTTATCAGCCGCATTTCCCTTACCGCTATTGCGGTTGCTGCGGTTATCCTGTTCGTGATGTGCGTTCTTTCCGGCATGGAGCCGGTGCGTGCTTTCTTTCATTCCTTGTGGATATCGATTTCTGGCTTCATTACCGGTGGCTTTGCTCCTACCAGCCAGTCCATCGGGTACTACCATTCGTTTGCGCTGGAAATCGTTTGTATGGTGCTTATGCTTTTGGGCGCCATTAACTTTTCGCTATACGTGAAAACCCAGCGCGGCGAAACCGATTCCTTCTTCCGCGACTTGGAAATCCGCACGGGTGCCATCTGGCTTATTGTTGCCACCATCACGCTTATGGCCTCAACGTGCGCTTCGGGTGGCTTCTCTGGTTTGATGGCGCTGCTGCGCCGCGGCGTGTTCATGGTTGTGGCCGCAGCCACTACTACGGGCTTCCAGAATGTTACGAACAATCAGCTCACCACGGTATTTTCTTCAGGCGCGTTCCTGATCATCGCCATGTGCATGGCAATCGGCGGTTCCAGCGGAAGCACCGCCGGTGGTATCAAGCTTTCGCGCATCGGCCTTATTGCCAAATCGATGGTTTCCACCATCAAGGAAACCCTTTCTCCTAGCACGGCGCGCGTTTCCGTTCGTTACTATCATCTGGGGCGCAAAGTACTTACCACCGATGCAGCAAAGTCAGCTATGACCGTTTCTGCCCTGTTCGTGGTTACGTATCTTATTGGCTCGCTTGCGGGCATCGCGCACGGTTACGATGCCATTTCCTCCATCTTCGAATCGGTTGCCATGGCTTCCAACGGTGGCTTGAGCTCGGGTATTGTTTCTCGCGGCATGCCGCCAACCCTGGAAGCGGTGTACATCCTTGAAATGTGGGCAGGCCGTCTGGAATTCGTAACCCTTTTGGCCCTTGTTGTGAAAGTTGTCGTGTCCATCGCACCTCGCAGGAAGGCGGTGCGCTCGTGACGAAGCTGTTTTTAAAGCGAACCGTTGCTGCGGCATGGTGCTCATGTGTGTTGGCGGCCGTGCTGCTGTGCGCCGGTGTTGCCTGGGCCGATGAAGGGCAGGAATCGTCTAAGCCCAATAATCATGTGTATGTGAACCAGCTTTCCGACAGCTCGTTTTTGTATCAAACAACCATTGCCGACTTGGCTCAGGCCGACTCGTACTATGAAGGCCAAACGGTATTAGTGCAGGGCGAAGCGGTGGGCGACCGCATCAACGATGAAATGCAACCCGACAATTGCTGGGTTACCCTGCAAGACGACGATCCCACAAACCCTAGCGTGGTTTCGGTGTTCATGACCATGGAACAAGCGAAGAACATCGACACGTACGGCAGCTATGGCGTTACTGGCACCACGCTTCAGGTGCGTGGCACGTTCCACTTGGACTGTAGGGAGCATCAGGGTATGTCCGACATTCACGTGGAAGAGGTTTCGGCGCTTGCCGCCGGCTCTGAAAACAAGCCGGGGATGGATCCGAAGCTTTTCGGTCTTGGTATCGTTTCGGTGCTGGCTGGCTTGGCGCTGTTGGCTCTGTACCAATCTAAACGAGAGGGGACGCTGTAATGGAAACTCCAGCCGTCGAAACCGGAGTGGTGGTGAAGCTCGATAGAGGCTTCCCCTTGGTTCGTTTGGGCGATGGCCGTGAGCTTCGTTGCGAGCATGCCACTTCCTTGGTGAAGGGCAGCGATCAGCGTGCGGTGGTGGGCGATGCAGTGCGCATTTCCCTTCCCGACGGGCATGACAAGGGCATCATCGAGGAGACGCTGCCCAGGCGCACGTCGTTTGTGCGCAAAGACCCTACCGAACGGGCCCTTCCGCAAACGTTGGCTGCCAACTTCGACCTGGTTATCATCGCCCAGCCCATTGAAGACATCAACACACGCCGCCTGGAGCGCGAGCTTGTCTTGGCCCACGAAACGGGAGCGGAAGTGCTGGTGGCGCTTACCAAGGCCGACCTGATGGCCTCGCCCGCTGAAGTTGAAGAAGTGCGCTCGCATATCGATGGGTTCGTGGGCAATGACGAATTGCTCGCCATTTCCGACCGCGATGAGGCGTCGGTGCAGCGCCTTGCCCAGATAATTGCCGAGGGCGACAAAACCGCAGTGCTTATCGGCAGGTCGGGTGTGGGCAAGTCGAGCCTGGTGAATATGCTCGTAGGCAGTGACATCCAGAAAACCACTGCTGTGCGCGGCGATGGTAAGGGCAGGCACACTACCGTTTCTCGCGAGATTATCTATCTGCCGACGGGTGGCCGCATTATCGACATGCCTGGCGTGCGCGGCTTGGGGCTTTGGGATGCCGACGAAGGCATTGGCGCTGCGTTTTCGGACATTGAAGAGATTGCCGCTTCATGCCGTTTTCGCGATTGTACCCACACCAACGAACCGGGATGCGCTGTCCGAGCCGCCGTTGAGTCGGGCGATTTAGCGGCAGAACGTCTAGAATCGTACGTACGCCTTCGCGAAGAAAGCGCTCAGGTGAAAACCCGCCGCGAAGAGGCGGAGCGCATTCGCAGCCGTCGAGGACATCCTCGCCGAAGGCGTTAAGAACCGTGAAACCAAGCGCTCTTTCCGATGCGCTACAATATTATGTGCAACATCCCATCATGGGATGTTGTTTTTCTAAGGGGCC
>FR884629.1:5651-6834 GCA_000436075.1 Eggerthella sp. CAG:209 | reverse complement strand
GATCATACCTACCTTCCACACCGCGCCCACAAAGCGCGGCGCTTCAAAGCCTTCCAACCTGTACGACCATCCTACGCCCCTGAACGAACAGGGCACGTTGGGCAGGTGCTTGAATTCGTTGCAGCAAGTGCGCGGTTTGGGCCAGGTAATTATTTTGGTTGCCGCCGAGGGTGGTGTGGAAGACGAAGCCGCCAAGAAGGTTCAAAACATTGCCAACCAGTTCCCCCAAATGCACACGTTGATAGTTGGGCGCGCTGAAGCTGAGATTGTTCAGCAACGTTTGGACCAGCTGGGCTTCGGCGGTCAGCAAGAGGCTATTGGCCTTACGGGCTATTCTGCCATTCGCAACCTTGGTTTGGTTGTTGCCCAGGTGCTGGGATTCGATTCGGTGGTGTTCATCGACGACGATGAAACTACCGAAGACGAGGCGTTTCTGGAAAAGGCCATGTACGGCCTGGGCAAGCTCACCAAGAAGGGCATTCCCATCCTTGCTAAATCGGGCTTCTACTTCAACGATGAAGGCACTTACTATTCGAAGAGCCAGAACCGTTGGTACAACCATTTTTGGCAGCAGGGTCGCGCGTTCAATAATTGGATCAGCAAGGCCATGTCCGGCCCGCGCCTTTCTCGCTCCAACCATGTATGCGGTGGCTGCTTGGCGCTGCATCGCGAAACGTATCGCCGTTTGAGCTTTGACCCGTGGATTCTTCGCGGCGAAGACTTGGACTATTTGCTCAACCTGCGTATGTACGGTTCCGACATCTGGTTCGACAATCAGTGGTCGCTGACGCACCGTCCTCCGCGCGACAGGCACGAAGGCCATCGTTTCTATCGCGACATTTTCCGCTGGGTGTACGAGTACTACAAAATTGAGTTCAGCCGCGCGCAGATCGACCTTCTGCAGATCAAGCCCTCTTCGCTTATGCCGTACCCTGGCCCGTTTTTGGAGCCGGGCATCACCAAGCGCATCAAGCGTACGGCGTTCCTGCGTTCGCTGGCTCGCCCAGACAAGAAGCGCTATCGCGAAGGCG
Source organism: Eggerthella sp. CAG:209 (assembly GCA_000436075.1). Taxonomy (GTDB): domain Bacteria; phylum Actinomycetota; class Coriobacteriia; order Coriobacteriales; family Eggerthellaceae; genus Anaerotardibacter. Next base: position 5,803 of record FR884629.1, on the reverse strand, counting down.
CCAAGGCCGCTGCTGGCGAGGCAACCGAATATGCTCAGGAACACTGCATGAAGTACTTCGAGTTCCAGTACACCTGGGGCGATATCATGGCGCGCATGGAAAGCGATGGCGGTTTGCGCCAAGCACTGGTGCAGGCGGCCATTGCCCGCCAG
>FR884629.1:764-5604 GCA_000436075.1 Eggerthella sp. CAG:209 | reverse complement strand
CGCTGCTCCGGCGGGCGCATCGGCAGATGGCGCGGGCAACGCTTCCGACTTGCTGGAACCTGCTGTCGCCAACCTTGATCCGGGCATGACTGCCGAGATCAGGCTTAACATCAACGAAGAATAGGATTTGCGCACTTCATGGAAACCTTTGTAATTACCGCAGCAGTCGGCGTAGTTGTTGGCATTTTGTCGGGCTTGCTGGGTATTGGAGGAGGAACCTTGATGGTTCCCCTGTTCCGCTTGGGTTTCGGTCTTTCGGCTCTTGCCTCTACGGCAACTTCGCTGTTCACCATCATTCCCACCTCGCTGGTGGGTTTTATCACCCATATCAAGAACAAGACGTGCATTCCCCAGCTGGGCATTGTGTGCGGCTTGGCTGGCGCATGTACCAGCCCTTTGGGCGTGCACCTGGCAAATATGTCGCCGGCATGGATGGTTATGCTGGCAGCGGCGATTATCATTGGTTTTTCATCGTTCAAGATGTTCCGCAAGGCTGCGCGCATGCCAAAGAACCCTGCTTCGGGCAAGGCCATGGGCATCGACGTGGAAAAAGCGGCCGTTAAGGNNNGTGGAAAAAGCGGCCGTTAAGGCCGCGGTCATCGAAGAAGACTTGGGCGAAGAAGAGTTCAAGCTTACGCGCAAGAATCTGCCTGTTGCTATCGGCATTGGCCTAACCGCGGGCCTGGCCTCAGGTTACGTGGGTGTTGGCGGTGGCTTCCTGATGGTGCCCCTGTTTATTTCTGTGCTGGGCGTTATGATGCGCAAGGCATCGGGTACGTCTTTGGTTGCCATCATGATCTTGGCCATTCCCGGCGTTGTCTATCAGGGCATGCTGGGCAACATCGACTACCTTGCGGGTATAGCCATGGCGGCGGGCAGCATCCCCGGTGCGGTGATTGGCGCAAACCTCATCCGTCGTGTTCCCGAGCGACAGCTGCGCATTGCTTTTGGTGTATTTTTGCTTATCAGCGCAGTAGTGCTGCTGGGCAACGAGGTAGCTGCACTGTAATATGCTATGGTCACATTACCTGCGACGTGTATGGCGCAGGTGGAAGTAGCTCCCGTTTTCCGGAGGATCGTTTATGGCCTACCCTCGCCACAACGTCACCATTGTTCTTGAAATTGCTTCGCTGTGCATGGCGCTCATCTGCGGTTGTGTTTTGGGCTGGGCCATGTTCGGCCCCGAAACCAACTATTTGGTGCTCACCATTTCGGGCGCTTTGTTTACGGCGTTCCTGCTTATTACCATTGCTTTGATCCTCGACCCCGACCGCATCCGCGCAAACCAGTCTATGTCGGTGCTGAACCTGGCAAGCGCAACGCTGGAAGCCATGCAGGAAGGCTTCACGTCGGAAGCTGCCCAGAAGGTGTGCGAGATACTGCTCCCTTCCACTTCGGCATGTGCTGTTGCCATCACCGACCGCGAAGTGGTTTTGGGCTACGCTGGCGCTGGCAGGGAAGAGCTGGGTGAATTGGGCGGGCATATCCGTACGGCTGGCACGAAGCGCACTGTGCAGGATGGCAAAACCCGTGTGTTGCGCTCGCAGCTTGAAGTGGGCTTGCCTGTTCCCATGAGCGCCATTCAGGCCGCCATTATCGTTCCCTTGAAGATGGGGTCTTCCATTCAGGGTACGTTGAAGTTCTACTACCCCAAGCCTTCGCGCATTTCTGAAACGCAGATTTCCGTTGCTGAAGGCTTTGGCCAGCTGCTTTCCACGCAGATTGCCGCTTTGCAGCTTGAAGAGCAGAAGAAACTTGCCACCAGCATGGAGCTCAAGGCGCTGCAGAGCCAGATCAACCCGCACTTCCTGTTCAATATCATCAACACCATGGCATCGTTGGTGCGCACCGACCCCAACAAGGCTCGCGTCATGTTGCGTGAGTTTGCAGTGTTCTATCGTCAGACGCTCGAAAACAGCTCGGATCTTATTTCCCTTTCGCGCGAGGTTGAGCAAACGGTGCGCTACCTTTCGCTTGAACAGGCACGTTTCGGCGAAGATCGCCTGGCGGTGGAAGTTGATATCGGCGAAGAGGTGCGCGCTATGCAGGTGCCCGCCTTCATGGTTCAGCCGCTGGTTGAAAATGCTGTAAAGCACGCCATGCCCGCGGAAGGCAAACTCACCATTTCCATTTCTGGCACCCTCGATGGCGACGATGTGTACTTGCATGTAAACGACGACGGTATCGGTATGAAGGAAGATGCCTTGAAGAATATCATGGCGCCGAAATCCGAAACCGGCCTGGGCATTGCCGTAAAGAACATCAACGACCGACTGCGTGGCTACTACGGTGAGAAGGCTTATATGGATATCCAAAGTGAGCTGGGCAAGGGAACTTCTGTTACCCTGTTCCTTCCCGATTGCGCAAACCTGTAGAAGCATTGCCTGGCAAGAGCTTTGCAGATAGGTCGGCGCATATTCGGTAAGTGGTCTATAATAGGAATGATAAATTCACGAAACACGAGGAGGTTGCGTTGCTGAAGGCAATTATCGTTGATGACGAAGCGCCGGCGCGTTCCGAGTTGCGCTTCCTGCTAGGCGAACTCAACCAGACTGAAGTTGTTGCCGAGGCCGCAAGCGTCCGCGAGGCTATCGAAAAGCTCAAGGAATACCCTTGCGACGTTATGTTCTTGGATATCAACATGCCCGAGGCTACCGGTATTCAGCTCGCAGAGGCTCTGCAGCATTTGAAGTACCCGCCTGCCGTGGTATTCGTTACTGCTTATAGCGAATTTGCCCTGGATGCGTTCAAGGTCAATGCCATCGATTACCTGGTTAAGCCTGTTGAAACCGAGCGTCTTTCCCATGCTCTTGCCCGTGTGCGCGAACATGTGCTGCTTCATGCAAAGGCCCAGAAGGCTGAGCGCATTCCCGTTGAAAAGGGTGGCAAGAAGATCCTCATCAACATCGATGACATTCGCTATGTTATGGCGCGCGACGATTATGCGTACCTGCAAACTGGCGTTGACCGTTTCTTCTCTACCGTAAGCTTGGCTCAGCTGGAAAAAACGCTCGATGGTCACGGTTTCTTCCGCGTTCATCGCGGTTACCTGGTTAACCTTGCGCTGGTCAAGGAAGTTGAGCCCCAGTCGGGCGGCACCTTGCTTCTTACGCTCGACGGCGTAGACGAGAAGATTCCCGTTTCCCGTCGTCGCGTGTCTTCCCTTAAGAAGGCGCTTGGTCTGTAATCGCGCTTTTCGCTTGGCTGAAGGGTGCGTTGTCGATCGGGGCGGCACCAATTACAGGCTATGACCCGTCGCAGTACGGCGGCACTGCGACCCACCATCGCGGTACGGTGTCGTGTGCGTTCCGTCGCATGCGGCGTTGCATGCTCCCCGTGGGCGGTACCATATGCTTCAACTAATTGGTTGGGTCGGCATCAAGCCGGCCCTTCTTTTGTTTTTGTCGGCTTTCACTGATGTTCGCTGACGCCTATCCTCCCACTTCGTTCAAGCGCTTTCCCTGAAGGAGCTCCCTTGCGGTTTGAGGTGGTTCTTTGCAGATTCGAACTCTTTGCAGGCGAAGGGACGAGCTTGGCGTTGCCCCTGTGGTTGGCCCGATCTTCTGTTCCGCAGCAGGGTGGGTTTCCTGCTGCGCAGCTGAACTGCGTCCTGTCTGAATCGGCTCGTTCCCTGCAAGTCGGGCTTCCTGTGTGAGAGTGCTAAGGAGCGGTAAGGGGTGGCAAGATTTGCGTTTTTTACTCTAGCGCAGATTGTGCTAAGCGCCTCCTCACGGTGGCTTGCCGCGTACGAGTTCACTCTGTTCGCATCGAAGAGTCCTTGTGTCGACCAGCTGAACGCGGAGATGGGCGCCCCCCCCTCGTGGAAACGCCAGCGCCGTGGCTGGCATGGTCAGCTCCCATGTCGGGCGCCCCTCGACCTCGTGAAACGCCTTGCCGGGCACGGCTTGATGGGCCGTTACGGGGCGGAGCTTCCTGCATCGAAACGCTCCTTCGGCGGCACGAAGTGTGTGATGCCCGCTTTGCCGTTTTACTCGTGGGTTTGTGAATGGTAATGTTCGGTCTTGCCCCTGAATGCAGATCATTTTTGAAAGAAGATAATTCATTATGTCCGATACCTTTATTTCCCTGAAGCCCAAGCGCGATGTGGCGCTGTTCGACTTGGACGGCACGGTGCTCGACACCTATGCTCCCATTCTGGAAAGCATGCGCTACGCCACCAAGACGGTGTTTGGGGAAGCCCTGCCCGATAGCAAGCTTGTTTCCATGGTTGGGCAGCCTCTGGTAACTCAGATGCAAGCGTTTGCCGCCGAACGGGGTTGCGGCTCTGAGATTGCCGACGAACTGACGCGCGTCTATCGCGAATACAACGAGCGCGATCTTGACGAAAAGTCCTTTCCGTTCCCGGGCATACCCGAGGCGATTGCCTCTTTGAAGAATGCGGGCTTCACGGTTGGCGTGGTTACGTCAAAGCGCGCAGTCTTGGCCACGAAGAGCCTGAAGGCTCATGGGTTGTTCGATGCGTTTGCCTGCGTGAATGGCGCTGAAGACAGTACTGCCCACAAGCCTGATCCCGATCCGCTGCTGACGGCGGCAAAGAAACTCGGGGTTTCGCCTGATAGATGCGTGTATGTGGGCGACAGCCCCTACGACTTGCAGGCTGCCCATGCCGCAAACATGCCATGTGTGGGCGTTACCTGGGGCAAGTTCTTCGGACGCGACATCTTGCTCGAGCAGATGCCCAGCGTGCTTATCGCCAGCCCCGAAGAGCTGGTCGGTGCGATTGAGTTTGCGGCAATCCATTAAAGGACTGCATGCCGTGGTTGAATTCTCCGTATTCCATTAACGGGCTGGTCGGTGCGGTCGAATTTGCCGCAATCCA
>FR884629.1:0-754 GCA_000436075.1 Eggerthella sp. CAG:209 | reverse complement strand
ATTTGCCGCAATCCATTAAAGTGAAAGCCGGGAGAGTTGTCTCTCCCGGCTTTTGTTGTATTGTGGCGCTAAGGCTGCATGCGGTGTCGTCATTCGCTCGTGCCGACCTTGGGCTACACGAGACAAGCTAAGGCTGCGCGCAAGGGGTGATGTGCGCGGGAAGCTTCCGTCTTTTTGTGCGGTGCCGGTTTCGACTCGAAAACCGCAACCGAAATCGGAAGTCGAGTGCGCGGGAGGCTTCCGTCTTTTGTGCGGTGCCGGGGCAGAATAGAAGTTTGCGGCATCCGCATTCCCGCGCAGGCGGCGAATTGGACATCGGATCGCATGCGGGGGCTCGCCCCGAGCCGAAGTGCGCCTTCGTGTCCCATGCCGCATCGGACGTCATGCAAAGGCCCGCCCATACCAGGGGCGTGTGCATAGAGCGCGCATTGAGCCGCACGTAAGGAGGGCTAACGGCATCTGCTTCCGAGCAGACGATCGGGTGGCACTTTGACTACGTAGAAAGGGGATTGCTATGGCGTTTTGTACGGATACGGTTTGCGCGGGCGAAGGGGTGTTCGCTCTTGAGGCCGTGGTCGCGGTAACCCTGCGCGGTATCGTGGTGTACGCTTGTACGCCTGCTTTCGCTCACGTGGGCGCTACGGCTCAGGCCATTCCGCGCCCAGAGCCAGGGCGTACGGCAACGGTTAGCTTGCTTGCCGTCCCCTGCCATAGGGATGAAATTCCCGCCCACGATATTGCCGCCGCTCTGGCA
>FR884628.1:8441-25166 GCA_000436075.1 Eggerthella sp. CAG:209 | reverse complement strand
AGATCATGCCACCGACCAAAAAACTCACAATAGCAGCGGCGATAGACCAGCCGAAGACACTGCCCAATTTAGCGGGGTTGTTGCAGTTGCGCAATGCAATGATGCCCGCAACCAGGCAGACAACCTTGCAAAGCACATACCCCAAGCTCAAACCCACCATTAAGAAAATGCTTGCAGAAGCCACAGCCATGGCTTCATCCTGGGTCATGCCGGAATAATCGTATGACGAATACGACGAAGAGCCATCAAACGCCGAGGAGGTGCTTGACGATTCCAGCTCCGAGATAAGAGCATTGACCACAGCGGGATCATTCAAGGAAGTCGAAGCGATTCCCATAAACAAGGCAATCACCAAGCCACCCAAAATACCCAAAGCAGACAAAACGATAGCTGCGATACTTACTCCCCGAACAACACGAGAGTCAGGATTCATCAAAAGCCCCTTTCGTAGGCATAACCATTGACAGCATTGTACCCGAGCTGCCCCACCGACATCGTTACAGGGAAATGTCAATCTGCTAGCACAAAGGCGAATGCACGCCGTCCACGGCAACAGTGTGATCACTCAGAGCCCATCCATCAGCCAATTCTGGCAATCAGACCTGCCGCATCAATCAATAACCCATGCGGCGAAAAGGCACTTCGAACAGCTCTATCTTGTTCTGCGGAACATGTCCCACACAAGCCAAACCGAAAGGACGAACGCAGAAACATGCTCGACAAGAGAAAGGACGGGCATCCCAAATAAACGCGGCATATCTACCGCAATAATAAGGCTGCCACTTACCAGCAAGCCGGCAATCACCAAACTCATGGCAAGGCGGTTCATGATACGCCCGACCTTGTACAACGGCTCGGGGGAACTAAGCATTTCCATATTCACTTTCAGTTGACCGCGCGAAAGCATGTGAAGCGTGTCCCCTGTGTACTCGGCAGCTTTAATAAGGCTGTTAGTTGCCGAATTCAACGAAATCAGCAAATCCCTTGTTTGATTCTCGATCTCCGTCTTGAAGTTTTTAGAACGTTGAAGATGTCCATTGATGATGTCGACAATATTGGCATTTGCCAGACAATCCTGCAGCGAGCCCTCCATGGTAATGATGCCACGCGAAACAGCGGTAACCGAAGCGGGCAAGGTAACCTTGCACTGGCGCGTAAGCACCATGATGTCACCCAACAAAGCACCAATATCAATATCGGCAACGTCGGTTGAACCGTAGCTTTCCAAAACGTTATCGAGCTCCGCCAAGAAGCGCGGATGATCGATGGCATTCATATCATGCGCTACGGAAAACGTGATGAGGGCGTCTTTCAGTTCAGCGGAGTTCTTTGACCCTACCGCTTCAACGATCCGCTTAAAACCGCCGCGATCACGAACAGATAGGCGCCCCATAATGCCCAAGTCGATGTAGATTACCTTGCCGTCCTTAACCAGGATATTTCCAGGATGAGGATCGGCATGGAAAAAGCCATGCTCCATAATCTGCGTGGCGTAATTGTCCATAACCTTTACGCCGATTTCTTCCAGGTCGTAGCCATTTTCAAGCAGACGCTTCGTGTCGCGGATGGAGATGCCATCAACGTATTCCATGACCAAGACTTCTTCAGTGCAATACTCCATATAGGGCTTCGGACAGGAAATATACACCACGTCTTTGTTGAGCAACGCAAACTCTTCCAAGTTGCGCGCTTCTTTCAAGAAGTCGGTTTCCTCCAGGAACGTAACCCACAGCTCTTCCACTACATCGCGCAGATTGAGCATTTGATTATCTTTCATGAAACGCGAAGCTTGCTTGGCAACCGCGCGCATCACATCGATGTCCTGGGCCATGGTAGTGCGCACGCCAGGACGCTGCACTTTAACGGCTGCTTCGTCACCGTTTGTCAAAACCGCGCGGTGAACCTGCGCCATAGAGGCACTTCCCAATGGCTTCGGATCAATTTCCTTGAATATCGCGTCGAACTTATCGCCATAAATGCCCCGAAGCACCGCTACCGTTTCGTCGAATGGCATAGGGTCGCAGTCCATCTGCAAGTCGGAAAGCGCATCGCAATACGCCTGCGGCAAGATCTCCGAACGAAGGGAGAGCATCTGCCCTATCTTGATGAAGCTTGGCCCCAAATCGACAAGGATGTCACGCAGCTCCGTAGGCGAAAGACCGTCCATAACGTGATGCTTACGCATAAGCAGCACGATTTCGCGTATACGACGTATGCGGACCTTATGGCTTAAACCAAACTGCTTATCGGGATCGAATTCGATACCGTCTTCAAAAAAGCGTTTGAGCAAGGTGTTTTCGTTCATGAAATTCCTCTAATGGGCCAACCGGCATCGGAACAAATAGATGGACGCATTTTGCGCTATAGGGACGAAGCGAGCAACCGCAAAGGCAGCCGCCTTTGAAACTTGCCCCAGAACGTACTACCGACCAAATAAACCAAATAAACCAGGGGTTTCGCCCCTATATAAAAAGAACGTGGCAGGAGCACCCTGCCACGTTCTGAGCATGCGGGGTTATTCCGCCTTTTCCTCTGCAGGCGCCTCTTCGGCTTCCTCGGCAGCGGGCTCTGCGGCAAGCTTAGCAACAGTCGCAGCAAACTCGGCACGCTCTTCGGCGCTCATGGTTTTCATCGCAGCGGCAATACTTTCCTCGCGAACCTTGGCAACGGTTTCAGTTGCCTTATGCTGCAATTCGCGGTTGATGTCCTTACCCTGCTCAACTGTAACGCCGCCCTTTTCAATAAGGGTATCAAGCACTTCCTTTGCCTTTTCGCCAGTGATGGCCATAGCGCCAACGCCTGCCAGGAAAATATCGCGGAAACCCTTTTCGAATTCAGCAGCCATGATGACCCCTCCGTTTCAGCTAGATAGTTTGTAGTCCCTGCTATCCATTATATCGGCTTTGTCCCAGTTTGAATGCGCGTCAAAAAAATGTAACGCCACCCCACCAACCAACGAATTTCTTAATGGATTTCATTGCAAATACAGCTCAACGGTAAACCAGAACTCTTCCCCGGTCATAAAATTGAGCCCACTACCCGTTACCGCTCCACCACATGTATAGATGTCCGTAGAAGAGTCAAAAGAAACCGATGGCCATCCCGTTTCGACAGTTTTAAGCTGTCCGTTGAACATGTCAGAAATAAATCTATCTTTCTGCATCATGGCATAAGCAATATCGGAGTAATTAAGAAATGGGCTCTTCTGCTCAACAAGAAAACTTCCTCGTTGAATCTGAACGGAATTTTTATTATCTCCCCACAGGACGCCGAGCGACATCTTGACATAAACTTCAAGAGCATCATCTGACTCTTTTTCTTGAACCTCGTATCCACCCAGGGAAAGGGGGATTGAGCAGACCCCTGAATAAAGTTCAACGCTTCCGTCCCTAGATAAAGAACTCGACTGAATCGATATTCCCGTTTTATCTGAAGACTGGCAACGCGGAGCAAAAAGCCTTGATTCGAAGAGGCCGGCTGCTGCCCCTTTTTCGCCTCTTCTGATTTCGACCCTAACAACAGGGTCACAAGATTGTTGAAATGCAAAACCAGTTCGAGGGCAAACCAAAGATGAAGCCATTAAACCGAAAGCGCAAAAAGCTCCACCACGAATAAGTCCTCTTCTCGTAATTGCTTTGTCGTTCACGATTACCATCCTTCCGCCAAAGTAAAAGCTTTAACCTGGTCATTAAAAGGGGGCCAATACGAAACGAAAACGCGACTGCCTTCACCAAGGGCGCAAATACGCTTTGCCCCACTATCTAGGCAAGAGCAATCAACAATAACCAAACTACGGCCCAGCCCATATGCAGAGTCAACCTCGACAAGAAGCAAGTCTTCCGAGTAGACCTCAACCACTCTCCCAACAAAAAAATCAGGTTCACCGCCACCGTTAATCTCGCTTTGAGGTTTATCTTCGTTGAGTACGGGAACGATAAGAAAGAAATAAACTGCCGCAACGCAAAGAAAAACAACGAACGCCCTTCTCATGAGAAGAATGTCCCCTCGAATCTGCTGAAATTGCTATTGGCATAACTAAGTATTCTTAAGCCTGACCTCCACCCATCAAAGACGGTTAAAGCATCGATCCAGGAGAATGGATCGCCTTTATCGACAAGCTGCATGTAGCCAGCAACGGCCATTGCATGCCCAGACGAGCTGTCGCCCGATAAAGCACCGCCAAAAATGGCCATATTCTTCGAATCGATCACGTTCTTGAACGACTCCCAGCTCGGAGACCTCTTGAAAGAATAGGACAGCTTTCTTCCGCGACTGAAACAATATGAGGAAGTTGCGGGGCCATTTTGATCTATGGCCGTACCACCAAGAGGATAACCTTGGCTGCTTAGCTTTTCGACAGTGGTTCCAGACGCATCCCATAAATAGTCATAATCGCTTTTCAGACCGCTTCTGCCGCCAGTTTGCACATAATAGGAGCATACGGTCAGCATCGCCGAAACAGCGCATGCGTAACGACCAGCAACAGAGAGAACGACATCTTGCGTAAAGCATGTATAGCCAGAGACCGATCCCGCAGAAGAAACATTGTAGTTTCGGTAAACGTCACTTGCCGGCATAAGAACCCTTACATCCTTCCAATCGTCAGGACTTGACGCCATAGGGGAATAGGAATTGTCAGGTATTGCCACCTCAAACATATCTCCATAATTCGAACGCACTTCACCGGTCGATCCGTCGAGAGAGCAATATGTTAGGGAGTCAAGCTTATACAATCGCTCCGCGCCGCTTTCGGATCTATACAAGCTTGGAGCACTATTGGCTATTGATTGAAAGGGGCTTTCAGCGGCTTCTGCCCCATAAGAAAACTCAGATATACCAAAATCGCATTGAGAATCGAAAATAATATACCCAAACGGTTGTCCATCTTCATCAACGTGGACAATGAAGCCTATCGGTTCGTTGGAGATCGAATAAAACGGAACAGCACTATAGGCCGCCAAGCCCTTGTCTGGTTCAAGACTGGAAAAAAACCGTTTGGCCATTTCTAGTGCGGTCGCCTGTCCCACACTGACTTTCCCGCCCGATACAGCCCCCTCTTCGATTGTTTCTGCGAAAGAAGCCGCAGGCGAAACGAGGGAGGAAGCAGCCATTGCGGCCATTAGCTTAATAAAAGTCCTTCTGTCCATATTCGTATCCTTTCAGTTGCTTAAGTACGCCGCATTTAGCAACCCTCCTTTCCTGCGGATCAAAAGACCATCGTTTGCGAAAGGTTATCGACAAAAAACTGTTATTCAAACATGAGCTGGGCAAACGGTTTGCGAAACCAAGCTAAACGGTTCTTTTTCCTTTAATTGAATAAAACAACTCGCAACATCGACAACACGGATATTCAGTGAAAATCGGCGGTATGTCTGTTTTTATTGAACACTTTGTTGGGTAAACTAACTATGCCCTGCTCGACAGGGTCGTTTTAATTAGAAAGAAGTTTTTATTATCGTGGCTTCATCTGTGCAGAACAAACAACCGTCGCAACTCCTTGTAGGTATAGACGTTGGATCCACAACAGCGAAAATCGCCGTTATGGACGCAGCGTCTCATAAAGTGCTTATGCGCCGCTACGTGCGCCATCATGCCCAGCAGGCAAACTGCTTGAAGAGCTTGCTTGCCGAATTGGACCAGCGGTTCGAAGGTATTCCCATGCGCGCCGCCTTGTGCGGTTCAGGCGGTGCGGCTTTAGCTGAAGCCCTGGACCTGCCCTATGTGCAGGAAGTTGTGGCCAATTCCCTTGCAGTAGGCGCGAATTATCCTACCGCGCGCACCGCCATCGAACTCGGCGGCCAAGATGCGAAGATGATCTTCTTCAAATTCGACAATGAGGCGAACTGCCTGTCAGTTGCCGATATGCGCATGAATGGAAGCTGCGCAGGCGGCACAGGCGCCTTCATCGATGAAATCGCCACACTTCTTAAGGTGCCCACCGAACAGTTCAACGACCTCGCTCAACAGGGAAAAGCCGTCCACAACGTTTCCGGCCGCTGTGGCGTATACGCAAAAACCGATATTCAACCCCTGCTCAACCAAGGAGTGCCGAAGGCCGATATCGCCCTATCTTCGTTTCACGCTATCGCCAAGCAGACCATCGGCGGCTTGGCTCAGGGCCTGGAAATCGAGGCTCCTGTTGTATTCGAAGGCGGGCCCCTCACCTTCAACCCGCGCTTGATTGCCGTTTTTGCCGAGCGCCTTGAGCTGAGAAGGAAAGACATCATCATTCCCGATCACCCCGAAACCATCGTTGCAGTGGGCGCAGCGCTTGCCCTGGAAGAGCTCTTCGCCGGCCGTCAGGCACGCCTCGTTCCTTCCCAAGCAATCAAGACGCTGGAAGAGGCTCACATCGTGGTCATAGACGATGCGGCAGGCAGCGCCGCGTCGCAAAGCGCCTATGCTGGCAAGCCTTTCTTCGAAACCGACGCAGAACGTGCCGTCTTCAACGAACGCCATCAGCTGCCCCAAACAAAGACCGCACTTGAACAGGGAAACCTTCCTAAAACACTCCGCGCATACCTTGGCGTGGACTGCGGGTCCACCACCACTAAGTTCGCCCTGCTCAACGAAGGAGGTGAACTCGTCGACTCGTTTTATGCCTCCAACGAAGGCGAACCTATTGATGTCGCCGTGGAAGCACTGCGCACCTTGCACAAACGATACCAAGATGCTGGATGCGAGCTTGAAGTTGCAGGGTGTGGTACCACCGGATACGGCGAAATGCTGTTCGCCAACGCCCTTGGCGCCGATTGCCACACCGTTGAAACGGTTGCCCATTCGCGCGCGGTTCAGCAATTCGACCCCAATGCCTCATTCATCCTGGATATTGGCGGTCAAGACATGAAGGCAATCTGGATCGACAACGGCGTTATCACCAATGTTGTAGTAAACGAGGCATGCTCTTCTGGCTGCGGATCGTTCCTCGAAAGCTTCGCATCCACGTTGAACATCCCCACCAAAAGCATTGCCAGCGCTGCCTTCGAGTCAAACGCACCCGCCGATCTGGGAAGCCGTTGCACGGTGTTCATGAACAGCAGCATCGTAACCGAACAGAAGAACGGCAAGAACCCAAACGATATCATGGCGGGTCTGTGCCGCTCTATCATCGAAAACGTATTCACCAAGGTAATTCGTGTTTCCAACCTAGAAAAGCTCGGCGACCACATCGTGGTCCAAGGTGGCACGTTCCTGAACGACGCAGTACTGCGCGCATTCGAACAATACGTTGGCCAAGAGGTAACTCGAGCGCCCTATCCTGGCCTTATGGGAGCTATAGGCGTAGCACTTATCGCCCGCGAAAGCGAGCAAGCAAACCGAACCTCTACCTTTATCGGCTGGGATGCCCTGGAATCTTTTAGCTATTCGCAGGAAACGAATCTGATCTGCCCGTTCTGTTCAAACCGCTGCAACCGCACACGCATCACGTTTTCCAATGGCACTTCATGGATTACCGGCAATCGCTGCACTAAGGGCGAAATCGTAGGCGAACTTTCCGACACAAAAGTACGTGAGCAAATACGTGAAGCAAACCGGACCATGGAAAACGTGCCGAACCTGTACAACGAACGAGAGCAATTGCTATTCAAAGATTGGCCCTGTACTCCCGTTATGCCTTCCCAAGGAATAACCTTGGGCATTCCGCGCGTACTGTTCTTCTGGGATAGCATGCCTTTCTGGAAAACGCTGCTGCAAGCGCTAGGCTTTACCGTAAAGCTCTCCCATAAATCAACACGCGCCATCTACGAAAACGGCCTTTCTGCCGTCACGTCCGACACCGTATGCTTCCCCGCGAAACTGGTTCATGGCCACCTTCGCGATCTGCACAAACAGGGCGTCGACCGCATTTTCATGCCAATCGTTACCACGGTACCCTCTGAAAACACCTCGAAGGACAGCCAGTCAATGTGCGCCGTGGTTAAGGGATACGCCCTGGTGGTGCAGAATTCCGACAACCCCAGCCGTCGTTGGGATATCCCCTTCGATAACCCGATGTTCCATTGGTTCACAGAAGAGGACTGTACCAACCAGCTGGTGAAGTACTTCAAGGAAACCTTCCAAATTCCCGAGAAAGCAACGTTAGCCGCCCTTGAACAGGCGCGTAACGCGCAGGCATCGTTCAGCGCTGCCCTTCAGCAGCGCGGCGCCGAAGTGCTGGCTCATGCCCGCAACGAAGGCACCTACGCTGTGGTGCTTGCAGGACGTCCCTACCATAACGACGACTTGGTCAACCACGAACTGCCAACGTTGTTTACCGAGCACGGCATTCCCGTCATCACCGCCGATTCCGTTCCAGGCGCCACGCAAGTACCGCTCCAGAACAGCCTGATCGACATTGCGAACAACTTCCACGCCCGCATGCTTTCAACGGCAACCTTGGCAGCACAAAGCCCCAACATGGAATATGTGCAGATAGTAAGCTTCGGTTGCGGCCACGATGCGTATCTCTCCGACGAGATCATCCGTCTGATGAAAGAGATCAGCGACAAAACACCACTGGTGCTCAAGGTGGACGAAAGCGACATTCGCGGACCCTTAGGTATCCGCGTTCGCTCGTTTATCGAAACGGTCAACGAGCGTCGCGAAAAAGAAAAAGCAGCAACACCTGATCAGACAGCCTATGCTATCGATGCAAATCGACAGGGAAGCTTGAATGCCTCTTGCTGCGGCAGCACACAGAGCTGCGAACCCTCGCAATGCGCAGCCTGCACAGCCGCATTCGAACGCAAAATCGACGAGGCCCTAGCTCGCGCCACAGGAGAAAAGCTCGCCGATCCCTATCCGCAGAAATTCACCAAGGAAGACGCTGCCACCAAAACGGTATTGGTTCCCAATACCTCGCACGCTTTTAGCCAACTTATGGCAGCGGCGTTTGCCAATCAGGGTCTGAACACCGTTTCTCTTCCTATTGGCCGTGAACGCGCAATTTACCTGGGGAAACGCTATGTCCATAACGACATCTGCTTTCCTGCCCAAATCGTGATCGGCGAAGCACTGGCGGCACTTGAATCGGGCAAATACGACCCCGACAAGGTTGCTATTGCCACCGGCAAGTACATCGGTGACTGCCGTCTTACTCACTACGCTGCGCTACTGCGTAAAGCGCTCGACGATGCAGGCTATCCTCAAGTTCCCATCATCACCAACGATGCGGAAGACGCTCATAATGTTCATCCTGGCTTCAAGATGAACCTAAAAACCGCTATGCAAATTGCATTCGGCTTGCCCATGATCGACGCGCTGGAAGAGCTGCTGCGCAAGATACGTCCCTACGAGCTGGAACCCGGCAGCGCCGATGCAGCATTCGACAAATCTATCGATGCAGTTATAGGCGGCTTGCGCCAAGGCGGTATCGGGGGCATGAAGAAGGGCTTCAAAAAAGCTATAGCTTCGATGCTTTCTGTGAAATACGACCGAAGCAAGCCGCGCCCCACCGTGCTGATCGTGGGCGAGTACCTCTTGAATTTCCATCCCGGTGCAAACCACGATATGGAGCTGTATTTGGAAAACAACGGGTTGGAGATCATCGAAGCACGCATGACCGATGTTATTCGCAAAACGTACTTCTACCAGCGATCTCAGCAACGTGAATACAAGGTGCATCGCCCGCTTCCCACCAAGCTGAACAATTCGATATCCGATGCCTTCTTCAAGTTGGCGCATGATGCTACCGACAAAATTGCCAAGGCGCACCCGCTGTATACACCGCCGTGCCGTATGCCCGAATTGGTGCAGGCAAGCGACCCTATCATTCACCACACCTTCGATGCCGGTGAGGGCGTTCTGATTCCCGCAGAGAT
This sequence comes from Eggerthella sp. CAG:209, assembly GCA_000436075.1. GTDB lineage: Bacteria > Actinomycetota > Coriobacteriia > Coriobacteriales > Eggerthellaceae > Anaerotardibacter. The sequence goes on along the minus strand of FR884628.1, from coordinate 15,366 downwards.
TCTGCACCACGCAAAACGGGGCTGCCGCGCGTTCGTTATCCTGCAGCCCTTCGGGTGCCTTCCCAACCACGTAGTTGGCCGCGGTATATCGAAACGCCTGAAGGAGCTGTATCCTGATGCGCAGATTCTGCCCCTCGACTTCGATCCCGACGTTAGCTTCGCCAACATCGAAAACCGCCTGCAAATGCTCATCATGAACGCGCGCAAACCTCGCACGTCCTAGCGGACGAGCCATAACCCGTATCGCCCCACAACGAAGGAGCCCATCATGGCACGACCCCGCAAAGACCAACAGGAACCCGCTGCGGTAGAACGCATCAAAAACGCATTCTGGGAATTGCTTGAGGAAAATGACCTGAAGCACATCACGGTGAATATGGTCACCCAAAAGGCCCACTGCAACCGTGGTACGTTTTACTACCACTACGAATCGCTCGACGCGCTGCTGTGCACCGTCATCGAGGAAGAGCTGCTTAACAGCAAGAGCCTTCCACTTGGCATTTTCTATATGCTCAGCAACGACAGCAAAGCGCTGACGGAAATGCTACTGCCCCAGCGTACACAGCGCTTTGGCCTTGTGATGAAGCGCTGCGGCCAAGAATGCGTAGCATTGAAAATCCGCACCATCATAGCCAACATGTGGCAAACCATACTCTGTGACGAGGAGGAGGAACTCACCACCAATGCGCGGATTATCATTGAGTATTCCATTAGCGGCCTGATCGGTGTTATCGATTATCTCTATCGCGAAGGAAAGCTCGACGGCTCTTCTTTCCCAGAGGAAATGATCTACGCCATCAAAGACAATGCCCACTACCTTGCCATCCGCATCAGCAATGCCCAGGGGATCTCGCTCCAAGAATTCGAACAACGCGTACGTCTGTATTCGCATATCGCAAGGTAAGCAGCATGCGCGAAAGCAAAGCAGCCTGCAGAGGGTTTGACCATTTATAGACCGATCAGATGTAATCCGCAAACGTAATTTCAGGCCATTGCGCCTGAATGCCCACAGGCTCACTGCGCGTAATAGCAACGCTGCCACGTTCACCGCAATGGGCATGACCCTGCGCCGCTGCCTCGATAAGCGCATCGAATACGCATTCCATGCGATGGCGCCCCGTGAAAAACTCAGGGTGCCACTGCACTCCGATCATAAAGCTCTTGTCACGCACCTCTATGGCCTCAACCAGGCCATCGGGCGCATATGCCACAGCGTCAACACGCGTCGAGAGATCACATACCCCCTGATGATGCGTAGAATTTACCATGATATTCTGCACGCCCAGTAACTTCCCTAATTTGGAGTTAGGCAGAATGGTTACTGGATGGGTGGGCTCGCTGTAGGGCTTTGGCTGCCAATGCGCAAGTTGAGGCAAATCGTCTTTATCGTCGTTAATGCCCTTTCTTGCCACACCGAAAAACTGGTCTCCCAAATCTCGGAACAAGGTGCCTCCCAAGCACACATTTATCATCTGCATGCCTCGGCAGATACCCATCAACGGTAAATCAAAGCGGTACGCATAGCTCAAAATCAAGTACTCAAGCTCTTCACGCTCAGGCGTATGCTCGTCGATTTTACCGCTATCACGAATAGCACCATAGCGAGCTGGATCGATGTCATTGCCACCGGTAAGAACAAAACCATCTATCAAAGGGAAAAGCGTTTCGTATATATGGGAGTTGCCCGAAAGTGGCAGCAGCAAGGGAGCGCCGCCAGCCTTGATAATGGCGTCAGCATAGCGCTCGGGAAAACTCACCATCTTTTCGGTGGTGTTCTGAGAAGGAACGATGCCGATGACAGGCAGGTGCGAAATCTTGCCAGCACTTCCATTCGCTACCGTCATGACGTTCCCTTCCTGCAAGCCAGCGCAAACAAGCCAGCCGCTTTTTATTACTAGATGGTGTAGCTATCTATCGCAAGCTGGGAGGAACGATCCACCACATCCTGCAAAGAAATACCGCCCAGGTAACCCTTTACCAAATCGTGCAGACCCTTCCAAACGAAGATCTCATAGCACGATTCACCGGGAGACGCTTCCCCGGAAAGCTCATCGAGATAATCAACGGGCGCAAGCGAGCCCTCCGTTACGGTGAGCACGTCGAGCATGGTAATGTTCATGGCACTGCGCGCAAGGCGATAACCTCCCGAAGCACCGCGAGCGCTACGGACCAGCTGCGCCGCCGCCAAGCTCGAAGCAATTTGCTCCAAGTACTTACGCGAAATGCTGGTAGCCTCAGCGATTTCCTTCAATGGCACCGGCTCCGTGCCGCCATGTCCCGCCAAAAACACCATGAAGCGCACTGCATAGAGCCCTTTGGTAGATATCTTCATTGGTGCCTCCTGACGGAATGGTAAACATCATCAATGCATTAGCCCGAAGCAACGGGTAATGCACAAAACAACCTGTAATCATATAGGAATAAGACTATAATAGCACGGCGAATATGCCGACATACGGGCTATCGTCTGCTGCGGGCAAATGACACTAGGTCGTGTAAATGAGCTGCATCCTCTTCATTGAGCGCTTCATCTGCAACTTCGAAGATAAGTTCTTGCCATTCAGCAAGCGTTTTGCCGTAGATAACCGCTTCGGCACCATGACGCTGAATGGCTTCCAGTGCCTGATTGGCGCTGCTATCGTTCAAGAGCCACACGCCTTCCGTTGCCCCAAATGCCTGCTCGATCGCGCAAAGAGAGCGCTCGGAATAGAAAATGCCTTTAACAAGCGCCGCATATCCCGCCATAAGCGGTGCAGGCAACGAATCGGCTGGGCGAATTTCCACAAAGTTCTTCAAGCGCACGTCGGGCCAAAACATAGAGAGCACGTGCTCGATATCGGCGCGGGTCATGGGAGCGTCACCGTAGGCTTCATAGGCAGACTGCCCATACACCGCACGCAAATTTGGCCCCGCAGGATCATCGGCGGAAGGGCGCGTAACGAAAATAGGGCACGTGCGAAGAATCCAATCGGCATAGTCCGCAAAGCCATAACCTTTGCTGAAAAGACCTGGTACCGAACCGCATCGATCGTTGTCCACGTTGCGCCATAGGGCAAATCGCGCCAATCGGGGCGCAGGCTCCGCCTCGAACACCGCCGTGTTGTCGGTGACACTTGCAAAGATGGGCGCCAACGCCTGGGCAATACGCATTTTTCGAATGGCATCGGCTTCATCGCGATAATCCACCGAAACTTGCGTAGAAGCAGAAGCGCGCATCATGCGTTCGCCATGCGTACCGATTTCCATGAAATAGCTGTTCATGAACCGGTAGCGTTGTTTCGGAATAAGCGTAAGCTCAAGCGCACGCGCCGTAGGATGATAACCGCTGGTAACCAGCTTGCATCCGTGCTCCGCCAAAAACGGATCAACTTTAGAACGGAATTCACTGTACACACGGAGGATCTGACCGATAGACAAATATGGAGCGATGCTTATTTCAAGCTGAGCAGCAGGCTCAAGCGTAATGGAGGCCTCATCGCTAGCAAGCCCGATGAGGTCGCCTTCAAGGCCATAGGTGTGCTGCGGGTAAGCATCAGCCAAATGCGCCAGCACATCACGAACGCCAAATTCCCCTTCGCCCCCAGCGTACGATACGGGATGTTCGCCTTCGGCGGTAACCACGAAGTGCTCCACTTCAACGCCAAGGGCGCCAAGGGGTTTGTCCCCCTTCGCGCCCTCATTGAAGTAAGCGACCAGTGCCTGTTTGTTCTCTTGCTCGTAGGACATTCATGCCTCACTTGCCAGAGCAGTGCGTCAAGACGCCTGCTCGGATCTTACTCGAAGTTGAACATCGCCGTAGAGAGATAACGCTCACCCGTATCGGGGAGGATAGCGACGATGACCTTGCCAGCGTTTTCGGGGCGCTGAGCGAGCTTGGTAGCGGCAGCAACAGCAGCGCCTGAGGAAATTCCCACCAGCAAGCCATCCTTTGCAGCAAGCTCGCGGCCGGCCTCGAAAGCTTCTTCGTCAGCGATGGTGATAACTTCATCATATATTTCGGTATTCAGTGTATCAGGAACAAATCCCGCGCCGATACCCTGAATCTTGTGAGCGCCCGGATGGCCTTCCGAAAGAACCGGGGATCCGGCAGGTTCCACGGCAACAACCTTGACCTCGGGGTTCTGTTTCTTCAGATATGCGCCCGTACCGGAAACCGTTCCGCCAGTACCTACACCAGCAACCAGGATGTCCACTTTGCCCTCGGTTGCCTCCCAAATTTCGGGACCAGTAGTCGCCTCATGAACGGCGGGGTTGGCAGGATTGGTGAACTGACTGGGAATGAAGGAGTTCGGAATTTCCTCGGCTAGTTCGGCAGCGCGAGCGATTGCGCCCTTCATGCCCTTGGCGCCATCAGTGAGAACCAGTTCAGCACCGTAAGCCTTCATAAGGTTGCGGCGCTCAACGCTCATCGTTTCAGGCATGGTGATGATAATGCGATTGCCACGAGCGGCAGCAATAGCAGCAAGGCCAATACCGGTGTTGCCTGAAGTGGGCTCGATAAACACGGTGTCTGCATCGATCTTGCCGTCGGCTTCCGCCTGATCGATCATTGCCTTGGCAATGCGGTCTTTAATGGAGCCGGCGGGATTGAACAGCTCGACCTTGCCGATGATAGTTGCATTCAGGTTGTGGTTCTTCTCGTAGTTGGAGAGTTCTACCAACGGGGTGTTGCCGATAAGCTCGGAAACGCTCTTGTACACTGCCATGATTCCTTCTTTCTGCCGCATTTACGGCAAATCGCCTTCGGGCCTTTAGCTCGCCGGCAAACTGCGTTGCCTTACCGAAGCAATACCAAACTTGAGCTTTGAAACCTCGAAGGAAGTCCTTTTCTTGACTCCAAATCCTACTAACCCCGTAGGTATTGTCAAGTATTAATTCCATAATTCATATCGGAGAAATAAGATATTTCGGTATTCGTTGCATATCACCTGATAAGAATGGATATTTTCGAGATCGATGACTTAACGGTCGCGTAACCTTTTCATGGTTTCCCCTATATTTCGCACCGCTTTCGCACAATTTTCTCACGCGCTTCGCATGTTCTTAAGCAACGGCTGCAACACTTGCGGCAAGCAACACCGCAAGGAAAGGCTGCATCATGAAAGCAAAGAATCGTGCCGCTGCGCGCGTGCGACGCATTGGCGACAAACCAACAGACCGCATCACGCCCACAAGGCAACACATAGGGGATGCCTTCCACCAAACAAGATTTCCCCGCAAAAGCACCAGCGAATGGATAATCCCATCTGCAAATCACCGTTTACTACTGTGCGTCTTTGTCGCTGCCCTGGCATGTTTTCTTGTTACTTCAGCAGCCGCACCCCGCTGGGCACAGGCAGGAAACACCTCTGGGCAGCTAGCAACCGTCGTCATTCAAGTCGAAGGATATACAGGAGCGCTACCCACCCTGGTTGCTGGAACCGATTTCACCTTAGGGCAACCCGTTGGTACCAACCCCGCTTATATGGCGGACGAATCGGGCAAACAGCCCCTGGCGAAGCTCATTGAGTCAAAAGAGGCGCAAGGGTTCACCCTGAAATGGCACGATGAAGCAGGAAAAGAGTTCGATTGGCTAACCACAAAGATCGAGAAAAGCACAACCGTCACAGGAACATTCGTTGAAGCCGATTACGAGGTCCGCGTCTCTTTCAACGATGCGAAAACTGACGACCTTACCGTAAAAGTGCCTCGGGGCAGCTCGTTCAAACAGGCTTACGGGAGCATACCCGCCACCCCTACCAAAGAGGGATGGGAATTCGTGCGGTGGGTAGACACCTCCGACGACTCCACCTTCGATTTCTCGAAGCCCATAGAGAAATCAACAAGCATATATGCCTTGTTCGAGGTTGCCAACACCGCTGAAGTCGAAGCATTTGACCCCACAAAGGACATTCCCAAAACCCTAACTGGCAGCTGTTACATCGGCGCAACCTGGAGTGTGCATCCCGCCAAATTTGCCATTTCTGATTTCACCGGTGAACTCAAAGGCTATGCCGGCACCGGCACCTGCTCGCTGCCCAGCGCCGCACCGCCCTCAAACACCCGAGCAGACTACGTAGCCACCCTGAAAGAGGTAAACGTCGAAGCGGGTGAGGTGGTTTACGACGTGAATATCACACCACCTGGCGCAGCGCGCCCTGGCGGTCCAAGCAACAGCCTTGGGCTTATCGGTTATCAAACGGTGTATCTGAAAGCCGTCATCAAGAAGAATTTCGGCGGATACCTTGAAGTGGTCAAAACTTCCTCCAATCCTTCTATCAGCGAAGGCAACCGCTGCTATTCGCTGGAGGGAGCCGTGTTTGGCGTGTACAACCAAGAGGGGTCGCGCGTAGCCCAGCTAACAACGGGCCCCGATGGGAAAACAGCCAAGAGCCCGTTGCTACCCGCAGGCACGTACACCGTTCGCGAAGAAACGGCTCCTGATGGCTTTGCTCCCGCACCTGACACAAGCGTAGCTATTACCTCGGGCAGCACCACCACAGCAAGCATTTCCGATGCACCGCAAAACACGCTTATCAACCTTATCGGCCAAAAGATCGACGCAGAAACCAACACCCCTTACCCCCCTCGGATCGGCAACCCTGAAAGGAGCGCTCTTCCGCGTTAGCTACTTCGATCAAGGAGAACAAGAACCACGGGCACTTTGGGGAATCCTGGACAGATCGAGCGTCAACCCCTCCAGCCAGAAGACAACGAAGCAAAGCATGGATTACCTCGGAACCCCTAAACGCACGTGGGTTTTCAAAACAGACGAGACAGGCAGGTTCGCCTTCGATGAAAACCATTTCGTTGAGGGGGATGAGTTTTATTACGACACCAACCACGCCATAGCGCTTCCCCTAGGCACCGTCCTGGTAGAGGAGATACAGCCACCAACAGGGTATCTCGGCTGCGATGCACCCTGGAAGGTATCGCTAACCAGCGA
>FR884628.1:2586-8410 GCA_000436075.1 Eggerthella sp. CAG:209 | reverse complement strand
ACAGAAGAGCACATCAGCGCTTGGACTCCCCTTTCCTTTGAAGAGCAGGTAATTCGAGGTGACCTGGCCTTCACGAAAGCGAAAAGCGGCACCATGGAGCACCTGGCGAATGTGCCATTCCGCATCACTTCACACACCACAGGAGAAGAACATGTGCTGGTAACCGATGAAAACGGCATGGCCAACACCGCGTCTTCGTGGGTACCTCATTCCCGCAACACCAACGCTGGCACCTCGGCAAAAGATGGCATCTGGTTCGAGCGCGATTCGCACGGCGGAGCAGCAAAGGTCAACGACGACCTTGGCGCCCTTCCCTACGACACTTACGAAATAGAAGAACTTCCTTGTAAGGAAAATGAAGGCACCGTACTGGCGCACTTCACAATAACCATCAGCAGAGACAATACCACGCTCGATCTGGGCACCGTTGACAACGACACCATCCCCCTTGCCATTTCAGGCGAAGTCGACAAGCGCGAAACTCTCCTCAACGAAGCAGGATCGTTCGATTACTCAATCGACTATCGTTCCACCTCTAGCACTTGGGCGGACGAATTCACCATGACCGATACCATCACCTGCGCAGAAGACGGCTATGCCCACCTTACCGGCATCGCCACACCCGTGAGCTTCGAAGACTACGACGGCACGATGAACGTGTGGTATCGAACCAACTTCGACCAGGAAAAAGAACAGGAGAAAGCAGCAAGCGAAGAAGATGGCAAAACGGGCAAGACCAACGGCAATAGCGCTCCAAAGCAGAGCAAAAGCAAGCCCGTCAGTATCGGCGAAGCCAACACCGAGGCAAGCAGCACCAGTGACGAACAACCAAATGCCTGCGCCAGGAACCCCTACAACCCCGACAATCCAACCAACAAACGCATCCACGACTTCAGTGGCTGGCGCATTTGGAAACAAGACATTTCGACCCTAGGATCGCAAGAGCTTGCCGTGAACGATCTTTCGCTCGAACAGGGAGAGTTCATCATTGCCGTAGCCTTCGAACACGGCAGAGTCGAAGAGGGCTTTGGCACCAATACCCAAGATGCCAAGGAATGGGAGCGCCCCGAACGCTATGAGAATGTTGACCTTTCCGACCTGACAGCGAACCGAGCTTCATTCAACTTGAAGGAAGCAGCGGGACCAACGCGCAGCGAAGAAGACAGCATGATTGCTTACGCTCCCGCCATCCTGCACATGCAAGCAACAGAGGAAACGCTATCGGGCGATGCGGTTGACCTGTGGAATGTCGCAAATATCGACACCCACCGCAATTTAGAGCTTCATGACGAAGACAGAGACTCGGTTGTCCAATCAACCAACCCAGTCGAAACGGCAGCGGAATCCGTTGCTGCCAAATTGCCGAAAACCAATGATGGTTCCGCCCCCGTACCCCTCCTTGTCGTTTTAGCCCTAGCAACCACCTTCGGGCTCCTGGCATTTCCCAAACTGTGCCGACGATACGAATTAAGGCGGGCCATCCTAAACAATCTATAGCCACCAACCTCATACCAGCGCAAAGGCTTAAACAAAAACGCGAGCTGCTCGATGAACCATCGGACAGCTCGCTTTTCTTGCTATGCTCAATACTTATCGCAACAGTTAACCGGCAATGCCGCGCTTTACCGTACGACGCTTACGCTTGGGAGGCTCAACCGGCTCACGGAAATCAAGCATCATCTGCTCCATGGGCGCATCACCTGGAGTGGAATCCGCCACCTTTTCAACATCTTTCACAGTCCATGCCAGCGCTTCGGAGCCATGGATTTCGAGCATTTTATAGCGTGCGTCTTGCACGTTCAGCTTAGAGCCAGCACGATGCTCGCTTTCAAACTCGATAACGCTTGATTTAGGGGCCGCCCCTTTTGGCGAAACGATTGTGGCACGGTACCTGGTCATGCGGCTCCTTTCGTGAAGCGACGTTATTGGAATGGGTATTTAAGCATAACGCAAGATGGAATCCACATGAAACCATAACCAGCAAAGCCCCAAGAAGAAGAGAATAAAGGCACGGGGCAGCTCCAAGCAGCCCAACACCCTCATCAAATATGGAGGAATATGAGCCCTTTAGACCCCAAAGCGCAGGCAGAATTTGCTGACGTTCAAACCGTCGGCATACCTCGCGCCCTACTGTATTTTCGCTACAAAACCATGTGGCGCACCTTTTTTGAAGAACTCGGCCGAACCGTTGTGGTAAGCGATAAGTCCGACCGCGGCACCCTTGAAACAGGAGCGCACCTCTCCATCGACGAATGCTGCCTGGCATCAAAACTGTATATGGGTCACGTTGCCAGCCTTCTGGGAAAATGCGATGCCATTTTTGCTCCCAGCATCGACAATTTGGGAAACTTCAAAGGCTTCTGCACCAAATTCCAGGCACTGCCAGATTTAGTTGCCAATACCTTCATCACGCAACGTCCCCGCATCATTTCCTACGAAGTTGATCGAGCAGACAGCCACATCAAGGAGCAGGAAGCCTACATTGACCTTGGCCAAAAGCTTGGGGCAACAAGAAAAGAATCGAAGAAAGCCTACGCTGCCGCCGTTCGTGCTCAGACGAATAGCGACGAGAAACGCGCCCACAAACAGGAAACTCTGTTAAAACGCGTTTCTAAAATGCCCGAAGGCGAACGCCCTTTGCGAATTCTGTTGGCAGCACACCCCTACGTGATTCATGACGACTTTGTGGGTTCACCGCTTGTTGACATGCTAAGAGAAATGGAAACCTGCGTTCTTTTCGCTGATCGCCACAATCACGAAAAAGCGCTGGAAAAAAGCTTTGAGTTTTCCGACACCCTGCCTTGGATTGTCAACCGCGAGACCATCGGCACCATTCTGGACCTGTACGACCAGATAGACGGCATTGTTTTGGTAAGCGCCTTCCCTTGCGGGCCCGACTCCATGACCAACGATGCCCTTATGCGCTGCATCAAAGGCAAGCCCATCCTTTCGCTCACTGTCGATGCGCAGAGCGGAACCGCTGGCTTGGAAACACGCTTGGAAAGCTTTGTCGATATTCTCCGTTACCAGCAAAGGGGTGGCTACCTGCATGAATAACGAATCAAACCACCAGAAAGGCGGAGAGCCGAACCGCAAACTGACTGCATTGAATGCCGTACAGAAGGCAGCCGACACCCTCAAACGCCGCTATTCCGATGAAATCCCCAATGCATCCATTTCCTTTATCCCCGGCACACCCGAGGCCCTTCGCGCTCACCGCAACAAGAAGAAGCAAAAGAAAAAAGCCGATCGTCACGCGCGTACCAAAGTTGCCTTCCTTCGCTATTCCTACTACGACATTGCCTTCAAGTACTTCGTTGAGCAGGTGCTTGACGCCGACTACGTATCGTTGCCCGAACCTACGCGTCGCACGCTGGAGCGGGGCGCCCAGCACAGTAACGATTTCGTATGCGCTCCGTTCAAGCACATCCTGGGTGACTACATCGAAGCGCTAGAGCGCGGCGCCGACGTTCTTGTTCAATTTGCCGGACCCTGCCGCCTGGGGTATTACGGCGAGTTGCAGGAATCCATCCTGCGTGACATGGGCTACGAGTTCGAGATGCTCAACTTCGCCACGGTAACAGGCAAGCCAATGCAAGAGTACCTCGCCATCTGTAAAGAAAAAGTGAACCCGAACCTTTCTATCCCGCAAGGAGTAAAGCAGTTCCTGGCACTTTTCAAAATGATCGAATGTCTAGACTCCTACAACGATGCCTACCTGGCAAAGGCCGGCTTCGAAGCTGAGCGTGGATCGTTCAAGCGCGCCCGCAATGATTTCTTTGCCGACATGCGCACCGTTACCAATCTGAACCAGATAACCACTGCCTACAAACGCGGCATGGGCGTTCTTCGGGAATTGCCCACGCAAGAACCCGCCGACCCGATCCGCATCGGGATTGTGGGCGAATACTTTACTGCCGTTGATTCCCATTCGAATCTCTACATCGAAGAAAAGTTCATCGATATGGGCGTTTCGCTCGCTCGGTACTTGAACATCACGCACCGCAACCTGCATTACAACGAGGAAAACTTGCGCCGCGGCGTGAGCGAATACGTAAGCTATGACATGGGTCCCACTTCTACCATGACCATCGCCGCAGCAAAAAGTTATGCCGAAAAGGGATTCGACGGCATTGTTCACCTTAAGTCTTCTGGCTGCACGCCCGAGATTGACGTGATGCCCGTTCTGCAGCGCATCAGCAGCGACTACCATATCCCCATTTTGTACCTGAGTTACGATTCGCAAACGAGCGATACCGGCCTCGACACCCGACTCGAGGCGTTCTACGACATGATTGCAATGAGAAAGGCCCGTTGATGAGCAACGCATTCCTTGGTATCGATACCGGTTCTATTTCCACTAAAGGCGTCATCATTTTGCCTGATGGCACGATTATCGCCCGCTCCTACCTTTGGACGGAAGGCAACCCTACCGATGCAGCGCGCCGTGTAGTGGAAGACCTGCACAACCAGATAAACACCGAAGAAATCAGCGTGGTTGCCGTTGGCGCCACTGGCAGCGCACGGCGACTGGTTGGCTCTATCTTGGATGCCACTGTGGTAAAGAACGAGATCACCGCCCACGCCGTTGGCACCACCCACCTGCACCCTGATGTGCGCACGATCCTTGAAATCGGCGGACAAGACTCGAAGATCATCTGCGTCGAAAACGGCATTGCCACCGACTATGCCATGAACACGCTATGCGCTGCAGGCACTGGTTCGTTCCTGTCGAGCCAGGCGCACCGCCTTGGCGTCGAAGTGGAAGAGTTCGGCCCCATTGCCCTAACTTCGAAAAAACCTGCCAACATTGCTGCCCGCTGCACGGTGTTCGCCGAAAGCGATTTGGTGCACAAATTGCAGGTTGGCTATCCCCGCGAAGACGTTATCGCCGGCTTGTGCAAGGCCGTTGCCACCAACTACTTGAATAACGTGGGCAAAGGCAAGCGCATTCAGTCGCCCATCGTCTTCCAAGGCGGAGTGAGCAAGAACGTTGGCGTAGTTCATTTCTTCGAAGAAGCATTGAACCAACCTGTTTTAGTTGACCCCGACGGCCATCTGATGGGTGCCTACGGCGCCGCACTGTTGGCGGCCGACGCCCCTGCCTCGAAGCGCAAGCCCTTCAATTTCGACATCTCCGATTTCGAGTTCACCACCCGAGAAGTCATCTGCCAGAAATGCGCCAACCACTGCGAAATCGTGTGCGTATACAAGGACGATACCCTCATCGACGCCTGGGGCAATCGCTGCGACAAAGGCGCAATCAAGGTGGGAAAATAGGAACAGGTGTCAGATTCCCACTTGTGAAGAAACGATAATTATTTCTAAAATATAATTATGTTTTAGTACTATTTATAGTGTTAAACAAGCTCATAAGCGCCCCTACCTGGGGCGCTTTCTTATTCTCTGAAGCAGAAAGGAGGATCATTAACCATGGAAAAAATCAACTTCTGCCGAACCTTGTTCGAAGAAACCCGCTTTATGAGTCTACTCATCAAGTCGACGCTTTCGAGCATCGTTGCAAGGCACGGGCTAAACCCCTATCAGGCTCACCTGCTGGGCGAAATAGCCTCGCAGGATGGCCAAACTATCAAAGAACTCGCTTATCACTTGTGCGTAAAGCCCTCAAATTTCAAGCCTATCGCCCAGCCCTTGGAAGAACGCGGCCTCATCGAACGCAGGCAGGACGAAAACGACAAGCGCAGCTTCCGTATCTACCTCACGGAAAAAGGCCGCGCCGAATCGGCCGCCATCGATGCAGAGTTTTCTGCCCTCTTCGAGGAAACCCCCGACGCTGCCGAGCTGCAACAGCAGGTCATCGAAG
>FR884628.1:0-2579 GCA_000436075.1 Eggerthella sp. CAG:209 | reverse complement strand
TGCAACAGCAGGTCATCGAAGGGTTTGAAGCCTTCCGTAAGCTCGCAAGCCTCAACAGCCAGCTCAAAACCATCTCTACCGATCCCCGAACAAGAAAGGAAAACTAGATGGGTCTCACCCGTAATCAAGTAGTTATCGTTGCCATTCTGCTGGCAGGCGCCACGCTGGTTGTCTTGAACCAGACGCTCCTTTCGCCCGCATACCCCTCCATCATGGCCGACCTCCAGGCAGACGCCACCACCGTTCAGTGGCTCACCTCAGCTTATTCTTTGGTCGAAGCCATTGTCATCCCGCTTTCCGCCTTCCTTATTGGCCGTTTCCCCACCCGAAAGCTGTTCATCGCAGGCGTTTCGGTATTCGCCTTGGGCTCCCTTATGGCGGCGTTTTCTCCCTTCTTCGGCATCCTGCTATTGGGCCGTATTTTCCAGGCAGCAGCCACCGGCGTAGTTATGCCGATGGTATTCACCGTGATTCTTCTGATATTCCCCCGCGAAAAGCGCGGCAGCGCCATGGGCATTGTGTCCTTGGTTATCGGCTTTGCCCCTGCTGTCGGTCCTTCCCTTTCCGGCTTGCTGGTCGAATCCGTCGGATGGCGCTCGCTCTTTATGCTGGTAACCGCGCTGGCGGTACTTATCGTCATCCTGGCCATCGTCTTCCTCAAGAGCTACGGCGAATTCGAACCCACTTCGTTCGACAAGCCATCCGTTGCCCTGTGCTCACTGGGCCTTTTGGGTCTGCTGTATGGCTTGGCCACCATCACTTCGGCAACCAACATAGCCATCCCGATCGCCCTTATCGCTGCCGGCGCCATTCTCTTGACGTTCTTCGTACGCAGACAGCTCCGCCTCGAAGTGCCGCTGTTGAAAGTCGACGTGCTGAAGAGCCGCTCATATGCCATCGTTGTCGTTCTGGTTGCCCTGCTCCAGGCCGCGCTGGTTGGCACAGGCGTTTTGCTCCCCATCTATTTGCAAAACCTGCTCGGTGTATCCGCCCTCGAAACCGGCCTTATCATGCTGCCCGGCGCTGTGCTGGGCGCCGTCATGGGCTTCTTCGCTGGCCGCCTGTTCGACAAGCTGGGTGTTCGCCGTATCGTAATCCCAGGCGCCTTGGTTGCGGCCATCGGTGGCTGCGGCCTGGTTGGCTTCGGACTCGACACGCCCGTACCCTTCATCATCGTTATCTACACCTGCCTGGGCATTGGCATGCAGGCGCTGGTCACCCCGCTTAACACCTGGGGAATCAACACACTGGACAACCGTGTTATCCAGCACGCGAATGCACTGCAGAACACGTTGAACCAGGTAGGCGCGTCGTTGGGCACAGCCATCTTGGTTTCCCTTTCCGCAACATCCACCTTCCTGTTCCCCGAGATGCCCGCAATCGAACAGGCCATGGCAGGCGACCGAATCGCATTCGCCTTCACGGCGCTTATCATGATCGCAATCTTTGCAGTTATCGTTGTCGCCGTACGCGACACTAAAAAGGAGCCTTCCGCTGCAGAGCGCGCCAATGCTCTGCGCCTGCCCACCAAGGCAGACGACCACATCGCTGTGGACCTTGCTATGAACAAGCAGCCCTACTTCGTCCACAGCACCGACTCCATCCGCGAGGTTGCGCAGATTCTTGCCACCAACAAAACCTCTGGCGTTCCCGTGGTAGACGAACATATGAAAGTGGTTGGCTTTATTTCCGACGGCGACATCATGAAGTACATCGGACGCAGCGAAGGCGCCGTTCTGGACGCAACTCTCATGCTGTACCGCGCCACCGACAACGAAAACTTCATGCAGCGCGTTTCCGAACTGCTTGACTTGAACGTTATGCGCATTGCCACCAAGGGCGCTATTTCCATTGAAAGCGGATCCGAACTTGACGAAGCATGCCGCCTGCTGGCTGAAAAGCGCATCAAGAAAGCACCAGTAATAAGCGAAGACGGAACGCTCGTTGGCTCGCTTTCCCGCTCGGACGTTATTCGATCCACCATGGCAAACCTCGCTGCCATTGAAGCTCTTGCCAAGGGGTCAAAGCCCGCAAACGCCTAGCAACCCAGACCCTCCTTTTCTCCCGCCCCGCATCAAACTTTGAACTGCACCCATTTCTCGTGTCCAAAAAGTGGGTTCAGTTCACTTTCGGCCTGATGCGGGGCGTTTTGCTTTTGGAGCCATGCCTCACGGGCCACAACGCGCGTAGTCGGCATGGGCGAACGAATCTCGCTCGCCCATGCACGCAGCGCCAACTTGCCGCATAAAGAAGACCCCCTTTATAATGTGACCGCATATTTTTGGTAACGGCTGGCTGCGCCTTTTGCGCAGGTGTTCACAAGCCGCAGGGGAATGAAGGTGAAAGTCCTTCGCTATACCAGTAACCGTAACTTCGAGCAGCCCTCGATCAAGTCGGAATGCCTGCCAGCCTGCGCCCTGGATAGAAGGAGCTCATGTGAGCAACACCACCTGCCGTCCTCGCGGCATAGCACAGCGCGCCCTTGCGCTGCTTACGGCAATCGCCCTGGCAACCGCCCTAATCCCCAGCTTCGCCTTTGCGGGAGAAGTCAACAATGTTGCAGCAACCACGGCAGAACA
>FR884627.1:40815-41763 GCA_000436075.1 Eggerthella sp. CAG:209 | reverse complement strand
GAAAAACGTCCGCACCCCCAAAGGGGTTGCTAATCGAAAAAAAGTTGCAAAGATCCGAGGATTTTTGTTTTTTGCCCTCCTGCGGGGGCTGTTTTTCGCTATTGCGCAACGGCTTGGCATCATCTTTGCTTTCTCGACGGTTACGTTTGTTTATGCCGTAAGCTGAGTTCGATGCAGGAAAGCATGGCACGCATGGGTGCCCGGTTGCGTGCGCAGGTTTCATCTTCGTGGAAAGTGTGAGAGGCGCGCATGGGAAGTGCTGCTTGCTCTTCTTCCTGATGGGCGCTGCTGCTCTTGCGCCGCGATGGGGTACGGCTGCGCCTAGCTTATGACGGGTTGTGGCTACGCTTGGCCTGTGACGGGCGTGTTGTCGCCTTTTGCTGGCAACAGGCATCTTGTTTGTTTTGCTATGCTTGTGCGCAGATAGGAAAAGGAACCGCAATGAATGACAGTGATAAAGCAACTGCAATGAGCAATGGCGATTCTTCCACCAGAGGAGTTTCGGTCGAACCTGAATATGTGGTTCCCGAAGTACTGCCAATGGACGACGAAGGAAACCCAACACATAAGATCAAGGGTGCAGCCCAAATAGCGGCGGGTACTGCCTTGACCGCCGCGGGTACTGCCTTGACCGCCGCAGGTGTTCCCATGCTTGTTCTGCCTGGCCCTGGCGCTGTGGCAATTGCGGGCGGCGCAGCTTTGATAAGCAAGGGTCAGCGTAATTGCTTGGGTCGTTCGGCAACGCCTTTCGAGGAAAAACTCGATGACGTTGCTGAAAAGGCGGCCGTCGCGGTTAAAGCCTCCGCCGAGAAAACGGCTCACAAAGCAACCGAAGAGGCCCCAAAGGCTGCGAAGAAGGTTATTTGCGAAGCGCCACTTGTTGCTGGGACGGCGGTCCGGGCAGCAAAGCCTGTCGTTAAAGGCGTTGCCAGTGCGGCGGTTCAGGCG
>FR884627.1:20515-40781 GCA_000436075.1 Eggerthella sp. CAG:209 | reverse complement strand
CTTGCGAAAAGCGCTGCGGGGGCGGCGGTGGCTGCGGGTAGTCAGTTAGCCCAGAAAGGGTTGAAATACTTGCGGAATAAGAAAAGCACCAAGAAACAGGCCCGTTAACCAGGCGTTTCTTGCTGTAACTTATAAAATTCGTATTCTATGATCACAACTAAGCAAAGGGGAGGTTTGGGAGCTATGGATAAAACTGCATTTCGATCGCTAACCTACGGCATGTACCTGGTTAGCTCCTTGAGGGATGGAAAACCTGTTGGTTGCGTGGCAAACACGTTTACGCAGGTTACGAGCAGCCCAGCTCAGGCAAGCATTGCGTTGAACAAAGATAATTTCACCACACAAGGCGTGCGCGAAACGGGCGCGTTCGAGGTTACCGTACTCGATCAATCCGCCTCGATGGAGCTTATTGGGGCCTTCGGGTTCCATTCAAGCGCTGACACCGATAAGTTTTCGGGTTTTACGACCGAAACGTCCGCGCAGGGTATCCCTTATGTTGCCGAGCAGGTTTGTGCTCGCTTTTCGGTAAAGGTTGAACAGGAGATCGATCTGGGATCCCATGTGCTTTTTATTGGCTCAGTTGCTGATGCTGCATCTCTTGAGAGCGAAGAACCTATGACCTATGCCTATTATCATAAGGTCAAAGGAGGCAAAACACCGCCGAAGGCGCCGAGTTTCAATGAAGATGCTCCTGCGAAGAAAGAAGAATCGGACCCTGCGGCAGGTCGTACGTTCGCATGGCGTTGCACGGTTTGCGGTCATATCGAATACGTCGACGAGCTTCCAGAAGACTTCATCTGCCCGATATGCGGAGTGGGTAAGGACTTGTTTGAGCGTATAGAGCTGTAGGTCCGATCTCGGCAACGAGCACAGCTGCAATGCCCTCTCGAAAGGGAAGCAAGCGTTAACATGATGCGCCTCAGAGGAATAATTCTTCAGAGGCGCATCATTTGTTGGTGCGTCCTTCCGCCGCCCATTAGCGTGTTCTTTCCGCGAACCGTCCTGTTGTGGGCGGCTGCTCAAGAGTGGTTCGCTATTATGGCGCAAGAAGAGAAAGGACAAGCCCTATGAATGTAGAGCTTTTGCAATACCCCGAACATCCTGAGCGCGCGGTGGCAACGGCGGCACGCCTTTGCTATGCCCCCGTCGGCGCGACTGAGCTTATGGAAACCATGCCGCCGGAGCGCGTGCAAAGCGTGCTTTCCACCATTATGAAATCGGGCCATTTTTCTACGCTGGAACACGTGAGCTATACCTTTGCAGTTGACGGCGTTTCTCGCGCGCTCACTCACCAGTTGGTTCGCCATCGTCTGGCCAGCTTCAACCAGCAATCTCAGCGTTACGTTAAGTTCGCAGGGGATGTCGAAGTGGTGAAGCCCCCCACGGTTGCCGCCCAGGAAGATACCTCCCGTGTGTTCGATGAGGCTATCGATGCTGTTGTGGATGCGTACCATAAGCTTCTTGATGCCGGTGTTCCCGCCGAAGATGCTCGTTATCTTCTGCCCAATGCTGCAGAAACAAAGATTGTCATTACCATGAACATTCGCGAGTTACTTCATTTCCTAAGCTTGCGCTGCTGCAACCGCGCTCAATGGGAAATCCGAGAGCTTGCCAATCGCATGCTTGAGATTGTTCGCCCCACGGCGCCCTATATCTTTATGGATGCTGGCGCTCCCTGTGTTCGTGGAGTGTGTCCCGAAGGTAAAATGACCTGCGGAAACCCCTATCCAAAAGTAGTAAGGGAGTAGCCTTTCCCCATGGGAAGCGATCTGAAACGAGCATTCACCGAAGACGGCCAACGCCGCACCCATATTGGCGGGCAGGCGCTTATCGAAGGCGTGATGATGCGTGGCAAGCTCAACTGGGCTGTTGCCGTGCGTGAGCCTGATGGCCATATGCATTCCGAGGAGCATCCTCTGTCCAAGAAGGGAAAGCGCGCCAAGTGGCTTTCCTGGCCGTTGGTGCGCGGGTGCGTGGCCTTGGTCGATTCATTAGTGCTGGGGTATAAGGCACTTGAGATTGCCGCCAACCATGCGTTTGACGACGAAGACGAACAGGCCGAAACGGTTGCCGAAGAAGTGGCAGCGGGCGGCTTGTGCATCGACGGCGACTTCGACGGTCAAGAATACGATTTCGAGGGTCAAGGTCTCATTGGCAATGGGGGCTCACAAGAATCGGACGGCAGTCGGGCCAGAAGGTACGAGCCCGAACAAGACCCTCCGTTTTCTTGGAAACATGATTTCGGACGTCCCGACACCATGATCGATGCGCTTGGTGCCCAGCGAACGCTTGAGGTGGTAACCGAACCCAACGAGCAAAGCTCGTATGGTTGCCAGGAAGGGCCGCTTTACGCGTCCGAGGGGCAAGGCGTTCCTGCTCATGCCGCCAAAGAGGAAGAAGAGCCGTTTTTCGGGAAAGCGGAAATGGCAATTTCCCTGGTTATGGGCTTGGTTTTAGGAGTGGGCCTGTTTATCTTCCTGCCGGCATTGGCGTCCAATGTGCTGGTCGGCGAATACGAAACCAACCCCTTGGCCTGGAATATCATCGATGGCTTGATGCGTGTGGTGATATTCGTCTTTTATGTATGGCTGATCGGGCGCATGAAAGATATCAAACGCATGTTTTCCTATCATGGCGCCGAGCACAAGACCATCCACTGCTACGAGCACGGGCTTGAGCTTACACCGGAAAACGCGCGGAGCTTTCCGCGGCTGCATGTTCGGTGCGGTACGGCATTCTTGATCATGGTTATGATCATCGCCATTTTGGTGTACACCATCATTCCCCTCAATTTGCTCATCGAGGGGTGGGGGATCAGCGGGCCTGCCGCATTCGCCCTGCTCATCGTGGTACGCATAGCGCTTATGCCTTTAATTGCTGGAATTTCATACGAGATTACCGTGAAGTGGGCGGGCAGCCATCCCGAAAATCCCTTGGTGCGTATCGTCTTGTGGCCGGGTATGCAGATGCAGCGCCTAACCACCAACGAGCCCGATGATTCCATGTTGGAATGCGCCATCGAAGCCATGCGCTTGGTTTTGGACCGCGAAAAGGAAGGGCTGCAAAACGCGACGAATTAGCCCTGCGCTTCTTTGATGGGTCTTTCAGCGGGGCTATTCGGATACGTTATCAAGTTTTTCGCTTCGAGCTTCTCAATTCGGGTATGCTGAATCTTGCTACGCAGCAGAGGGGGCTCCAGGCGTAGCGGGCGCGGCGCTATCTCGCCGCATAGTAAAGGCTGTGCTTGGAAAGCACCGCCAAACAAAGGAGCAAATCCCCGCACACGTTAATAAGCAAATCGGGGTTAAACCGTGTGAATAGCGGCTGGGCTTAAGGCTCGGCAGAAAAGGAGGAACCGCGTGAAACTGGTTGTTACCGAGAAGAACGACGCGGCTCAGAAGATCGCAGATTTGTTGGGCGCAACAAAGCCTAAAGCCGACAAAGTATATTCCACTCCCGTATATCGCTTTACCGTTGATGGTGAAGACTGGGTAACCATTGGCCTTCGTGGCCATATTTTGGAACCCGATTTTGCCACAGCACTGGTGTATAAGAAGCGCGGCGGATGGCGTGGCGTTTCCGCCGATGGCGAAGTTATGGAAGCCGATATTCCCAAAACACTGCCCAGGCCACCTTTTAAAAAGAAGAAACCCTTCACCGAAGACGGTGTGGAGTTGAAGGCTTGGAAGATGGATGCGCTGCCGTATTTGGTGTATTCGCCTATCGAAAAGCGCCCCAAGGAAAAAGATATTATCCGTTCGCTGAAGAACTTGGCGAAGAAAGCCGATTCCATCATCATTGCAACCGACTTCGACCGTGAAGGTGAGCTTATCGGTTCGGATGCGCTTTCATGCATTCAAGAGGTCAACGACACGGCACCCGTTTCTCGTGCGCGCTATTCTGCATTTACCAAGGAAGAGATAACCCACGCCTTCAGCAACTTAGTAACGCTCGATACCAACTTGGCTAGTGCGGGCGCTTCGCGCCAGGACATCGATCTCATCTGGGGTGCGGTGCTTACGCGCTACCTTACCTTGGTGAAGTTTGCCGGTTACGGCAACGTGCGTTCTTCTGGCCGCGTCCAGACGCCAACCCTGGCGCTTATCGTTGCCCGTGAGCGCGAGCGCTTGGCGTTTGTTCCTGAAGATTACTGGGTAATCAAAGGCTCTTTCGACGAAGACGAAAATGCCTTCATTGCTCCTCATGCAACGGCACGTTTTAAAGCTGAAGCGGAAGCCAATGCGGTAATGGCCCATGTCGAAGGCCAAACCTCGGCGCGTGTTGAGTCCATCACGAAGCGCAAGCGCACCGTGGCACCTCCCGTGCCGTTCAACACTACGAGCCTTATGGCGGCAGCTTCTGCTGAGGGTCTTACCCCTGCACGAACCATGCGTTTGGCGGAAAGCCTGTACATGGATGGCTATATCAGCTATCCCCGTGTAGACAATACGGTGTATCCTTCTTCGCTCGATTTGGCAGACACCGTGAAGAAAATCATGGGCAATCCCGCTTACACCCCCTATTGCAAGCAGCTGCTTTCGGGCGGTCCTCTGCATGCAACACGCGGCAAGAAGGAAACTACCGACCATCCGCCTATTTATCCTACAGCCATGGCAACGCCCGACAACCTTCCTGCGGCGGAGTACAAGCTCTACAACCTTATTGCCCGTAGGTTCCTGGCAACGCTCTCCGATGCCGCCATCGTGGAAGGCACGAAGGTCTCGCTCGTTGTGGGTGGCGAAGAGTTTGTGGCTAAGGGCGATGTTTTAGTGAAGCCGGGTTTTCGCGGCATCTATCCTTATGGTCTGAAGAAAGACGAGCAGCTGCCTGCGTTGGAAGAAGGCCAGGAAATAGCCTTCAATGGTGCAACCTGCACAAAAGACCAAACCAAGCCCCCAGCCCGCTATTCGCAGGGTCGCTTGATCCAGGAAATGGAAAAGCTTGGCTTGGGCACGAAATCCACCCGCCATTCCATCATCGAGCGTCTGTATGCGGTGAAGTACGTGCAAAACGATCCTATCGAGCCTAGCCAGCTGGGTATGGCAGTGTGCGATGCCCTCGATAAGTTCGCGCCTCATATCACCCATCCTGAAATGACGGCAGAACTCGAAGAGGAGATGGACAATATCGCCGAAGGCCAGAAAACAAAGACCGAGGTGGTAACCAATTCGCGCAATTTGCTTTCCGAGCAGCTGGCAAGCCTGCTTCCTCATTCTGAAGAAGTGAAGGATGCTTTGGCGGACGCCGTTGCTGCCGATGCCTACGTGGGTCCATGCCCCAAGTGCGGTAAGGATCTGCAGCTGCGCTCTTCGCAGAAAACGCGCTCAATGTTCATCGGCTGTGCTGGTTGGCCCGATTGCGATGTCACCTATCCGCTGCCTAAGGGCAAGATCGAGGCACTGGAAGAGAAGTGCCCTGTTTGCGGCATGCCTCAGATCAAGGTCACGGCATTCCGCTCCAAGCCGCGCGTTCTGTGCATCGACCCAGAATGCGAAACAAACAAAGAGCCCGATTTGGAAGTGGGTATTTGCCCCACGTGCAAGGAAAAGGGCTTGGAGAAGAAGCTTATTGCGCGTAAGAATCCGCGTACGTTGAAGCGCTTCATCCGCTGCGAGAACTACGATGAATGCGAAACGGGCTATCCGCTTCCGCAGTATGGCAAGCTTACGGCAACGCAGGAAGTATGCGAAAGCTGTGGTGCTCCTATGGTTATCGTTACCACGCAGCGTGGCCCTTGGAAGCTCTGCCCGAACTTCAATTGCCCCGCCAAGGAAGAGGCGGCAAAGAAGAAGGCCGAAAAGGCCGAGGCGAAGAAGGCTGCCAAGAAGCCTGCGGCAAAGAAAAAGACCGCAGCCAAGAAAGCCACCGCAAAGAAAACGGCCGAAAAAAGCGAATAGTTCCTGAAAGCGCCCCCTGTGGGCGCTTTCTTTATGTGTTTCCCCTTTGAGCGCTCGAGGGAGAAAGGTGAACGGCAGACATGCAAGAGTAGCTTGTGTTTTTCCATAGAGGAAATAAAGAAAGAGTAAAATAAAAAAATTACGTGTCGTGAGGGCACGTGGCGAATCCAAACCGTTCAGGAGGAATAATGAGCAAGGTCACTATCGTAGGTGCAGGCAATGTTGGCGCAACCGCTGCGCACATCATCGCTTCCAAGAATCTCGCCGACGTCGTTTTGGTGGACGTGGCAGAGGGTCTTCCTCAGGGCAAGGCGCTTGATATGATGCACATGCGTTCGGTGGAAAAGTTCACCGTTAAGGTAACGGGCACTAACGACTATGCGGCAACCACTGATTCCGACATCGTGGTAATCACCGCCGGCATCGCTCGCAAACCTGGCATGACCCGTGAAGACCTGCTTGGTGTTAACTCCGGCATCATGTCTTCTGTTATCGAGCAGGCAATGGCTGCTTCTCCGAACGCTATCTATATTTGTGTTACCAACCCGCTTGACGTTATGACTTACCTGGCTTTCAAGAAGTCCGGTCTGCCTTCCAACCGTCTTATGGGCATGGGCGGCGTGCTCGATTCTTCCCGTTTGTCTTTTGCGGTATGCGAAAAGCTTGGCTGCGACCCCGCTGATGTTACCGCTTGGGCACTTGGAGCTCACGGTGAGGGCATGGTTTGCTGGCCTCGCTTCACCACCGTCAAGGGCACTCCCATTACCGAGCTTATGAGCGAAGAGGACATTGCCGAGGTTACCAAGCGTTGCACCAAGGGCGGCGCTGAAGTTGTTTCCTTCCTGAAGACGGGCTCTGCCTATTACGCCCCAGGCGCTTCTATTGCCAAGATGGTCGAGGCTATCCTTACCGACTCCAAGGAAGTACTGAGCGTTTGCGCTTACATCGACGGCCAGTACGGTCTGAACGACCTGTACATGAACATCCCCGTACGTTTGGGCAAGGGCGGTGTTGAAGAGATCGTCGAGTTCGACCTCACCCCCGAAGAGCTGGCTGCCCTGCAGGAATCTGCTGCCAGCGTTAAGAAGGGTCTCGAGAATCTTCCCGAGTAAGCAAACGTTCTAAGGTGACTACATGCTAACGGTAACCCCTGGCGATATCGAGGCGGCGCTGCTGCCTCTTATCCCGCAGCTGGCCACGCGCGTTCCCGACGATATCTTGTCGGGTTTGGTTGCTGCCCGTGAAACCGAGACCGGAGCCCGTGCTCGCATCGTTTTGGACCAGCTGGTGCAAAATGCTTGCGTTGCCGCAGATGACTGCGTGCCTATCTGTCAAGACACGGGTACGGTATGGGTGTGCTTGGAAGCCGGCCCTGACGTGCTGGTTCCTGGTAATGTGTTCTCTCGTGTGAACGATGCGGTTGCAAAATCTTACATCGATGCGCGTTTGCGTAAATCGGTGGTAAAAGATGCGCTGTTCGACCGCGGCAACACGCAAGACAATACACCGGCTTTCTGCGAGGTTCATTTTGTCGATGAGCCGGGGGTTTGCCGTTTGCATGTGATGCTGAAAGGCGGCGGCTCCGACAATGCCAGCCGTGTGGTTATGCTTACGCCAAGCGCTGGCAAGCAGGGTGTTATCGATACCGTGCTTGCCTGTGTGCGTGAAAAGGCCGCAAACGCTTGCCCTCCTTTGGTGGTGGGCGTAGGCGTGGGTGTCACGTTTGACAAGGTTGGTGGGTTGGCTAAGCGCGCTTTGATGCGCCCGCTTGGCACTGTGAACCCCGATCCCGACGCTGCTGTATTTGAAGCGGAATTGCTTTCCGCAATTAATGCAACGGGAATTGGCGCGGGGGCATTGGGCGGCCAAACCACGGCATTGGGCGTACGGGTCTCGACAGCTCCGTGTCACATTGCTGCACTTCCCGTGGCTGTGAACATGAGCTGCTCTGCCACCCGTCGCGCTACGGTCGATATTCCCACGCATGTTGTCAAAGTCTCTGAATCGGAAGGGGAATAGTCATGCCGGCTGATCCAATACGCCTTACTCTTCCCTTAAATCCCGAAGAGGCAAAAGAATTGCACGCCGGTCAAGCATGCTTGCTTTCCGGTCCTCTTTTCACGCTGCGCGATGCAGGTCATCAACGTTTGCTTGCCGAAATGGGGGAAAGCAAAGAACTGCCGTATGGCTTAACAGGCCAGACCATTTTCTATGCAGGGCCAACCCCCTCGGCGGCGGGGCGCCCGTTTGGCGCCATTGGCCCCACCACTGCTTCGCGAATGGACTTCGCGGCTCCCCGTCTTATGGATTGTGGCCTCGCCGCAACAGTGGGCAAAGGCCATCGTTCCGAAGCGGTTCGCCAAGCCTGCATAGACAATGGCGCGGTGTACTTTGTGGCTGTTGGCGGCGCTGCTGCGTTTCTTGCGAAGTGCATAGAATCGTGTGAAACGTTAGCGTATGATGACTTGGGTACCGAGGCGTTGCGAAAGATCATCGTCTCCGATTTCCCCGTTTTCGTCGGTATCGACACGATGGGCGAAGACATTTACTCTCTCGACTGATAGGAATTTACGAGTGGCCACTGCGCAGGATACTACTGTCGGACCTGGAATTTTCATCACCTTTGAAGGTGGAGATGGCGCCGGTAAAACAACGCATATCACGTTTTTGGCTGAGTGCCTGCGCAAAATGGGGCATGAGGTTCTGTGCTTGCGCGAGCCTGGCGGCACTGCCATTGGTGAAGCGCTGCGCTCGATTGTCCTTAATCCCGAAAATTCAGCTATGTCCGATCAGGCCGAGTTGCTCATCTACGAAGCTGCTCGTGCTCAAATCGTAAAAGAGACTATCATTCCTGCGCTTGCGCGAGGGGCGGTTGTCCTGCTCGACAGGTTCTATGATTCTACGGTTGCCTATCAGGCGTATGGTCGCGGTCTTCCCGTATCGTTTGTGCACCAGGCTAATGTGTTCGCCTGTCAAGGGGTGCATCCCTGTCGCACCATCCTGCTCACCACCGAAGCTCCCGCTGAAGAAGGGCTTGAACGAGCTACCCATCACGGAGATGCCGACAGGCTTGAGCAGGCAGGCGCCGATTTCCATGCACGTGTGAATAGCGCATTTATGCGCATTGCAGCAGAAAACCCCCAGCGCATTCGCGTCGTTTCCTCTGCGGGCTCCAAAGACAAAACGGCTCGAACCATATTCAAGGAGCTTTCTGACATATTCAGCTGGGATGCCTCGAGTCCTGTGTGGCAGCCCGGATTCTTCGAATCTATCCTCGAGCGCAACACCGATAAAAAAGCCCAGATCAACTTAGGTGAGTAGCACGGTGGCTGATGTCTTCGACGGAGTGCTTGGTCAGCTTCGTGTGCGCGAGTTCTTTCGCGCGACGATAGCTTCGGGTCGGGTAAGCCATGCTTACTTGCTTACGGGACCTGCCGGCTCCAACAAAACATCTGCGGCATACGCTTTCGCCCAGGCAATCCTGTGTGAAAAGAATGGCTGCGGTGAATGCGATGATTGCGCCCGCGTGTTGCGTCGCCGTCATCCCGATGTGCATTATTACGCCCCCGAGGGAGCCCAAGGCTACTTGGTCGAACAGGTCAGGGAAATCGTTTCCGATGTTTCGCTTGCGCCCATTCGTGCAAAAAGCAAGGTGTATATCCTCGATCGCGTCGATCTTTTAGGAACTCAGGCGGCGAATGCTTTTCTGAAGACCCTTGAAGAGCCGGTGCCTGGTGTGGTGTTCATTCTTCTGGGTCGTACCCGCGAGGGTGTGCTCCCCACCATAGTTTCTCGCTGCCAGGTGGTTCCCTTTCGCCATATTCCCGCCCGAGAGGCGGCGGGAATCCTTTCCCAAAAGGTTGGGGTAACCCCCGAGCGCGCCCGTATGGCAATCGAGGCGTGTGATGGCTCCATTACGCAGGCTATCTCGTTTGCCAAAAGCAGTGAGCGCACCGAATTCCGCGCTCGCGTGATGGAAGTCCTGGCTGGTTTGTCCGTTGCCGATGCCCGCGATGTGCTTGAGTACGCCGCTGAACTCATCGAACGTGCAAAGGCCCCGCTCGACAACGTGCGAACCGAGCAGAGTGAGGAATTGGCGGAATCTGCTGATTTTCTTACGAAAACAGCCATGCGCCAAATCGAACTGCGCCATAAACGTGCCCTTACCCAGGCAACGCGCACTTCGCTCAGACAGATGACCGCGATTATCCGCTCGTGGCTGCGCGATGTTCTTATGGTGGTTTCAGGCACTCCTGAGCTGATGGTGAACATTGACCAGCGTCCTGCCGTAGAAGCGGCGGCAGCCAGGGTAAACGTTGAGGGTCTGATGCGCGCATTGCGCGAAGCGTATAAGACCGACGAAGCGCTTAGTTATAATGTTTCTCCAGAAACGTGCTTGGACACGCTTCTGTTCACGATAAGAGAGGTTCTACATGGTTCGGGTAACACCTATTAAGATGCAAGCGGGAACCAAGGTCCTCTGGTTCGACCCGGGCGACATAGACGTTAAGGCAAACGATCACGTAATCGTTAAAACGGAACGCGGAACTGAGTTCGGCACGGCAACGGCCGATATCATGGAGGTCAGCGATGAGCTTATCGCCGATCTGAAATCGCCGTTGAAGCCGGTTATTCGCATTGCGACGGAAGAAGACGTCCAGCGCGCAGACGAATTGGCCCAGCAGGGCGAAGAGGCGCTGGTTGTGTTCAAGGAGTTTGCCGAAGGTGCAAGCGACCAAATGCGTCCCGTTATGGTGGAGTTCCTGTTCGATGGCGACAAGGCGGTGTTCTATTTCGAGGCTGAGGAGCGCGTAGATTTTCGCGACTTGGTGCGCAAGCTCGCCGGTCATTTCCATGTGCGCGTAGACATGCGCCAGATTGGCGTGCGCGATGGGGCTCGTTTGGTGGGTGGCTTGGGCCATTGCGGCCAAGAGCTCTGCTGCAAGCGTTTGGGTGGAGAGTTTTCTCCTGTTTCTATCCGTATGGCAAAGGAGCAGAATCTGTCGCTCAACCCTCAGAAAATATCGGGATGCTGCGGCAGACTCATGTGCTGCTTGCGTTACGAGTATGAAACCTATAAAGAGGTTAATTCCCGTGCTCCTAAGCATGGCGCAAAGGTTGAGGTGCCTGGCGGCGTTGCCCGCGTAACAGAAATCAATGTTCCTTTGGAGCGCGTCACCCTTCAACTGGAAGACGGCAAGTCCATCAAGGTTCCGCTTGCGGAAATGGAATACAACGGCGAAGGAAAGCGTCCCACTGGTGTATCCGAGGAAGTGTTCGAGAAGTATGCTTCTCCCGATCCCCTCGATGTATTCGGCACCACCGCCTTCGAAGTTACTTCGTTCAGCGGCAACGAAAAGCTCGCTGATAACGAATCGCGTAAAGCCCGCAAAAGCGAGCGTGAAAAGGAAGACGCCCATCGCAAGCCCCGCCGCCGTCGTAGTCGCAGCGGTTCATCGGGCGCCGAAGGCCAATCCGCTAACAAGGGCGAAGACTCTCAGGATCAGAAGAAATCTGCTTCTCAGAAAAAGAACGAGGGTCAGTCGCGCCGTTCGCGCCGTGGCTCAGGCAAAGGAAGCAAACCCCAGCAGCAGGGCAAGCAGGGTCAGCAGAACCAGCGCAGCGAAGAGCGCAAGAAAAGCAACTCCGACCAGGGCGCAAAGCGTCCCGGCCGTAAATCTTCGGGTGTGCGCAATGCACCTCGAAAGCAACAAGGGGAGCATACGGCCAACGGTTCGAATACCGGCAAGCAGGGCGAAGTAGCTCATCGCAAGCCCCGCCGCCGTCGCCGTAAGGCTCAGGGGGAAGGCAGCACGAATGAACAACAATGACGATTATGCTCTTTTAACGGACCTGTATCAGATAACCATGGCTCAGGGTTACTGGGCCTGTGGAAAACTTGAGGAAGAGGGATGCTTCCATATCTTCTTCCGCGAACCGCCGTTTAAGGGCGGATACGCTATTGCCAGCGGCATGGATCATATCGCTGAAGTGGTGGAGAACTTCTCGTTCTCCGACGAAAGCGTAGAGTATCTTGCTTCTATCAATGCGCCAGGCGGCGGTAAGCTATTCAATCCTGATTTTCTTGAGTATCTGCGCACGCTCGAGCTTACTGTCGAGATCGACGCCGTACGTGAAGGCACGGTAGTGTTCCCGAATGATCCCATCGTTCGCGTAACCGGCCCTATCGTTCAGTGCCAGCTTCTGGAAACGCAGCTGCTGAACTGCGTTAATTTTGAAACTCTTGCCGCAACTAAGGCAGCGCGCGTTTGTCTTGCCGCTGAAACTCCCGTGGCAGAATTTGGCTTACGCCGCGCCCAAGGCGAATCGGGCGGCATGCGTGCTTCTCGCGCATGCATCGTGGGCGGCTGTGCTTCTACTTCAAACGTGCTTGCTGGTCGTGAGTACGGCTTGCCGGTCTCTGGCACCCATGCACATGCGTGGGTTATGGCGTTTGACGATGAGCTCGAGGCATTTCGCGCATATGCCAAAGAATTTCCCACGAACTGCGTATTGCTTGTAGATACCTACGATGTAGCCCAGGGCATGAAAAATGCCATTACCGTTGGTCTTGAAATGAAAGCGCGCGGCGAGCACCTGGCTGGCATCCGCATCGATTCGGGCGATCTGGCGTGGAATGCCAAGCAAGCTCGTGCCATGCTTGATGAGGCGGGCCTTACCGAGACTGGCGTGGTTCTTTCGAATGATTTGGACGAGTTTGCCATCAAGTCTATCCGCGACTCGGGTGCCAAAGTTGCTTCTTGGGGCGTGGGCACCAAGTTGGTTACCGCTTACGATCAGCCAGCGCTTGGCGGCGTATACAAACTGGCGGCAAAGCGCATGAAGGGTGGAGAATGGGAACCCTGTGTCAAAGTTACGGGGCAGAGTTCCAAACAAACTGTTCCCGGAATTCTTGACGTTCGTCGCTATTTCCACGAATCGGGAACCATTGCGGGAGACATGGTTTTTGATGTTCTGTATCCTGTTTCGAGCGAACGCATTGTTGACCCTGCAGACGAGTTGCGCCAAAAAGATCTTTCCGGTCTTCGTTACGAAACGCTCCTTGAGCCGCTTGCCCGCGCGGGCAAGGTTGTGCTCGATGCTGAGGCGCGTGACGCAATGGTTGCACGAGATCGCTGCCGAGAACAGCTTGCTTTGCTCGACGAAAGCCAGAAGCGCATTGTCAACCCGCATTCTTATCCAGTCGGTTTGGAATACTCTCTGTTCTATCGCCGACGCGATTTGGTCTCGCGTCTTTTGGGACTTTCGTAGAATCCCAAGTACGCTTGATTTGTTTCGTCCTGCAAGTTGTTTGTTGCTGGGGCGATCTGGAAATAGTCAGCAGATGCTTAGCCTAGCTGTGGTAAGGCGGCTGCGCCCTGGCGCGCCGCCTTTGCGAAAGGAGCTGTGCCGAATGATCAAAGTCGTTACCGACTCCGTAGCCTCGTTGCCTAAGGAATTGATCGAAGAAGAAAACATCGAAGTTGTGTCCTTGTTCTTGAACGAAGATGGACACGAGCATGTTGATGCCACGATGGATCTCGATGATTTCTATACGCGCATCTACGACATGGCCGATAACCCTCCAACTTCGAGCCAGCCTTCGCAGAGCACGCTCGAAGAACTGTTCGAATCGTTTGCGAAGGCGGGCCATGAGGTCCTGGGTATTTGGATTTCTACGGGTCTTTCCGGTGCCTTCGATGGCGTGTTGCGCGCTGCCCGCTCTGTAGAGTCGCGCAATATCAACTTCAAGTATTGCATGATCGATTCATCGTCCTGTGGTTTTGACGAGGCATTTCCCGTTTTGGAAGGCGCTCGTGCGGTGAGGGAAGGCAAGACGCTTGCCGAGGCCGCCCAGACGGTTCTTGAAGCCATCAAGAGCACACGCTTCCTTTTCACGCCTGAATCGCTTACCTTCTTGAAAAAAGGCGGCCGTATTGGCGGTGCGGCGGCGCTTTTGGGCAACCTTATCAAGTTGGCGCCAGTTTTGACGGTGGTCGACGGTACGCCTGAGCCTATGGCGAAAGTCCGAACCCGCAAGAAGGCTCTTGTCAAGATCCAGGAAATCTTAGAGCACGATATTGAAACCTGCGGTGGTTTGAAGGACTTGGTGGTGCATTACATCGGAGACAAAGCTCCTGCCGTAGAGTGGGCAAAGGAATTCTTCGAGCCTTTCCTTAAGCGAGAGGTTCGCGTGATTCCTGTTAGTCCGGTTGTTGGGTTGCATGTGGGTCCTGCTGTGGGCATTTCGTATATATGCAATAAGCCCCTTGAAGGCAAGATCACAGGTGATTTGAGCAGCCTTGCTGTGGCCAACTAGTGAAACCCCTGTTTTGAGAGGCAACCGTAATGGATATTAAATGCAACTTAATCATCGATTCATGCTGTGATTTGCCCTACGAGGTGGTAGACCGCGATGGTGTGTATCTGCTTAAGTTCCCTTACCTCGATGATGAAGGTGAACATCTCGACGATCTGTATCGTTCGCGTTCGGCCCATGATTTTTACGAATCGATGCGCAATGGCTCTGAGCCTCAAACTGCCCAAATCCCTATGCCCGCACTTCGAGAGGCGTTCGAATGGGCTCATGAGCAGGGAAAACCGGCGGTGTATTTGAGCTTTTCGAGCGGCCTTTCGGGAACGTTCGATACGGCATGCCTTTTCCTCGATCAGGTAAAGCAGGAAATTCCAGACTTGGATGTCCGTATGGTGGATACCAAGCTGGCATCTATCGCCGAGGCATTCTTGGTGTATGAAGCGTTGCGTCAGCGTGAAAAGGGGCTGACCGCCGATGAGATGGTGGCATGGGCTGAAGAGGCACGTTATTTCGTGGATCGCCAGTTCATGGTGGATGATTTGGAAGCGCTGCGACGGGGTGGCCGTATTCCATCGTCGGTTGCCTATGCGGGCTCTAAGCTTGATGTGAAGCCTCTTTTGGGTATCGATGCCGATGGTAAGCTGGCACTTACGGGTGTTGCTCGCGGTCGTAAGAAGGGTATTCGAGCCCTGCATGAATACTATATGAAACGACGCAGCTCTGATGCTCCTGGCCAGAATGTGGTTATCGGCAATGCCGACTGCCCCAAAGATGCCGAGCGCTTGATGGGTCTCATCTCTAAAGAGGACGATTCGGTTATGTTCTTGGAAACGAGTATTGGCCCGGTTATTGGCAGCCATGTAGGCCCCGGGATGATCGCCATTGTGTTCTGGGGGCAAGATTGCCGGGCAGATATTTCCATGGCTGATCGCATTGCGAACAAGGTCCGCGGAAAGAAACAGTAGCTATCTGAGCCCGCTTTTTTGAAATCCCTACGCATCGTCGGTGGGCTGTTTGAGGAGTGCGTGTTCCCGAATTGCCGAATGGGCTATTCGATAACTTGGAAAGGATGTGCATATGGGCACT
The DNA here is from genome assembly GCA_000436075.1 of Eggerthella sp. CAG:209. Lineage (GTDB taxonomy): Bacteria > Actinomycetota > Coriobacteriia > Coriobacteriales > Eggerthellaceae > Anaerotardibacter. Next base: position 25,481 of record FR884627.1, on the reverse strand, counting down.
CAGGATTTGACATTTGCATTTGCCGGCGACGAGCGTGTGGGCGCTGGTGTAAGCGGCTTGCTTGAAGAGGCAGGTTATCCGGCAACCGATATCTCCAATGCCGATGTAGTGTTTACCTACTGCATCAATACTTCCGCGTTGGAAGATCTGTACTACGACACGGAAGGCTTGCTTCGCGGATCCAGAGAAGGCGCCATCTTGGTCGACCTGAGCCCTTCTACCGTTTCGTTTGCTTGCGAGCTTGATGCCGTTGCCTGCGTGAACGGCCATGCGGCTATTGATGCTCCCTTGGTGGTGAGCGACATGGTGTGCGAAGAGGCGTTCGTTAGCCGTGAAAACCTGGGTATTGTTGCTGGCTGTCGCGAAGACGCTGACTACAAAACAGTAAAGCCCCTGCTTGATGCTATCGCTCATCGCGTAATGTGGATGGGCCATGCGGGAGCTGGCCAGAAGGCGAAGGTTGCCCTTACGCTGCAACGTTGTGCGACCTTGGTCGGTGCGGTCGAGGCGCAGGTCGCTCTTGCAAACGTCGGCAGCGACGTAAACGTGATGGTGGAGGACGTTATCGACTTCATGCATGACATGAATAGCATTTCTCCTGCCCAGGAAGCTTTTGCTCAGGCTTTGCTCGATGAAGAGTACGATGCTTCGTTCACTATCGAGCACTTGATGGGGGAAGCAACGGCTGCCCTTGCTTCCTTGGAAGATGAGGAAATGATTCTCCCTCAGGCAGAAGCGTGCTATCGCCTTATGGAGCTGCTTGCTTTGGTGGGCGGCATCGACTTGAGCCCTGCTGGCTTGAAGTTGGTATTCGCCGATGAAGAAACCACCAATCGCTACGGACTCGACTGGTCCCGTGCCGAAGGTGCCTTCGAAAGCTGCGATTGCGGCTGCGAAGACGGCGAAGACCACGAGTGCGAATGCGGCCACGATCCTCATGAGGAACATGAGTGCTGCGGCAAGCACCATCACTAATTTGGTGAGCTTGTGGGCGAATCGGTGAACAGCGCCATTGATTTAAGGGGATCCCGTGCGGGGTCCCCTTATTCTGCGTGCGGTTTATGTCCTCGGCAATGCGGCGTGAATCGCGAAGAAGGAGAGCGTGGTGTATGTGGGGCGTCTGACGTTCTGCGTCTGGGGCGTGCGGCTCTGCATTGGTGGGAAGAACCCTGCTTAGTGGGAGACAAAGGCAGCGGTGCTGTGTTCTTCTCGCATTGCCCTCTTCAATGCGTGTACTGCCAAAACAGGGAATTGGTGTCTGGCTCTGGGGTCCAGATAAGCTTGCAGCAGTTTAAGGAAGTGCTGCTCCGTTTGCAGAACGAGGAGCATGCGGCGAATATCAACTTGGTTACGCCAACGCACTATACGCCTAGCATCGCTGCTGCTTTGGGCGAGTTGCGGGATTCGCGAGCGCTTACTATCCCCGTGGTGTACAACACCTCAAGCTTCGATTCACTCGAGGCGCTGAGCCTTATGAGGGGAAAGGTGGATGTGTATCTCGCTGATTTCAAGTACGCGTCTGCTTTTGAGGCAGGAAAGCTTTCCCATGCCCCCCGCTATCCTGAAATAGCATTGGCTGCTATCGAGGAAATGGTTGCTCAGGTTCCCGTATGGGAGGAAGACGACGAAGGGTTGCTGCTTAAAGGCGTTATTGTCCGTCATTTGGTTCTTCCCGGTAGGGTTGAGGAATCGAAGCGTGCGCTCGCTACGCTGCATGATCGCTTTGGTAGCGGTGTTCGGTTGAGTATCATGAGCCAGTACACGCCTTTAGCGTCAGGGCTTGAGCGCTACGGCCTTGCCGGTCGGGTAACCGAAGAAGAGTACGAAGAGGTGCTTGATTATGCGGATTCGCTTGGGGTAGAAGACTATTTTTGGCAGCAGGGCGATGCTGCTCAGGAAAGCTTCGTTCCCGATTTCAATGGTGAAGGTGTGCGGTAGCTGTTCTTGACGTTTGCCGCTCTGATCAACCGCTCAACCTATTTGGTGCGTTTTCCGTGATGATGGCTCAACTTATGGCATAATTGGCAGACGGTTTTGCCGGCATGGCGCAACGGTAGCGCAACTGATTTGTAATCAGTGGGTTGCGGGTTCGATTCCTGTTGCCGGCACCATTAAAAATGCAGGTCACCGAGCATTTTGCTCGGTGACCTTTTCGTTTTATGGGCTCATTTTGCCCCGTGGGTGCTATTTGGGTGCTGTTTGGCGGACGCCCTGGATAGGCGGCAGCCCCAGATGTGCGGCACTGCCGCAGACGAGTGTCGCCACAAATCGATAGCGCCGTCGTCCGCCTAGCTCTCCGTTTAGCTTCCGTCCGGTTCTCTGGCCCCAGCTCGGCGCTCGCTAGATATTTATTGCGGATTTGCCTCGTCTCAGCGATTCGCCCGTTGCAAAAACAAAAAATCGGACATTTTTGCAACTTTTTTTCGATTAGGGGTCCTTTTCCGCTCTGGCAAGGCGAAAGCGAGCCGCTGCATGATTGGTGAACTGCGCTTTTGCGTCGCGATTTGCGATGGGGGAACCATGCGACAGCTCCTAATCGCAAAAAAGTTGCAATACAGACCGATTTTTTGTTTTCGGGTTCCCGGAGCGGCCCTGTGGATCAAGTAAGGCGCGAAACACACAATGCGATATCTCTATTTGTCCCTTACTTCGCCTTCTTTGGGCCGATTCTGCTCTAGGAGCTAATGGATTACTCGTACTCGGAGGTTTCGATGATTTCCAGGCTGTCTACCTTGATACATGCTTCGTTGCCTTCGTCGTCCATATACCAGCAGTAGCGTCCTTGCGCATCCTCGGTGAAGGAAAGGACGTCCCAGGCAAGGTAGAGACGGGCGTTTTCGCGAGTGGGTTCAATGTCGGCAAGCTCCAGCACGTAAAGCGCTGCCTTGGTTTGCTGTTCGTCAAGTTCGTCAAAAGTCATAGGTGCTCCTTAGCGGATAAAGCAAAGCCCCGACATGGAATAGCCATGTGGGGCCCGAGTTGTCGCTTCCATTATAGATGCGGCCGTAATGCTGGATAGCAGTGGTAAGATCGCTATTCGCATTTTTGGATGACGGCAACGAAGCTCAACATGTCTTCACCTGAGTTCAGGATGCCGTGAAAGCTTCCGTCGGGGCAGTAGAGCACATCGTCTTTTTCGACGCGGTATTCAACGTCGTTTTCAGTGTACGTGGCAGTGCCCGCAGTGATGAAGTACATTTCCGAATCGCCTACGTGTTGGTGGATGCCGATTGAGCAGCCTGGCTCAAGTGAGATCTGCGCAACATAGCTGCAGATTCCACCAAGTTGATCTCCTTCAAGCAGACGGTCACGCTGCATCCTGCCGATACCGCCTTCTACCTGTTCTGCATATTGCGGTGTGCGGTTATTGAAAACGGGCATATCATCCTCCTTGTTTACTATGACCCTCCTGGCTTCCATTATATTCCGTTGATTTGTGGAGGTGATATGCAGGAGGCGTGATGATGTGAAGAGAAAATGACCCAATAGGTGCGTTTTATCGGGTTGGGGAATGAGCGTGCGCCAGCTTGCTCTAAAAGCGTCTATAATCCCGAAAGCAAGAAAACGCCTACGGGTGTAGATTGCCATGCGCCAAAACAACGGCGTTTTGGCTTTATTGGGGTTCGCAGTTCTCGTTCGCGAACATTGGAAAAGGAGCATTGGTGCTAGACCAGTTTTTTTCGTCCCTCTCGTTTGTGGACATCTTTAACTTCTGCGTCTTTCTCGTGTTCTCTGTTTGCTACGTGTATCAGATTTTCTACGTATTCGTAACGCTTACGAAGAAACCGCCGCAACTGACAGCGAAAAAGAACCATCGTTATGCGGTTATCGTTGCCGCCCGTAACGAGAACGCTGTTATCGGTGACCTTATTCACAGCATTCGCGTGCAAAACTATCCGCAAGAGCTCATTGACATCTTTGTTGTTGCCGATAACTGTACCGACAATACGGCTGCCGTTGCCCAGGAAGCTGGCGCCATCGTGTTCCCCCGTTTCAACAAGGAGCATATCGGTAAGGGTTACGCCCTCGATTACGGCTTCTCTTGCATTCGCCAGCACTACAGCGAAAATGAATACGAGGCATACTTCGTGTTCGATGCCGACAATGTGCTCGACGTGAACTACTTCCGCGAAATGAACAAGACTTTCGATAACGGTGCGGTTGCCTCAACCAGCTACCGCAACTCGAAGAATTACGGTTCCAACTGGATTACCGCGGGCTATGCCGTATGGTTCATGCGCGAGGCGAAATACCTTTCTCAAGCTCGTCTTACCTTGGGAACCAGCTGCGCTGTTTCGGGCACGGGATTCTTTATCAGCGCGAAGATCATCGATGAGATGGGCGGCTGGAAGTACCATATGCTCACTGAAGATATCGAATTTTCCACTGCCTCTATCGTCCGCGGTCGTCGAATTTCCTATACGCCTACCGCTATGCTCTACGACGAACAGCCGCTGACATTCCGCGACTCGTGGAATCAGCGCTTCCGTTGGGCAAAAGGCTTTTATCAGGTGTTCTTTGGATATGGCGGGAAGCTGGTCAAGGGTATTTTCACCAACCCTAAGGGTTCTCGTTTCGCATGCTACGACATGTTGATGACCATTTGCCCTGCTATGTTGCTGACCATCATCACCATCGCTTTCAATGCGATTATCGCCGTGCTGGGCGTTACCGGCGTAATGTCCACGGGCGTCATGATCACTTCTTCGCTTTCCTCGATCTTCTTCTGCCTCTTTAACTTCACGCTCTTCATGTTTATGTTCGGTGCGCTTACCACGTTTACCGAATGGGACAATATCCATGCACCTGCTCGTAAGAAGATCTTCTACATGTTCACTTTCCCGTTGTTCATGATCACCTACATTCCTATTGCGCTGGTTGCCCTGGTCAAGAAGGCCTCTTGGAAGCCCATTCAGCACAGCATCTCGGTTGACGTTCAAGAGTTTGCGCAGGCCAACGCCAAAGA
>FR884627.1:11510-20400 GCA_000436075.1 Eggerthella sp. CAG:209 | reverse complement strand
GGTATCGTCTGGCTGTTTTTTTGCCGTGTTCCGCGGTGGCTTATGCTCTGATGAAAGTAACCGCATAGATTTCCTTTGCGCTCGCTGCTCGTAGAGTGTTTCCTGCAGTGAAGAGAGTTGCCCCTGTGGTGAACACGTCGTCGATTAATACGATGCGGGGCATGATGCCCAAACGCGCCTTAAGGGCGTTTCCATAGGGGGAAGGCCCGTTTGGTTCGAGGTTGAACGATCCAGCCATGTTGGCAAGCCTTTGTCTTGCGTCGAGATCGCGTTGGTCGCGGCGGGGTTTCGCTCGGAGAAGGGGAGTAAGGGGCATTCCTGTTATGCGCGACAGCTCAGCTCCGATAAGCGAAATGTGATCGAACCCGCGCTCTCGGACGGCGTTGGCGCGCGCGGGTATGGGGACGAGCACAGCTTCTGCTTGCCAGGAGGGCGGAAGAACATTTGCCATATGGTGGGCAATTATCTCTGAAAGCTGCTGTTCTCCTCGATCTTTGAAAACGGTTACGATGCGCTTTGTTTCCGGTGAAAGCAACACCGCAGAAACGCAGCCATCGAGGGGAAAGCGTGCCAATCCCTTCCAGTGCAAGGTCTGTTGATTGCATTCGCAGCATATCCCGCGCCCCCAGGGTGCTCCGCATAGGGGGCATGCTGAAAGTTGGTCCAGGTAGGGCAATTCTCGTGAGCATTTGTCGCAAAGTGCCACTCCTGGCACATCGCAGATAACGCACCGGGTTTGCCAAACGGCTTCGGAGAGCCCAAGCCGAAGGAGCTTTAACGAGCCTTTGATTTCCGCGAGCATTTCACTCTTCTTTCCGATGCTGTCTTATATTGCCGGCTTTGGCGATGCGGGTAGGGCTGTTGCCGACCCCGCCGTCAAACCTGGTTCGTGGGGTTATCATCCGATTTCAGTAACGACTATGATCGGGAAGTGCGAAGCAAATGCGAAGGATATGGGAAAAGCATGCGCAAGAAGCCGATCGAGTTGCCTATTCTGCTAGACTAGGAATGCTCTATCCAGGTCTGTGGTTGCGGTTTTTCCTAGTCCAAGGCAGATGCGGTCAAAAGGATCCACGTAAGTTATCGGTTTTCCGAAACGAGCATGGCGCATCCTAGAGGTAAGACGTACCGTTCGGGTTTTATGCAACATAGGGTTGCACGAACGAGAGGACGACGTCCGCTTTGCGGGCTTGGTTCCAGTATGCGAGTGTGGGGTCAAAGACCAGGTCAGCTGGAAGAGCGTTATTATCGGTACCAAGAAGGGAAGTCTCGATGAAACGCGCATCGATTCTCGTTGTCACGTTGGTGATGGCGCTGTCCATGGCGGTGGCTTTATGCGGCTGCACGTCGAACAATTATACGCCCCAGGCGAAGGGGCAGACGATCAGCAATTCTGCCCTCAAGTCTTCTGGTACGTTGCGCGTGGGCGTAAACGCGTCCAATGCCCCCTATGCTGCGGAGACTTCTGGCAGCATCGTTGGCATCGATGTCGATATCGCGGCTGCCCTTGCTGACGAACTGGGCCTGAAGCTCGAATTGGTGGATGTCGGTTCTTCGGTAGACACCGCCTTTACCAAGGATAACGTTGACATTGTCATGGGCGTTGCGAAGTCGAATTCCGCATATTGGATGTCCGATTCGTACATGAGTTCTGCGGTAGCTTTGTTCTCGCTTACCCAGAACGCCACGGCTCCCACCCAGTCCGGCTCATTCTCCGTAGCAGCTCAGTCTTCTTCCATGAGCGCATGGGAAGTAACCGACCACTATGGCGAAAGCTGCCTGCGTAACAGCGCCGATCTCCAGGGCGCTTTCGAATCGTTGCAGACCGGTTCGGTGAACTATGTAGCTGCCGATAGCACCATCGGTGCCTATGTGGTCCACTCTTCTTCGGTTGAGGCTTATCCGGTAGCACTGTTGCAGGATCCTTCTTCTTACTGCATTGCTGCGCCCACCACCAATGTTGAACTGCAGAAAGCCGTGTCTGAGGCGCTGGGCTCTTTGAAGAACGGCGGCGTAATCAGCGTTATCCAGAAGAAATGGTTGGGCGACCAGGCTGATATCTCTGCACTGAAGGTTATCCAGTCCACGAAGAGCGAATCTGGCAGCGAAGACGCCGCTTCGACCGACGCATCTGATTCTTCGAGCACTGGTTCGTCGAGCAGCTCTAGTTCCTCAAACTCGAGTTCCACCTCTGGTTCGACCAGCTCCAGCACGAAAAGCGGGAGCACCCAAAGCAGCTCTAACAATTAGCGTGGGAAGCAAAATAAAGGCGCTTTGTTGAAAAGGTGTCATAACGTTAACAAACGGAAGGCAGGTTACATCTTGCCTTCCGTTTATTTTTATTCTGGGTCATGTAAGCCGCTCCGCATAGCGCGGAACCTATTTGTTGAATCAAGGAGTATCGTATGAACGACCAAGGCAATTCCTCCGGCTCGCCCATTCCCCCCAATGGATGGGGGAACCAGGGTGCAACCCCTCAGCAATCCGATACAGCAACGAAGAAGGCCCCTTCACTTCTGAAGACGTTCCTCGTTGCTTTTGGCGGTGCCGCAGTTGCCTGTGCGCTGGTATTGGGCGTCTATTCCTTTATTCACCCCACTTCTTCTACGGTGTTGGGAGGTAGTGGCTCTGGGACGAACATCACGGTAAGCGGGGAAGACACAACGCTTGCCGAAGCGGTTTCCCAGAAATGCCTTCCTTCGGTAGTTAACATTGATGTGTACACCAAACAGTCCAGCCAAACCATGATGGGCATGATGGGGCAGACGAGCGACGAGCTCGAAGAATCTTCCCTTGGTTCGGGAATTATCCTATCTTCCGATGGTTACATTCTGACTAACTATCACGTTATCGAAGGCGCCGACCAGCTGAAGGTGAATACTGGCGGTGAAGAATACACCGCGCAAGTGGTGGGCACCGATGAGTCGAGTGACTTAGCGGTGCTGAAGATCGACGCAACGGGTCTTACTGCTATCGAGGTTGGCTCTTCGTCCGATCTTGCCGTTGGTGAATGGGTAATGGCCGTGGGCAGCCCCTTCGGCCTTGAACAGTCTGTTTCCACCGGTATAGTTTCCGCTACCAGCCGTACTACGTCTGCCTTGAACGATTCCAGCAGTGGCTCTAGTGCCGTTTACACCAATATGATCCAGACCGACGCCGCTATCAATCCGGGCAATTCTGGTGGCGCTTTGGTGGACAAGGACGGTAAGCTCATTGGCGTTAATACGCTTATCGCCTCCGCTTCTGGTTCCAGCTCAGGCGTTGGTTTCGCGATCCCCGTTGATTATGCGATGAACATCGCTCAGCAGATCATCGACGGAAAAACCCCCTCCCATGCACAACTCGGTATTACCGGGACCACGGTTAACAGTCAGCTGGCAAAGCGATACAACCTACCAGTTGAATCGGGCGCTTATGTGACAAGCGTGTCTGCTGGTTCTTCTGCCGCTAATGCTGGCATTCAGGAAGGCGACATCATCACGAAACTGGGTGATGCCTCCATTTCCTCTTCTTCCGATTTGGTTTTGGCGGTACGTTCTCACAACGCAGGCGATAACGTGCAGGTGACCTTCAACCGAAACGGCCAGGAGAACACCGTTTCGGTAACGCTCGGCTCCGATTCATAAAACGTATAATGCGATAAATAATTGCTAAAACTCCCTGAACAATTAGGCGCTATGCTCTGGTTCAGGGAGTTTTTTTATAGGAGCAGCACGCTATGTGCGCTCTTATCTAGGAAAGGGGAACCACATGTCTGAACGAATAACCGGCCACACTGAGCTTATCGGTTTGATGGCGTATCCGATTCGCCATTCTTCTTCGCCTGCTATGCAGAACGAAGCATTTGCGAAATTGGGTTACGACTATGCTTACCTTGCGTTTGAAGTGGATGCAAACGAAATCGAGGCAGGTGTTCAGGCCCTTCGTACACTGAAGATGCGAGGAGCCAATATCTCTATGCCCAACAAAACACTAGTAGGGAAGTATCTCGACGAGCTCACGCCTGCGGCTCAAATGTGCGGTGCTGTAAATACAGTAGTGAACGATAACGGGCATTTGACGGGGACCATTACCGACGGCGTGGGCTTTATGCAGGCTGCTGCCGACAACGGCATAAGTCCAATCGGCAAGAAAATGACCATCGTGGGGTGCGGCGGTGCCGGCACGGCAATCCAAATCCAGGCAGCGCTTGATGGGGTGTCTGAAATCAGCATTTTCAACCGCAAAGATGATTTCTACCATCGCGGAGAAGAAACAGTGCAGAAGATCAACTCGCAGACCAGCTGCAAGGCAACCCTTTATGATTTGGCTGATCTTCGGAAGCTGAAAGAGGAAATGGACGATAGCTACTTGTTCGTGAACGCAACAGGCGTAGGCATGAAGCCGCTTGAGGGTCAATCGGTGGTGCCCGACAAATCATATTTCCGCCCAGAGTTGAACGTTGTGGACATCATCTATGCCCCTCGCCTTACCAAACTTCGTGAAATGGCAAAAGAGGCGGGTTGCAAAACGATGAACGGCCTTGGCATGATGCTCTTCCAGGGTTCTGCCGCCTTTGAGCTGTGGACGGGTGAGCCCATGCCTATCGAATACATGAAAGAAACGCTGGGTATCGACTACGATGAGTAGTATCAATAGATAAGGAGCTCGGGTATGAAAACGGTAAACGTACGTGGGGTGGTTTTCGGTGAGGGTCGCCCGAAGATCATGACCTCCCTATGCGGCTCTGACGCTGCGGGAATGATAGAACAGGCACAGTTTGCGAAGACGCTTCCAGTGGATGTGCTTGAGTGGCGTATTGACTTTCTTGACGAAGCGTATGACGTCGATTCGATTGTTGATTGCGGTCGGAAACTTCGTGCCGCGGTAGGTGAGGATATGCCTATTCTCATGACGTTCCGTACCGCAAAAGAGGGTGGGGAAAAACCGGCAGAGCCTGAGCTGTATGCCAATATCAACATTGCGCTCGCCGAAAGCGGCATTGTCGATTTGATTGACGTTGAAGCCTTCACGGGCGATGACATCGTAGAGCGCATTATCTCGGCGGCTCATGCTGCTGGGGTGTTCGTAATTGCCTCGAACCACGATTTCGAGAAAACGCCTCCCAGGGAAGAAATCGTTTCCCGTCTGTGCAAGATGCAGGATCAAGGCGCCGACATCCTCAAGATCGCATTGATGCCGCAGTGTCGTGCAGACGTGCTTACCTTGATGGATGCCACGCGTGATATGTTCGAAAATCATACTGAGCACCCGCTTATCACTATGAGCATGGGCGGCATGGGCGTAGTGAGCCGCTTGGCTGGTGAATCGTACGGCAGTGCTGCAACGTTTGGGGCGGCTGCACAGGCATCGGCTCCGGGTCAGGTTGGCATTGCCGATTTGGCACAGGTGCTCGATACCGTCCACGCTGGTCTGTAAGGTAAGATGCTATGAGCTTTGAGAGGCTGCGGCGCAATGTCGCAGCCTTTTTGTGTTGCGTCCGAACGTGATGCGCGTTTTACGGTAATATGGCAAGGATACAGGCTATGAAAGGAAATGCCCATGGCATCTGACTATAAGTACAAGCGTGTTCTCCTGAAGCTCTCTGGCGAAGCATTGATGGGAGAGGCCGGCTACGGTATTGATCCTAAGGTCGTTGAAGAACTGGCTGTTCAGATCAAGGAAATCGTTGATGACGGAATTCAGCTTGCTGTAACCGTTGGCGGCGGCAATATCTTCCGTGGTCTTGCTGGCTCTGCAGAAGGCATGGATCGTGCTCAGGCTGACTACATCGGTATGCTTGCCACCTGTATGAATGCACTTGCTCTCCAAGACGCTTTCGAGCGCCATGGCATCCCCACGCGTGTAATGAGCGCTATCGAGATGCGCCAGGTTTCCGAGCCTTATATTCGCCGTCGTGCCGTGCATCACCTTGAAAAGGGCTATGTTGTTATTTTCGCAGCTGGCACGGGTAATCCTTACTTCACCACCGACACCACGGCGGCTCTGCGCGCATGCGAAATCAATGCTGAGTGCCTGATGAAGGCCACCAAGGTCGATGGCATCTACGATGCCGATCCGGTAACCAATCCTGATGCTAAGCGCTTCGAAACCATTAGCTACCTCGAGGTTCTTTCTCGTGAGCTCCATGTTATGGATTCCACGGCAACTTCGCTGTGCATGGACAACAAGCTTCCCATCCTGGTATTCGACCTGATGGTTCCTGGCAACATTTCACGCATCCTGAAGGGCGAAAACATCGGTACTACCGTTACCGCGTAAACCCACTTTCACCGTGCCTGATTTGCAGGCATCACAACAATGCTAATCAAAGGGGAAGGACCCAAGATGACCAAGGAAATCATGGATAAAGCAGCAGAGCGTATGGCAGGCGCTGAGCAGCAGCTGCTTTCCAACTTTGCTTCTGTTCGCACTGGCCGCGCTAGTGCCATGATCCTCGACCGCGTTAAGGCCGATTACTATGGCGTTCCGACCCCCATCAACCAGATGGCTGCCATCAAAACGCCTGATGCCCACACCCTCGTTATCGAGCCGTGGGACAAATCGGCTCTTGGCGGTATCGACCATGCTATCCAGGAGGCAAACCTGGGCGTTATGCCTAACAACGACGGTTCGGTAATCCGCCTTTCCTTCCCGCCCCTTACCGAGGAACGTCGTAAGGAATTCGTAAAGGAATGCCGTGCCTACGCCGAGGAAAGCCGTGTGGCGGTACGCAACGCTCGCCGCGATGCCAACACTGCCGTCGAGAAGGCCGTAAAAAACGATAGCCTTCCCGAAGACGAGCAGCGTCGTGCCGAGGCTGAAATTCAGAAGCTTACCGATGCTGCCATCGCTAAGATTGACGCTCATCTTGCCAAAAAAGAAGAAGAGCTGATGTCCATCTAGCTTTGTCTTCTCTTCTGAGGGCAAAGATATCCATGGGGCAGAGAACGCGCTCTTTGCGCTGTCGATAACGCGGCAGGGGTTCATTCAGAAAAGGCAATTCAGAAGCTGATCCGTGATCTTGCCCTTTATCGGTTTTCGCTGCCTGATGATCTTGAATTTCTGCCAGCCAGGTCATCTGGCGGGCGTGTTTTGCATGTGCGGGGTTTGCAAGGAGGAGCGGAATGAGGCAACCACTCGAGTACATATTCCCTGATCCGCCTATGGGGATAGATCCTAAAGCGCTTGACCAGAGTCGCATACCCCGCCATGTCGCCGTCATCATGGACGGCAATGGGCGTTGGGCAAAAAAGCGTGCATTAAACCGACTTCGCGGTCATAAAGCTGGGATCGAAGCGGTGCGCGAAACCATTCGTTGCGCCAACGATTGCGGCGTAGACTACCTCACCATCTATTCGTTCTCCACAGAGAATTGGAAGCGTCCGAAGGAAGAGGTAAGCGGCCTGATGGAGTTGTTCGCCAAAACCATGTTGGCGGAAGTGGACGGTCTGCATGAAGAGCATGTGCGCGTTCGCACCATAGGCGATCTTTCCATGCTTCCCAAGGAAACGCGTGATGCTTTTGACGCTGCATGGGAAAAAACCCGCAATAACGATGGTATGACCTTAGTGGTTGCCGTGAACTACGGCTCGCGTCAGGAAATGATGAATGCAGCCCAGGCATATGCGGATGCTGCTATTGCCGCTCACGAAAAGGGAGAAGAGCTGGTTCTTACCGAAGAACTATTCGAGCAGGGCCTCGACACCGCTGATATTCCCGATCCCGATTTGCTTATTCGTACTTCGGGGGAAATGAGAATAAGCAACTTTCTGCTGTGGCAAATTGCCTATTCCGAGTTCGTATGCACCGATGTGCTGTGGCCCGACTTTAATCGCTATGATTTCTTGAGGGCATTGCTCGAGTTCCAATCACGCGATCGTCGTTTTGGGGCGGTGTAGCGCATGGCGAAGACGCGTGTGCGCAAGCCATTTATGCGAGAGGATTCCCAGGCGCATCCTGGCCTTACCACGGAACCTGAGGAATATCCCGCGATCGAGCTTCCTGGTGAAGAAAAGCGTTCTACCAAGGTGAAGAATGCCGCCGCAGCGAAGATGCCTGAAAAGGTAAAGCACCCCAGCAATCTGATGGTACGTACTGCAACAGGCGCGGTGTATATCCTTCTTACGGTGGTGTGTATTTGGGCATCTGAGGTATCTACGGCAATATACCTTTCGGTGCTCAGCGCTATCTGCGCAGGTGAGTTTTATTACATGCTGCGATCTGACGCCAAGTTACCCAATGAGTTTTTGGGAATCTGCGCCGCCGCGTTATTCCCGCTTGCTACTTGGGTGTCTGGCATTTCCGGCGTGGTTGTGGTGTTCGCCATCTTCGTATTGACCTTGCTTGTTTGGTACGTCTTTTGGCAACCCGCACGAATCAGCGATGTTGCAGTAAGCCTATTCGGCGCGGTGTACACAGGCGTCATCATGTCATGCGCCATGTTGCTACGCGTATCGCTTCCCGAATTCTGGGGCGCGGTTTTGGTTTTGGGCTTGTTTGCCAGCGTTTGGGGCAACGATGCCTTTGCCTATCTGGTCGGATCGGCGATCGGTAAGCACAAGCTTGCGCCCCATATCTCCCCAAAGAAAAGTTGGGAAGGCTTCATAGCCGGTCTTGTTGTGGCCATGGGGTTCTGGTGCTTGCTCACGCTTATTCCCGGGGTAACCATGTCTATTCCGCAAGCATTGGTGTTCGGCTTGATAAATGGGCTTTCGGGTGTTTTGGGCGACTTGGTGGAAAGCCGCATCAAACGCAATTCTGGCTTCAAGGATTCGGGCACCATTATGCCAGGTCATGGCGGTTTGCTCGATAGATGTGATTCGCAGTTCCTGGTAATCCTTACGGGTACCATCATGCTTGTTCTAGGAGGCTGTATTCCTTATGCAATCTAACGTATCCCCTCAGGTCC
>FR884627.1:4326-11444 GCA_000436075.1 Eggerthella sp. CAG:209 | reverse complement strand
ATTGGCGTTCAGACGCTTGATGCGGCGCGCCGTCATCCCGATCGCTTGAAAATCGTTGGCTTGGCTGCAGGCACACGCGGTACCGAACTGCTGGCTCAAGCTAAAGAATTCAACGTGGGGCATTTGGCCCTCGGTAAGCCAGAAGAGGTTAGCGCTTCGGTCGTAGCTGAGCTGGAAGAGCAGGCTGCAGACTTTGTCGGCGCAAAGGGAAGCATCGGCTTTGGGTCTGATGCGGTCCGTGAGATGGTTCATCTCGAAGAGGCCGATGTGGTAGTGAACGCCTTGGTGGGTGCTGCTGGTTTGCAAGCAAGCTATGAAACGCTTCGCGCGGGCAAGGTTCTTGCCCTTGCCAATAAGGAGTCGTTGGTAGTGGGTGGCAACCTTATCATGCCCATGGCAACCGAGCCTGGCATGTTGATGCCCATCGATTCTGAGCATGGTGCCATATATCAGTGCCTTTTGGGCGAAGATTCCCGTGAAGTAAGCAAGCTGTGGGTAACCGCGTCGGGTGGTCCATTCCGTGGGAAGAAACGTTCAGATCTGGAGGACATTACCCCTGCTCAGGCTTTGGCTCATCCTACGTGGAATATGGGCAAGAAAATCTCTATCGACTCATCTACCCTTATGAACAAGGGTCTTGAGGTAATCGAGGCGCATCATCTGTTCCAGATGCCGTACGACCGCATTGAGGTTGTGGTTCAGCCGCAAAGCGCTATTCATTCCATGGTCGAATTCACCGATGGAAGCGTAAAGGCGCATCTTGGCACTACTGATATGCGCATTCCGATTCAATTCGCGCTCAGCTACCCTGAGCGTTGGGACGCCCCGGTTGAGCCGCTTGATTTTCGGATGTTGGGTTCTCTTGATTTTGCTGCGCCTGATACAGAAACGTTCCGTTGCCTTGCCTTGGCCTACCACGCTGGCAGGGTGAGCGGCACTTTGCCGTGTGCGATGAATGCCGCCAACGAAGTGGCGGTAGCCTCGTTTTTGGAGGAAANNTAGCCTCGTTTTTGGAGGAAAAGCTGCCATATTTGGGCATTGCTGAATGCGTTGAGGCCGTAATGTCGCAACATGAGGCGCGCGGCGTCCAGCAGGTAATGAGCATCGAGCAGCTTCTTGAGGTTGACGCATGGGCTCGTAGCTGCGCACGTGCATGGGTATCTGCCCGCTAGAAGTGCACTTTAGCTAGTTGTGCCCCTCGTTCCTGTCGGGTGGGCTGTCTGTCGTCGCTGACGTTGAGGGAAGTGATGGATAGCTCTTCTAATGGAATCGAGGGGCTTTTTCGTGCAGCAGTTATGCGGTCGATGGCTTCATGCCGTACGTATTTGCTTGCTGCCGCAAAAACACACATAGAGCTGTTTTCGTGGCTCGTTTGCACGTTAGCTGGCGGGGCGGCTGCAGTTCGTATGAATTGGAACGGGAGCGCCATGATGCTCAAATATAATGAGCATCATGGATATACTCATCATGCTCATAACGGTAACCCTTCTTTTGGGATTTCTTGTATTCATCCACGAAGGTGGTCATTATCTTGCTGCACGTGCATGCGGGGTGCGCGTAAGCGAATTCATGATTGGTTTGCCTGGCCCCTCGATTGGCTTCACCCGCGGAGAAACGCGCTTCGGTATCACTGCCGTTCCGCTGGGCGGCTATGCGAGCGTTTGTGGCATGGCTCCTCCTAGCAACAGCCCTCACCTGAAGCGTGTTCTGGGCTATGCCTATCGCAAGGGCACCGTGTATATGGAAGATGTTGCCCACGACTTGTTTCTTACCGACCAAGAAGCCTACGATTTGCTCGAAGAGCTGTGTGATTGGGGTTCGCTCAAACGTCCCCGCCGCAAGGACGAGCACAATGTGTACCGCACACCAGCTAAAAACGGATTTGAGGAGGGGCAGCCTCGCACAATTCCCAGCAACGAGGAGTTTTTTGCCTCGGAAAAGGCGCAACAATACTGCACGTTGCCGTTCTGGAAGCGCTGTACCATCTTGCTCGCAGGTCCATTCATGAATCTGCTCTGGGTGTTCTTGGTGTTTATTTTCATCTACTCCGTTATGGGGCTCGATCTTCAGAACACGCAAACTGGCGAAACGCTTCATTACACCTGGACTCCTTGGGAAGCCATTGCAATGGGGTTCAAATACCTCGGCATGGTGGTAAGCGCAATTGCGGCGCTATTCAATCCCGCAACTGCAGCGCAAACCGTCTCCCAATCAACTTCGGTGGTGGGCATTGCGGTTATGTCGAAAAGCGCCTTGGATGCGGGCTTCTTGAATTTCCTGTTCTTCACGGCCATTATCTCTGCATCCTTGGGCCTTATGAACATGCTTCCCATCCCCCCGCTTGACGGCGGCCGATTTGTGGTGGAAATATTCCAGAAGGTATCTCGTAAGGTGGTTTCGCTTCGTGCCTTGGGCTATATGTCTACCGTGGGCATCGTGCTCTTTACCGGATTCTTCTTGGTTATGGTCAATCAAGATGTTCAACGATTCATATTTGGGAATTGGAGCTAATACATGGCGAATACTGCTCCCAACGCAAAAACACGTCAGGTCATGGTAGGTTCTGTCGCTTTGGGCGGCGGCGCTCCCTGCGTGGTTCAATCGATGCTTAATCTGCCCCTTGCCGATGTGGAGGGGAACCTGAGTCAGATCAACCGCCTGCAAGAAGCCGGCTGCGAGGTGGTACGCATCGCCGTTCCTCATAAGGCCGACCTGGATTTCTTCGAGGAAATCTGCAAAAAGTCTCCTTTGCCAGTTGTTGCAGATATTCATTTCAGCGCTGAGCTTGCCATAGAAGCTGCTCGTCGCGGTGCTGCAAAGCTGCGCATCAACCCTGGCAATATCGGCGGTCTGGAGGCTACCGTTCCGGTGCTTCAAGCCGCCAAAGCGGCCGGTATTCCTATTCGCATAGGAGTTAATGCGGGCTCGCTCGATTCTGCGTTGGCGGAACGCAGCGACTTAACCTTGCCCGAAAAGCTTGTTGAATCGGCTACCGCATACGTGGAATTCTGCCATGGCCAAGGATTCTATGACGTGGTGGTTTCCGCCAAGGCCCATGATGTGCCTACCACGGTGGCAACGTATCGCCTGCTTTCGCAAAGGATGCCTGAAGTTCCCCTGCATATCGGTGTTACCGAGGCGGGCACTTTGTTTCAGGGTCTTATCAAATCTGCGAGCGGCCTGGGCATTCTTTTGGAGCAGGGAATAGGGGATACCATGCGCATCTCCTTGACCGACGATCCTACCGAAGAAGTGCGCGCCTGCTGGACGTTGCTTTCCGCATTGGGCTTGCGTCGCCGCGATCCTGAATTGGTAAGCTGCCCCACCTGCGGTCGCTGCCAAGTTGACCTGATCCCTATTGCTCAGGAAGTGGAAAAGAGGTTGCGCGATGTGCATCGTCCCATCCAGGTGGCAGTCATGGGATGCGTGGTGAACGGTCCCGGTGAAGCAGCCGACGCGGATATCGGTGTTGCGTGCGGAAAGGGATCTGGCGTGGTATTCGCCCACGGCAAAACCTTGCGCAAGGTCGAAGAGGCCGCTATCGTTGATGTACTTATGGAAGAGATAGGAAATCTGTAATGGAAATCATGCGTTTGAGCCAGCAGTATGCTCCCACGTTGAAAGAAGACCCCGCCGACGCCGAGATCGCAAGCCATCGTTTGCTTGTTCGCGCAGGTATGATCAGGAAAGTCGCAGGTGGCGTGTACACCTTCCTGCCCTTGGGTATGCGCGTCCTTACCAAGATCGAGAACATCGTGCGTGAAGAAATGAATGCCATCGGTGCTCATGAGATTCTCATGCCGGCACTGCAGCCTGGTGAGCTGTGGCACGAATCGGGCCGTTGGAACGATTACGGCCCTGAGCTTATGCGACTGGAAGATCGCCATGGTCGTGGCTTCTGCCTCGGACCAACCCACGAAGAGCTGGTAACCTCCATCGTCCGCAGCGAGCTGCGTTCCTACCGTCAGCTCCCCATGACGCTCTATCAAATTCAGACGAAGTTCCGCGATGAGATTCGCCCCCGTTTTGGCCTGCTGCGCAGCCGCGAATTCGTTATGAAGGACGCATACAGCTTCCATTCCAGCCAGGAATCCCTGCAGAAAACCTACGATGAAATGTACGATGCCTACGGTCGCATCTGCGAGCGTTGCGGCCTTGATTACCGCCCTGTCGTTGCCGATGGTGGCCAGATCGGCGGCAGCGTAACGTGTGAGTTCCATGCGTTGGCAGAAGCCGGCGAAGATGATTTGGTTTATTGCCCCGATTGCGATTACGCGGCAAACAACGAGGCAGGCGTATGCCATGCCCATCCGGTTGAGTATGCCGCCGCTGAATGCAAGAAGGTTGAAACCCCGGGCGTTTCCTCCATCGAAAGCCTTGCGAAGTTCCTCGGCATTGAAGAGGCTGCCACGGTTAAGGCCATGGTGGGCAAGGACGCCGAGGGGGCTATCTTCGCTCTCTTTATCCCCGGCGATCACGAACTGAATGAAATCAAGGCAGAGCGCGTGGTAAATGGCTTTACCCTGCTTACCGACGAAGAGCTTGAGGCTGCAGGTCTTCACAAGGGATCCATTGGTCCGAAGGGACTTCCCGGGGGCATCAAGGTTATCGGTGACGTGAACCTGAAGAACATTGAGCGCTGGGTTGTGGGCGCAAATGAAGACGGCTTCCATTTTGTGGGCGCCAAGCATGGCGAAGATTTCCAGGTAGACGAGTGGGCCGACCTTTCGCTCGTAATGCCGGGCGATGCCTGCCCGAAGTGCGGTGCTGCCCTGCAGGGTGCGCGTGGTATCGAGGTTTCCCAGGTATTCCAGCTGGGCGACAAGTACTCCAAGACCATGGGCGCGGTGTACTCAGACGAAAATGGTGTAGACCAGAACTTCCTTATGGGCTGCTATGGTGTGGGCGTTTCCCGTACGCTGGCGGCTATCGTTGAACAGCACAACGACGAAGATGGCATCATCTGGCCTATGTCCGTAGCGCCGGCTCACGTTTGCGTTATCCCCCTTACCGTGGGCGACGAAGAGGTGTTCCCTGTTGCCGAGCGCATTGCCAAGGAACTTGCTGAACAGGGTATTGAGGTTGTGCTGGACGACCGCGACGAGCGTGCTGGCGTCAAGTTTGCCGATGCCGACCTTATCGGCTGGCCTGTTCAAGTTGTCGTGGGCAAGCGCGGCGTAAAGGAAGGCGTAGTTGAGGTTAAGCGTCGTGGCGAATCTGAAAAGACCAAGGTTCCCTTCGCTACGCTTGCCGAGGCATTGGCATTCGTGAAGCGTGCCGCCCGAAACAACAAGTTCTCGCGTACGTTCTAAATGTCTGTGCAGAGCGAAACGAACAAACCGGAATTGCTTGCTCCCGCCGGCGGATGGGAGCAGCTTGAATATGCGCTTCACTTTGGGGCCGACGCGGTGTACCTTGCGTGCGACCGCTTCGGCCTGCGCGCCCGTGCCAGCAATTTCTCGCTGGAAGATTTGCCTCGTGCCGTTGAGTTGGCCCACAGCGCTGGTGCACGTGTGTACGTTACCTGCAATGCCTACGCCCACGATGAAGACCTGGCGGCTCTTCCCGAATACGCTCAAGCCATGGAAGCTGCGGGCGTCGATGCTGCCATTGTGAGCGATTTGGGCGTTATGTCGGTGGTGCAGCAGCATGCGCCCTCGGTTGCCATTCATGTTTCCACACAAGCATCGGTGTCAAACGCTGAAGCTGCGCTTATGTGGTATCGCCTCGGCGCTCGCCGCGTGGTGTGCGCCCGCGAGATGTCGGTGGCGGAAATCGCCGCTATGCGTAAAGCTATTCCCTCCGATATGGAGATAGAGGTGTTTGTGCATGGTGCCATGTGCATGGCCATTTCGGGTCGTTGCCTTATCAGCGATTACCTTACTGGCCGTCATGCCAACAAGGGGCAATGCGTCCAGCCGTGTCGTTGGGAATATGAGCTGAAGGAGCTTTCTCGCCCTGACCAGCGCTTCGGCATAGAAGAGAGCGATGATGGCACGTATCTGTTGAATTCCAAGGATCTGAACATGCTTGCGCATCTTGACGATCTTGCTGCAGCGGGCGTTTCTTCGGTAAAAATCGAAGGCCGCGTGAAAAAGGCTTTCTATGTGGCAACGGTGGTAAATGCGTATCGCCATGTGCTTGATGGCGAGCCGGCATCCCTGTGGGAGCATGAGCTTGAGATCATCTCGCATCGACCCTATTCAACGGGTTTTTATTATGGGGATGCTGAGCAGACTACCGACAACGACATTTATGTACAACTTTGCGATTGGGTGGGGGAAGTGGTTTCCTCGGCGGCAGCCGAACAGGGTCAATGGCGCGTGAAGGCAAAGTGCCGCAACCGCTTTTATGAAGGTGACGAGCTGGAGGTTCTAAGCCCTCATAAGCCCATTCGAACCATTAAGGTTCAGGGTTTGGCCGAGCTCTACGACGGGGTGGAAGTGCCTTTTGAAGTGGCATGCAAGGCCATGGCGCCGTATGCGTTTACCTCTTCTTTTGAACTGGAACCACAAGACATTCTGCGTGTTCGTCGTAAGGATCCGACGAAGAAGAACTGAGTGATTGACGCGAATGTTTAGACGGAGCATTCGCTAACTGATAGGAAAGGGGCGCAGAGGGATGCGTCCTAAAAAACAAGGAGGAACATATGGGAAGGCAATCTGACGAGGCGTTGCAGCTTGCGGATGCGGATGAACTGGTGAACTACCTGATGGGAGCTCACTGCGCATATATGCAGTGGCGTGAACTCACCTATTATCTTACCGATGCAAACGACATCTATTGGCGTGCGCAGGACACCAACGAATTGAACGACAAGGGCCATTTCCCCGATTGCAGTGAGTTGGTTGCTTCGGTGCGTGAATTCGTTGACTTACCGTTCTTGGATGAAAAGCACTCTATTCGTGAGGTATTTCCTGAGGCTACCTTCTACGGTTCGGTGAAGATCGAGGGGCAGGGTACGCCTGTTCCCGTTGTTTAGCGGGGGTTGTCAGGGGCGAGTGCCTTTTGCCGCCGCTTTCAGTGCGGTGTTTCGTTCTTAGTTGGCTTGCGTAGCCGATTGAGCATTCGAGGTATTGGCTGCTTATTTGTGAACCGAATGAAACGGGCGCGTAAGC
>FR884627.1:1266-4320 GCA_000436075.1 Eggerthella sp. CAG:209 | reverse complement strand
GGCGCGTAAGCGCCCGTTTCTTATTTTCAGGTTGAACATCTCCTGTTTGAGGGCGTTCCTGCCCGACGGGGCGAAGAGGGTCTCGGGAAGCGCGGTGGCGTTTTCCTAAAATCTATCCGACAGGGAGAGCGAACCTCGTATTGCCTTTCTTCATGGCCGGGGAAGCCTAAGAAGAGTAATGCGGGCACTCGTTATTTAAGGAGTGCAATTGTGCAGCGAATACGTTCCGATAACGGAATGGCAGCTGGCTTTTTCATTGCGCTATCATCGATTCATTCGTTTGATGCGAAGAAAGGGGATCGATGGCGCGTTTGCTCATCGTCGAAGACGATGTCTCTTTGCGGGAGAATCTTGTGCGTATGCTTCAGCTTAAGGGGCATGAATGCGTTTGCTGCGAGTCATTTGAAAACGCTGCAGCCGAAGCCCTTACCGCTTCCCCTGATTGTGTTTTGCTTGATCTGTCTCTTCCCGGCGCGTATGGACACGAGATCTGTCGCTCTATTCGTCAGGAAAGCAACGTTCCCATCATTGTGCTTACTTCTTCCGATAGCGAGTTCGATGAGGTTATGAGCATGAGCGTTGGTGCGGATGATTACGTGGTGAAGCCCTATCGCCCCGCTGTGTTGCTTGCCCGTATTGATCGCGCACTGGCTCGAAGTGGCTCTGCCGATCCGGCGCGCAAGCAGCTTGAGCACGGTGGCGTCTCGCTCGATCCCGTGCGGGCGGAAGTTTCATATCGTAGCAAAATCGTGGAATTGTCTCGCAACGAGCTTTTGATCTTGCGCATTCTTATGGAAAACGCAGGCTCCATCATTTCGCGCAGCGAGCTGATGGACGAGTTGTGGCAAACCGACGTGTTTGTCGACGACAACACGCTTACCGTAAACGTGAATCGTTTGCGCCGCAGCCTGCAATCTATCGATGTGCCCGATGACTTCATCACCACCCGCCGCGGCTTGGGCTATGTGGTTCGATGAGCGGCTCCGCGCAGGAAAAGCCCGTGATTGATTCGCTGTCTGGTCTGGAAAGCGAATCAACGCCCGTTTCGTCTTCGCCCGATTCAGCGCTTGAGGCGGTGCCGCATTCATCTGTCAGTTCACCGCGCGAATTGGAGCTGCTTGCCGACGGCTACGCCGAGCGAGCATACTCGTTCTGGGCGTATTTTCGCTCACATTTAGGGTTTGTACTCGCCATGGCTGCCATGATGGCTGTGGTGGTGGGTATTCTGGCGGTCACTGGCTCGAACGCCTCCGTAATTGTGCTCGTTACCGTCTGCGAAGCTCTATTTGCCTGCATTGTGCTCGCTGCTGGGTTTTTGCGCGATCGTAAGTTCTACCAGCAGTTGGATCTGTTCTGCAATTCGCCCGAAAACGCGCGGTATCTCTCTTCGATTTTGGACGAGCCGCGAACTTTGGAAGGCTCTATCGCCTATCGCGGGCTTGCTGTACAGGGCAAGGCGGCTTCCGACGAACTTGCCGCCCGCTCTCGCGACATGAAAGAATATCGCGACTACATCGAGTTGTGGGTGCATGAAACCAAAACGCCCATTGCATCGGCGCAACTGGCGCTGTCGAACCTTCATGGGCCTGAGATCAACGAAGTCCGCGGCGACCTCGATCGTATCGAGTCGCGCGTCGAGCAGGCGCTCTACTATGCGCGTTCGGCAACCTTGAGCGAAGATTTTTCCATCGAGGAGCTTAACCTTGCTGCCCTCGCGCGCAAAGCGTGCCGTCAACGGTCCCGCATGCTGATCGGTGCGGGAGTCTCGCTCGATTTCGCGATCGCCGATGCGCTCGAAGTGCTCGCCGACGCGAAATGGACCGATTTCATCATCGGTCAGGCTCTGGAAAACTCAGCGAAATACGGTGCGAAGACTATCCGCTTTGAAGGTGCGGTGAGGGATGCAGGCACAAAAGGCGGCTGTATCGAGCTGATTATCAGCGATGATGGCGATGGCATTCCCGCTGCCGATGTGCCACGTGTGTTCGATCGTGGCTTTACGGAAAGCAAGGGACGCGCCCATCACAAGGCAACGGGTATGGGGTTGTATTTGGCTGCCGTGGCCTGCGAAAGAATGGGGCTTGGCTTGTGCATTTCTTCTGAAGAAGGGGTAGGCACAACCATCACGTTGACCTTCCCGCTCGATCGCACGCGCATGGACCTGGCGGGAGCCTAGCCGACGCCCATCGCAAACTGCGATCCGCCCGCGCGCTGCCGTCGGCGTCTACGGCGACGAACCTTACAACATCGTAAGTTTGCGGTAAGGCCCTTCGATGGCTCCGTTTTCGCGAGCGCCGCATCATGGGGATATACCGAACCGAAGAGAAAGGAATCCCCATGACCATGGTTACCGCAACCCCTCCGGCAAGCATTGCGAACGCGGGCACATCCGACAACCGCAACGTCCTGCTCTCCGTGCGCGATGTTCAGAAGGTGTACGGATCACGTGAGGCCATTACGCGAGCGCTCGATGACGTGTCATTCGATATCTGCGAAGGCGAGTTCGTTGGCGTGATGGGCCCATCGGGCTCGGGTAAGAGCACGTTGTTGAACTGTATCTCCACTATCGATACCGTGACCAGCGGAAGCATCATCTTGAACGGCCGCGACATCACGCAGCTGCGCAGTCGTCAGTTGTCCAAATTCCGCCGCGATGACTTGGGTTTCATCTTCCAGGACGCCAACCTGCTGGACACTTTGACCGGTTTCGAGAACATTGCTTTGGCCCTTACCATCAAGGGTGAGAAAGCTGATTCCGTTCGCGCGAAGGTCGATCGCACCGCCGATTTGCTTGGCGTGGCGGATGTTCTGCAAAAGTACCCGCGACAGATGTCGGGCGGTCAGCGTCAGCGCGTTGCCGCGGCGCGCGCCATCGTTGCTGACCCGAAGCTGGTCCTTGCCGACGAGCCCACCGGCGCGCTTGACTCGCGCAACGCCGCTGTTCTTCTTGAAACCCTTGAGGTTCTGAACGAGAAGCTGCACGCCACCATCATGATGGTCACGCATGATGCGGTTGCGGCATCGTATGCCGATCGCATTCTGTTCATCAAAGAC
>FR884627.1:781-1224 GCA_000436075.1 Eggerthella sp. CAG:209 | reverse complement strand
CGCGGCGATAGCAGCAGAACCGATTTCTACCAGCGCATCCTTGAGGTTCAAGCGTTCCTTTCCGGCAAGCAGGGCGATTCTCCTGCAGTCGGTTTCGTGGCTTCGCACGTCTCTGCGCTGCGCAACTAGGCGGCGGTCATCATGTTGATGAAACTTGCCTTGCGCAACGTGCGCCGCAGCGTGCGCGATTACGCTGTATATTTCGTCGCCCTGCCCTTGGGTGTGGCGGTGTTCTACGCCTTCAATGCCATTGGGGACTCCCGTGTGTTGTTCGAGGCCCAGGAAGGCGCCGCGAATGTGTTCCTGGCGTCCGGTGCGAGCATTTTCGATATCCTTGTGCTGGTCATGACTTATTTCAGTATTGTCGTCGCCGTTGTTCTGGGCTTTTTGGTCCTGTACGCCAACCGATTCGTTGTTCGAGCGCGCAAGAAGGAATTCGCCAC
>FR884627.1:0-745 GCA_000436075.1 Eggerthella sp. CAG:209 | reverse complement strand
CATGAGCCCGCGCCAGGTTTCCTCGGTGGTGTTGATGGAAACGCTGATCGTCGGCGTGATCGCTCTGGTGGTCGGTCTTGGGCTCGGCTTCCTGATCTCACAGGCAATCGCCTTCGCCACGGCGGGCCTTATCGGTGTGGCCATCAGCGACTATCATCTGCTGTTCAGCGCCCGATCCGCCGAGCTGACCCTGGGATGTTTCGCACCCATCTTCGTCGTGGTGGCCCTGTTCAATGCCGTGCAGATTTCGCGTTGCAAGCTTGCTACGCTGTTTTCGGCCAACTCCCGCAACGAGCGCATGCCCGTGCGCAACCCCATCGTCTGCTTCATCGTGTTCGTGCTGTCGTGCCTGATCCTGGCGAAGGCGTATGCCGAGCTCAACCTTGACGGCTTGGTTTATTTCGGCGAGCACTTTCGCACCGCAACCGTGTTGATGCTCGTCGGCACGTTGGGCTTGTTCTGGTCGGCGTCGGGGTTCCTCATCCTGCTGATACAACGTCTGCGCGGCGTCTATTTCAAGGGACTTGCCATGTTCACCATGCGCCAAATCGCCGCGAAGGTGAACACCGCGTTCGTATCGCTGTGGGCGGTTACCGTTCTTCTATTCTTCAGCATCGTTGTGTTCTCCACGGGCTTCAGTCTGGCGTCGCTCTTCTCCGATCAGCTGGAAGAGAACACCCAGTTCGACGCATCCATCCGCGCGAGCCTGATGTCGCTCGACATCTCCGACATGGAATCAGTGTCG
>FR884626.1:38619-42837 GCA_000436075.1 Eggerthella sp. CAG:209 | reverse complement strand
GCCAAACAACAGATTTAGGCCCAAAAACGCAGCGAATCGACTGCGAAACGGCCCATTTCCGCTTTGCAAAGACAGAAGAGAATCCCTAATCGCAAAAAAGTTGCAAAAACACTTGGATTTTTGTTTTCGTGACGGGCGCACCAACCTAATGGGCAGATCGGCGCAACGAGTCAGCCCCCATTCATCCCATTCCTACAGAACAAGCAGAAGCCAACAGGGCCACACCAATGCCGGGGCAAAGGGGAAGGTTTTGCTCTTCTTCGCAAACAGCCAAACCAAAGCAAGAACAATACCCATCGATGCAACAAACAAAACATAGCAATCAAGATTGCCCGCACCGACAAACAGGCAGCATGCAGCCAGCAGCAACACGTCTCCCCCGCCCAGGGCAGCGCCACTCGAAACCTTAGACACCAGTTGCCCCAACGCCCAAAACAATGCCGTGACAAAACATGCCACCAAGGCGGAAACGCCCAAAGAGGCAAATCCCCATTGATGCGCCTGCAAACCAGATTCGTCAGGATACAGAGAAAGAGCTGCTGCAAGCATGCGCAGCGACACCAACATCAGCAGGTCTTCTCCATACACCAATCGATAGCGCACATCTCGTATCGTTATAAGAAAGAACAGGCAGAATAAAGCAATCAGCAACACAATCACAGCTCACCCTCCCACGCGGCTCACGTTGAAGAGACTATGGCAGAGAAAACTGCCCATTCACCTGCAACTTCATTGTTGAGCATAAAGCTATTGCCGCATTCGCAAGAGTTTTTCTTCCCCTTCGCGCTCTTTTCGCGTTTCTTTGATAGCGGACCGAAAAAGATCGCACCGAACGATCCTATATTCCCAGTTCGCAAGTAAGCCAGCGAACGCCGCCCTGGCGAGCATTGGAAAATTGAAAAGGGCAAGGCATTGGCCTTCGCGCCATGCCTTGCCCTTTGAGGTTTCCCTGTGCCGCCAGAACAGCACGCAGCGTCATTGCGCCTCTTAGAGCGCGAAATTCTTTTCGCCGCGGAATACAGCCTCAGCGTCTTCAACGCTCCAGTCACCCAGAGTAATAGCGGAAATAGCGTTGCACAGACGGATTGCTTCTTCGGTGGAACGCATGTGGATGTTACGACCCGTAGCGTTACCGCAAGCACCGCCGATGTGAATCTGGTTGTGCAGTTCAGTGAGGAATACGTTAGCGTCTGCCTTGGAACCACCAGCGCAAACCAGGCCAGTGCGACCGGCAGCCTTAGAGGCGATGGCAAGACCCTCTGCAGAGGTCTGGCCCTCAACTTCGTGAGGAGGGTTAACCTTTACGAAGTCTGCACCGAGGCACAGGGCAACGCCAGCTGCGCCAGCGATCAGATCGGGATCCTTTTCGTCAGCAACAGCCTTGCCGCGGGGGTAGATCCACAGCACAACCAGCAAACCAGCAGCATGAGCCTCTGCGATAAGCTCGCCAGCTTCAGCCATCATGGTGGACTCGTACTCGGAGCCCAGGTAGATGGTGTAGCCAAGGCCAACGATGTTCACGCCAGCTTCGCGCATAGCCAGAACAGCTTCCAAATCATAGAGTTGGGGGCTATAGGGATCGTCCTGAGAACCCTTAACCAGGTTGGTCTTGGAGTTCATCTTGATAAGGTAGTTGATCTCCGGATAGTCGGGAGCATACTGAGCAACAAGACCACGCTGACCAGCAAGAACACCGATGGTTCCCTGAGAACCGATCTCGAAAAGATGCTCGGGCTCGGCATCGGAGATGTCGATTCCCTCGCCGTAGAAGTCCTTGTTCAGGTGCTCAACCTTCTGGTCGCAAGCAAAAAGCATCAGGCGACCCGTACCACGGGTTGCCTTCATGTAATTGTCAATGTACGTCTCACGAGCTTCAGGCATAACGTCCGCAGGGACTTTAACCTGATCACGGGTGATGGTGGGCATAATGTTCCTCCTTAAAGGCATGAATACACACGATGTCACTATTATATCGTGCTATCGCCACAGACATAGCGACATCGCACGATAAACCCCATAGGCAACATCTTCCAAACAAATAGCTCCGCGAACACGAACGAACCTCCGTTCATTTCTCGTTGCCCGAGAAACAGAAAGCCGCTCAGCGAAGACTGAAGGGCTAAAACCATTCACGTTTGCCATACACGTAAATTTGTTCGAACTCACTCTGGCTTTTCGAGAAATAGGCAATGGCTTCTATCGCCGAGATAATCCAAACAACCCCCGTTACTATTCCGAAGGTAAAAAGGCCACCGATAACAGTGAGGGCAAGCAACGTGAAACCTTGGGCATTGTAGCCCAAATAGAACTTATGAACGCCGAAAACGCCAAGGAGCAAAGCCAGAAACCCAGCTGCCACATGATCACGCGAAGAGAGCGGGGCGGCATAGTGAGGCTGCACGGGAGAAGCGCGAAACGCTTCAGCAGACTGGGCAGAACCCCCCGATGACCGTGCGGCAGAGCCCCCTGGTTGCAACTCCGGAGAATACGCGAACGGCTCCTGTTCCCTGCCGGCCATGCTACTCTACTCTCTTTTCATCTTCCTGCTGAAGACGCTCGCACTGGGTTTTCTCTGCCTGCTTTTCTTCGTGTTCTTTATCCATCTTATGAAGCGCACGCTGGGTGCCCAACACGCACATGATCTTGTCGCGGAAGATAATGCCCAGGATCATGAGCACGGCAGCAATGCCGAAAATGATGAGGCTCGTGGTGATGTCGCCCTCCGCCAAACCGGCAGCAGCGTACGTGGAAATAATAACGCCGGGAATACGCCCCACGGTCGAAAGGACCAAGAACGCACGCATGCGCATGTTGGTAAGGGGGATCAGATACGTGAACACATCTTTCGGCATGCCGGGAATAAGGAAAAGCACGAACACGATAAGATTCAATTTCCCCGAGCGCTCGAACTCGTAGAACTTCACCAAGTGCTTTTCGTCCACCATGGCCCGAACAAAGGGGGCTCCCAACTTGTGAACCAGCGTGTAAATAAGCGAACTGGAAATGACGCAGCCAAGCAAAATAATGAGCGTGCCGAACAGAGGGCCATAGAGCATGCCTGCGGCAACCTGCACCACTTCGCCAGGAATGAACGCAACGATGATCTGCAGCAGCTGAAGGCCAAGCAAGATGAGAACGCCCACAGGACCCTGGCTCTGAATGCTTTCGATCATCTGATCGAGGCCGTCAGGCTCGAAAATAAGAGAGAGGCTTGGCCACAACGCCGCCACGATGCCAAACACCAGAGCGATAAAGCACACCAAGCCAACGAGCTTGAACAAATCGCTCTTCTTAATTTTGTGTCCGAATGCAGAAACGGTTTCCTTGGAAACGCCGACCATTATCCCTCGCTATCCTCGCCATTGCGAGCTCGACGATACTCTTCTTTGAAATTCGAGAACATGCCCTTGGTCTTGGAAAGCTGAACGCCCAGTTTGTAAGCGCCATCGTTCATGGCTTCCCCCGCCTTATGGGCTGCTTCTGCTGCAGCGGGCTTCACTTTGGCAGAAACGTTGGCAGCGGCACGCGAGGCCTTATCGTTTACCACGGCACTTGCCGTGCCAGCCTTTTCCGCCAGGCCGCCTTCAGGCGCCATGGCAAGTACCTCGGGCGAAACGATGATGGCACCACGAAGGAAATCTTCGCCGTCTTCATTGTTGAGCCTATCGCCGACCCCCAATTTGAAGCCCTTCACCAGTGAAGCGGGGATATCGGTATAGCCCAACAGGATGTCGGCGGTTTTGCCTCTATCAACCGAAACAACCTTGACGGCACCATCAGCGCTGGCAAAACGAACATCCCCCACGAACCCGCAACGGTCGCCCGCTTCGGTCATAAGGGGAAGGCCCTGCCACATAATGCACTCATCCCAGGAAATGCCCAGCTGCTTACAGGCAGCCTTGCCAACAGAAGAGCTTTTGGGGTCGATGAGGATATGACCTTCCTCAATTTCGAAACCATCGAGAGCCACAAAGAGATCGGACCTGTGAGCCATAAGCGCAATATCGGGACGCTTTACCGTGAACCCGACCACACGACGTGCCTTAGGGTGAAATACGAAATGGCGCACCTTGCCCACACGCTTAGAAGGCTTTCCCTTCTTCCCTGGCTCGTAGACCGGCACACCGAGAAGCTCGCTGATAAGATATTCGCTTTTCTTCACCGAGCATTCCTTTCGCATATAACCCGCAGGTATAAAGAACGGCGGGGCAAACCGCC